>SLSF01000071.1 GCA_007130605.1 Gemmatimonadota bacterium | reverse complement strand
GTGGGAGACCCGGACCGATGGCTGGGGCTCCAGGTGGGCGTGATCTCGTTCAGCACCTCGTCGTCGGGCTTCTGGAACCGCGGAGGCGTCGACATGCACCTGCACCGGAGGCTGGGGGGCGGGTGGGCCCTGGCGGCCGGATGGGAGAGCGCGCTCCATTGGGGAGGCACCGATCGTGACAGCGGCTCAAGCCGGTACGTGGTGGGAAGCCGCGCCTTCCACCTTGCCGTGCCCGGCGCCGACCCGCTCCAGACCGTGGTCTCGCTGGGCGTGGGCGATGGACGCTTTCAGAGCGAGGCCGACTTCGTGGCCGACCGCAGGGGCGTAGGAGTCTTCGGGAGCGCGGCCGTGCGCCTGGCGCCGCCGCTCACCGGAATCGCCGAATGGACCGGCCAGGACCTGACCCTGGCGGCATCGATGACCCCCTTTCGCGACCACGGCCTGGCCATCACCGCAGGAGTCTCGGACCTGACCGGGCGCGCCGGCGACGGGGCCCGGCTGATCTTCGGCATGAGCCACCTGATGGACCTGAGGAGTCCTTGACCCGAACCCCCCTCATTCGAGGAGGCGTGCTGGCACCCGTCGCACTCCTCCTCTTGGTCCTGCCGCTCGCAGCCCAGAGCCTGCCCGCGGGATTCCATGACCGGAGCTTCGCCGCCAACCGTCCCCTCGACGGAGGCGACGCCCGGCCCTCGGAAGAGTCCGAACCCTGGGTCGTTCCCGGGCTCGCGGCCACCATTCCCGTGGCCCCGGGGCTCGGCTGGGGAGAGCTCTTCGCCGGTGGCGCCTACCAGTACCTGGACCGCGACCGGGACGTGGCCGTGGCCGGCGCAGGCTTCGGGCTGGGCGACCCCCGGCGGTGGGTGGGGGTGCAGGTGGCCGTGAACTCCTTCAGCGCGCCCTCGACCCGCATCCCCGGCCGCGGGGCCGTCGACGTGCACCTGAGCCGGCACCTTCCCGCCGACTTCGCGGTGGGCATCGGCTGGGAGGGCGTCCACCGCTGGGGAGGCCCCCGGGCGCCGTCGAGCGCCTACGCCGTGGTGAGCCGGTGGTTTGACCTGCAGGCCGACGTGCCCGGTCACTTCGGGCAGGGAATGGTCACCATCGGGGTCGGAAGCGGTCGCTTCCAGTCCGCCGACAATCTCAGGGAGGGGCTCGATCGCGCGGGACTCTTCGCCGCGGCCTCCCTGCGCATTGCGGCGCCCCTGGCCCTCATCGCCGAATGGACCGGGCAGGACGTGTTCGTGGGCGCATCGGTCACCCCCTTCCAGGACCACCGCATCGCCGCCACCGCCGGCATGGGCGGCCTCACCGGCGGCGATGGTGCCGGCTCCCGGTTCATTCTCGGCTCGAGTCTCGTCCTGCGTCCCTTCCAAAAACCGTGAGCCGGTAGCCCAGCGACGGATTGCCGCCCGAGTAGCAGGGCCGTGTGGAAAGTGCACCTTCGGCGGAGGCGACATGCAGGCCAAACAATCGGAAGAGGTGGAGCGCTTCATCCTGGAGAAGGTCCGGGGCGTGGGCATTCTTCCCAGCCAGCTCTATGCGGACGCGCGCTCGGAGTTATCGCACGTCACGGAACAGGACCTCCGAAGAAAAATCTGGACGCTCGTGAGCTGCGGCACGATCGAGCTGACCGGCCCGATGCAGCTTCGGCACCAACCCGATGCCGGAGAATAGCGGCTCGAACCCCCGAGACATCCCCACCTCCGCCAGGTCCGCACCTTCGGGGGCACCCGTCACGGGGCCTCTTTGGTGCGCAGCCGAACATCATGCGGAAATGAAAAACGCCAAGCGCACCAAAGCGGAGCGAGCGCCGCCCCCGACCACCCCCTCCTACGCGAGCGTCCCCGCGACGGGTGCCCCCGAAGGTGCGGGCCATTGCAGCCCCGTTCGCGAGCGTCCCCGCGCCGGGGGCCACCAAAGGTGGGGGCCCATGCAGCCAACACAGACTCCATCCTTTACAGTGTCAAGGCGCAACCCCTATCGGCTCGAGCCTGATCCCGCGCCCCTTCCAAAAACCGTGAGCCGGTAGCCCAGCGACAGATCCACCACATGGGCGGCGAAATCGCCCCGAAGCGCCTCGGCTCGCCCGTAGCCGGCCGACAGCTCCAGGGCCCCCGGCAGCGCCACCACCACCGCCCCATTCACCTGCCCGGCCAGCCCGCCACCAAAGCGGAGCCCCCCACCCCCCGCAGCCCCCACCAGAGCCTCGAGCTCCAGGAGCACCGGCCCCGCCAGCGGTAGCCGGGTCCCCACCCCCACGAGCCCCGCCATGTAGGCACCCGCCTGCCCCTCGTGGGCCGCGATCCCCTGCCCCGTCAGGAAAAACGCCGGGGCGATCCGGTAATCGAGCTTCACCCCCAGCAGATGCACATCGAGGTGAGCGTGGTGCGACCGCCAGTCGTCGGACGCCTGCAGGTAGCTCTGGTGCACCGCCCGCACCCTCAGGTGCCGCGCCTCGAAGTCGAGCAGGTCTCCCACCGCGCGCCCATCGGGCCCCAGGCGGGGCGTCTCGAAGTCGTAGCCCGCCATGGCGGTGAGCCCCCGGGCACGAAAGTCGCCGTCGGGCGCCCGGATCCACGACGGACCGGCGGCCACGAAGAGCCCCCCGGGAAGTGCCTGCTGCACCAGGGCGCTGCCATCCACCAGGAGCCCGCCCCCGGTGGCGACCCCACCTCCGCCGGCCACCCCCACCGCCCCCGAGAGCCGCACCTCGGTGGACGGGGCGAGGGGGACCCGATAACCCACCCCGCCGAAGATCTGCATGTACCCCTCGCTCCCCCCGCTCATGTGCCCCTCGGACTCGATCTTGACGAAGACCCGCTCCGAGACCCGCCGGCGCCACTCCACCCCCAGGAGCCCCATCCGGTCCGGCTGCGCAGAGACCCCGTCGTCGCGCACCACTCCGTCGGGAATCCAGTACCGCCGGTAGACCGTCGCGAACTCCGACCGGGAGGCCGGCCCCGTGCCCCGCACGCCCCCTGCGATCCAGTCGTCCACCACCAGCGCCCGGAAGGGATACTCCACCCCCAGGTAGCCCTGCGCCCCCCGGATCGACCCCCGGTTCGGAAAGTCCACATGGCTCACCCCACCGGTCACCCGGATCCCCGGGAGCGCCGCCGCCAGCCCCAGGTAGCCCCGGAGCATGAGCCCGCCCCCGGACAGGTGCACCCCGCCCCGGCCCCCTCCGGCTCCCACGAAGGCGCCGCCCCGCACCCCCAGCCGCTCGGTGAGCGAAGCCTCCGCCTCGCCGGCCACCCCCAGGGTGATGAAGCCGCCCCGCTCTCCCGTGAGGGCCCCGTAGCTCGAGGGCCCCAGCAGGAGCCAGGGGCGGGCCTCGTAGAGGAGGCTCCCGCCGAGCATCCCCATCCGCTCGTCTCCCGGGAGGGCGTACTCGTCGAAGTGGACCACAAGGCGGGCGTCCCGGGGCTGCGGCTCCTGGGCCAGCGCCGGCGCCACCACGACCACCACGAGAAGGAAGGCACGGACGACGGGAGAAAGCATGGCGAAACCTCGGGTCGGGCGTGAGCGGTGGAGCACTCCATTTCCCTCCATGATAGGGAACCGCCCACTGCGGCGCATACAGTCGTCTGGTCGACACACCGGCGGCGTTCCGGAGCCGTCGCCCCTCCACTACCCTTGACCCCCACCCCCCATCGTCCCTTCATCAAGGGGTCCTGATCGCATCCAACCCCTCGGACCCAATGCACCCCCGCCCACCCCTCCTCGATCTTTCCTGTCTCCAGCCGTCCAGCCCCACCGCACCACCGTCCCGCCTCCTCGCCAAAGCCGAATTCCTGAACCCCACCGGCTCCATCAAGGACCGTATCGCCGGCGCACTCCTCGAGAGCGCCCGGCAGGACGGGCGGCTGGCGCCCGGAGCCCCCGTCCTCGTGCCCTCGTCTGGAAACACCGCGGCGGCCATGGCGGCGGCGTGCGGGGCCGAGGGGCATCCGTGCACGGTGGTCACCAACCACAAGTGCTCCCAAGAGAAGCGGGCCATGGCGGAGTTCTACGGCGCCACCGTCGTCGTGGTCGAGGATGACTACGAGAAGGCCGCCCGCCAGATGGCGGCCCGGGGCGAAGGATGCATGGTGGACCAGTACGCCGATCCGGCCAACGCCCGCTCCTACGGCGCCCTGGCCGACGAGATCCTGGCCGAGGCCCCCGACATCACCCACTTCGTGGCCGGAGCCTCCACCGGCGGCACCCTCTCGGGCACCGGCCGGACCCTGAAGGCCCGCACCGGAGGACAGGTCCGGGTGGTCCTGGCCGATCCCATCGGATCCTCCCTCGCCTCGGTGGTCCGCACCGGCGAGCCCGACGCCTACGAGCCCTTCAAGGTCGAGGGCGTGGGAAAGCGCCGGGCGGCGGGCAACTTCGACCCGTCGGTAGTGGACGACGTGGTCGAGGTCTCCGACGGCGAGGCCTTCCAGATGGTCCAGAGAGTGGCCCGCAGGACCCGGTGGTGCATCGGGGGCAGCTCCGGCCTGAACCTCCACGCCGCGCTGGAGATGTGTGCACCCGGTCGGACCGTGGTGACCGTCCTTCCCGATCACGGCCTCAAGTACGTAAGCAAGTTCGAGGCGATGGGGGC
>SLSF01000109.1 GCA_007130605.1 Gemmatimonadota bacterium | reverse complement strand
GGGAAGGCCTCGAGGGGGACGATCCCCAGGGGCCAGGTCCACTTCCGCTGGGCCAGGTCCTGGAGCGCCGGCTTCCCCAGGGCGGCATCGGGACAGAGATCCAGGAAGTCGTCGACCCGCTGGTAGAGACAGCCCAGGCGGAGACCCACCTCGATGCCCGGTTCCGGATCCTCTCCCCGGAGACATGCCGAGAGGGCCACGGCGCATCCGAAGAGCTCCCCCGACTTGCCCCGGACGATGGCCTGGTACTCGTCCTCGTCCAGAATCCGCCCCCGGGCCCGCCCCTGGGCCTTCTCGCCGGCCACCGTCCGCTCCACCGCCCGGGTGAAGGCGCGCATGAAGGACATGGAGCCGGTGCGGGCGGCGACCCGGTAGGCGGCGGTGAGGAGGTGGTCCCCCTCGATGAGGGCCACCGCGACGCCCCGCTCGGCCACCAGTGCCGGCTCTCCCCGCCGGTGACTCGCGCCATCAACGATGTCGTCGTGGAGGAGCGACGCTTCGTGGACCATCTGGATGGCCAGGGCTCCGAACCAGAACTCCTCCGGCGGAGGGTCTTCCACCGTGTACCCGCCGGCGGTCCACGCCACCAGGGGACGGAGGAGCTTCCCGTCGATGGAGCCCACCGGAAGGTCCTCGAAGTAGCGCGCGGCCCGGGTCAAACCCTGACGAACAGTCTCGATCATGCCGGACGCTCCCGGTGGAGGCGCCGGTGGAAGAGCCACGCGGCGAGGTAGGCGAGAAGGGTGACGACGACGGCGATCCAGAGGCCGTCCACCACGATGAGGCCCAGGGGCATGAGGAGGGTCAGCCCGTAATAGGCGAGGGCGAAACGGACGGGGATCTCCGTGGCCCACTTCCGGACCCCCAGGCTCTCCATGGCGGCCATGAGGAGGACCCCGGTCCCCAGCCAGCCCGCCAGGTTGATCCAGGGCATCTTGTAATACGGCCCGGTGTCCGCCCACACCCAGTAGTAGGGCGCCTGGTAGCTCATGGCCGGGTCCAGGGCCAGGTCCCAGAGGGTCAGGAGCACTGCCGCGAAGAGGATCCGCGGGAGCGCCGACTCGGGAAAGGTCCGACGGGCCAGGATCCAGGCCGGAAGGGCCATCAGGAACCAGGAGAGGGGGATCAGCCAGGGAACCCGGTCTCCGATCTTGTATCCCAGGAGGGAGGTGTACTCGTAGAGCCCGAAGGGAATCCCATACCCCGTCCCGAAGTACTCGGCGAGAAAGGAGATGAGGTAGACGGCACCGAAGGCGGGCAGCCATGACACACCCGCCCAGTGCACCAGCGCAATCCCCAGGACGACGGCGCCCAGGAGGATGTGGGTCTGGGCGAAGAAGGCGTTGGAGATCCTCCAGAAGCCGATGAGGGACTCGGGAATGCGCTCGGGGTGGAGCCCGAAGACGGCATAGCCCACCAGCGCCGCCAGGGTGAAGAGCAGGAGGGCCCAGAGCCCCCACCCGACCGGTCCGCGATGCCACGTCACCTTTTCTGGATCCAGGCCGAGAAACCCTCGACTCCGGGGGAGATCCGGAAGGCCCGGAAGGGTCCCTCGTCCTCCACCGCATCGGTCCCCTTCCCTCCGAACACCAGGTCGTACGGCCGCTCGGGGCGATAGAACTCCGAGAGAACTTCGAAGCACCGGCGCATCTGTCCCACCGGACAGGCCGGAGAGAAGGAGACGCAGACCAGGTCGGCCTTTCGCGTACGCTGGAGCGCCGCGAATTCGTCCGGCGGGGTGTCGGCCCCGACGAAGTGGACCTTCCACCCGGCCCGCTCCAGGAGGATACGGATGCAGAGGGCCCCGATCTCGTGCCGGTTCCCCTCCATGGAGCCCACGACGGCCACCGGAGCGTCGTCGCGGCTCTCGTCCCGGGTAAGCTGGAAGAGGCCCTCCATGACCGCATGGCTCGCCAGGTGTTCTTCGCCGATCCGGAGCCGCCCATCGCGCCACGCCATGCCCACCTCCTCCATGAGGGGCTGGATCGCCTCGTCGCAGAGCCGTTCGAAGGGAAGATCCGGACGGGATCCCAGGTCACGGACCAGTGCCGAGATCCGGCCGGCGTGCCCCCGGAGGAGCCAGCCGTACGCCAGCGAGACGATCCGTGCATAGTCATCGTGCCGTAGTGCGTCGCGCACCGCCAGCCAGACATGGGACTCGAAGGGGGTGAAGGGTGCGAGCCAGGTCCCCCCATTGAACTCGAGGAGGTCCCGAAGATAGATCCGGCGATGCCCCCCCTCGGTCTTGTCCGAGACGAGCTCCCCGGCATCGGTCCACCGCTTCACCGTCGACGGATGGACCTCGAGGAGTTCGGCGGCCTCGGAGGTGGTGAGGAAGAGTTCCGAGTTGAAGGCCTGCATCTGCGCTCCAGTGTGGGACGGGTGAACCGTGCGTTTTGCAATATAGGAACGGTTCTCGGCCATGTCAATTGTTTCTTGACATTGCCTACACAATAGCTATACACCCTGTGAGCGCATTCAAGTTCCCGCGGCGGCCTCCCGCGCGATGGCCCGGATCAACGACGAGAAGATGAAGGCATGGGCGGGAACGAGGGCATACCAGTAGAGGGTCCCCGGAAGACCCGCCGGCGCGAAGAGGGCGGTCTGGACCAGGCGGGTCCCTCCCTCCTCCGGCAGCGCCTCCCACTGGAGCCAGGCCCGCCCGGGCACTCGCATCTCGGCCCTGAGCCTGAGGAGTCGTCCGGGCTCCACCGCATCCACCCGCCAGAAATCCACGGCTTCGCCCGGGTCCAGCTTCGTCGGATGCCGCCGACCCCGCCGGATCCCCGGCCCTCCCACGAGCTGGTCGACAAGGCCCCGGAGCGCCCATGCCCACCCCCAGACGAGCCACCCCTTCTCTCCACCGAGAGAGGTGAAGGTGTCGAAGAGGGCCTGCGGGGGAAGATCCACCTTCAGGGAGCGGGTCTCCCGCATGATCCCCTCCCGGTCCTCCAGCTCGAAGGTCTCTCCACCCCCCAGGGCGCCACTCCACCGGGTCGTGACCTCGCCGGTGCGGATCCGCTCCAGCGCCAGTTCGACCGCGCGCTCATAGGGGAGCGGTTCGATCTGGGGAAAACGGGCCCGGGACGGCCCCGGGTCTCCCACCACCGGCTGGACGACACCTTCCACCAGGGGCGCGGCGATGGCGTTGGGGATGGGGGTGACGAGTCCGACCCAGTGGGAGGAGAGCTTCGGCGTGAGGACCGGAACCGGCAGGATCCACCGCCGCAGTCCCCGGACCCGGGCGTACCCCTCCATCATCTGGCGGAAGGTCAGGAGTTCTCCCCCCACATCCATCACCTCCAGTGGCGCTCCGGCCTCGGCTGCCTCCACCAGATAGGCGAGGATATCGCGGACGGCGATGGGGCGGACCTCGTTCAGGATCCACCGTGGGGCCACCATGGCCGGGAGCCGCTCGGAGAGGTAGCGGATCATCTCGAAGGAGGCTGAGCCGGATCCGATGATGGGTCCCGCCCGGAGTTCGGTGGTGGGGAGGCCCTCGCGGAGGATGGCACCCACCTCGGCACGACTCCGCAGGTGCTCGGACCTGGGAGGGGTATCGGGAAGGATCCCCCCGAGGTAGACCAGGAGGGGAAGGGTCGGGCACACCTCGATGAAATTCCGGGCCGCCTTCCGGTCGCGGGCGGCGAAGTCCTCTCCCCCATACATGGAGTGGACCAGGTAGAAGGCGGCGTCGATCCCGTCGCCCATGCCCTTGAGAGACTCGGAGTCGGAGAGGTCGCCCTTGTGGACCTCCACCTTCTCCTCCCAGGAGCGTCCCCGGAGCTTGCGGGGGTCCCGCGCCAGGACCCGGACCGAGTGACCGCGCTCCAGGAGGCGGGGGACAAGGCGGCCACCGATGTAGCCGGTGGCACCGGTGACGAGCATGCGCATGGGTTGCTCCGGGGCGAGGTGGGTGTCTCGCCCCTACCCGGTGTGCCCCTACTCGGTCCTTTTCAGGATTCCGGTCAGGAAGGGCAGAAGCTGCTTCTTCCGGCTGACCACCCCGGAGAGGTGGAAGGCCTCGCCGTCCCCCACGGTGGGGTAGGAGATGGCTCCCGCCACTTCGGGGCTCCCCGACACCACCAGGAGCGAGTCCTGGCTCTTCACATCGGTGACCAGCAGCGCGGCAAAATCCAGATCGCCATTCCGGCGGGACGCCTCCAGCGCTTCCGCCAGGACCTCGGAACGCTCCCAGAACTCCTCGAAGCCCAGCTCCTCCACCTGCGAGATGGCGAAGTTCCACCGGCCCTCCACGTACTCCTTCCGGTCGAGGGCGAGGACGGCGTCAGGCTCCCGGGTGGCCACCACCGACCCCGACGAGAAGATGATCTCGGAGAGTTCGGTGCCGGTGATCCCGGCGATCCCCTCGAGCCAGGAGAGGATCTCGCCGTCCAGCTCGGTGGTGGTGGGGCTTCTCAGATTCAGGGTGTCGGAGACGAGGCCGCCCATGAGGACGCCGGCCATCTCGCGGCTGGGCGTGAGCCCTTCCGCCCGGTACTTGTCGGCGACGATGGTGCAGGTGGATCCCACCGGGCGGTTGATGAAGAGGATCGGCTCGGCGGTGCGGAGGTCGCCCAGCCGGTGGTGGTCCACCACCTCGAGGATCCGGACCTGGTCTGCCCCCTGCACCGCCTGCGAGAACTCGTTGTGGTCCACCAGGATGATCTCGGTCCGGCTGGGCCGGAGGAGGTCGCGCCGGGTGAAGACGCCCTCCAGGCGCCCCTCGTCATCGGTGACCATGAAGACCGCCGGCCCCATGTCGCTGGTCTGCCGCCGGACCGAGGCGACGGTCTCGTGTGCCGCGAAGGCGGCGGGGGGCTCGTCCATCACCGCGTCGACCCGGGTGGCCGCCCGGATGGTCCACGCGGTGGTGGCGGTGTCGGTCCGGCTCGAGATGATGCTCACCCCGGCCTTCTTCGCGGCGTCGAGGACGTCGTCGTCCAACGCAAGCCCCTTGGTCACCACCAGGAGGCGCACCCCCAGCTCGATGGACTTGAGCTGGATGTCCCTCCGGTCTCCCACCACCACCACGCACTGCTCCGGGGGAATCTCGCCATCGGTCTGGAAACGGAGGAAGGAGTCGAGGGCCATTGCGCCCACCCGCACCCAGAGGTCCTCCGTCCGCTCCGGCTCCACCAGGTGGAGGACCTGGGCGTCCAGGGCCCCGAGGATGGCATCGAGGGAGGTGTGGACCTGTCGGATGTCCCGGTCACTGGTCGACTTCGGAATGAAGTACTGGCCCAGGTGGAAGATGGAGACGACCCCCCGGAGCCGGCCGTCCTCCTCGGTTACCGGGAGGAGCTGGATGTCGTGGGTGTCGATGAGCTCCAGCGCCCGGGCACATGTATCGTGGGGACCGACGCGGACGACCTCGGTGGCCATCTGGTCCCGAAGGCGGGGGGTCACATCGGAGATGAAGACCGGAAGCTCGACCCCGAAGTGGTCCAGGATCGCATCGATCCGGGCATTGGAGTTCCCGCAGCGGGCGGCCCGGTAGTCGCCCCCGGTGGTCCGACGCTTGAGGTCTGTGTACGCCAGGGCGGAGCAGATGGCATCGGCGTCGGGATTCCGGTGTCCGAAGACCCAGATCGGCATCAGTCGCGGGGCGTGAGGAGGACGAAATCTCCCAGGCCGGCATGGGCCTCGGGCTCGAAACCCCCCGATTCGGGCACCCGGTAGCCGACGATGGTCAGCACCTCCGTGCCGGGCCGGTAGTGCTCCAGCGCCTCGGGGATCCCGGTCCCGTTGGCCACATGGAAGGCACCCGCCACATGAATCACCCGCCGGCCCTCCTCCAGCGCCCCCACGATGGACCAGGCCATCCCCGCATCCCAGAGTGCCTGCGAGAGGAGGAGGCGCTCCCCGTTGTGGGCCCCATGGCCACCCATGAGGGCATCCCACTCCTGGCGGTACGCGTCGGAGGGCTCGGGGTACGGGAGGGGCGGAAGCCAGCGGAGGGCCTCCTCGGAGAGCGAATCGAGGATCTCGGGGCCTTCGCGGGACACCGCGTTCACGTAGCGGCGCGGGGGATTGGCGGCGATCACGGGGAGCGCATGGCTCCGGGCCAGCTCGATGTAGGGACGGTAGTCGTCCTCGTAATTCACCCAGGGGCGAGCGGCGGCCCGGAAGTGGTCCTCGGTGATGATCCCCGCCAGGTACTCGTCCACCACCGGCTGCACATCGGTCTCGAACATCTCCAGCGAGAGCGTCACCGGATCGCCAGCGTCGATCTGCCGTGCGGTGAGGGCATGGCGGGCCCGGTGTCCCACCCGGTCGTCGTGGAGCTCACCCAGGAGGACCACCTCGGCCGAGCGGGCCGCGTCGACGATCTCGTCGAAGTCCGCCGGCGTGCCGTCGCCATGGAAGAGGAGGACGCCCTCGGGGACTTCCCTGGGGATCTCCGACGCCTCCGGGGCGGGTGTGGGCACCGGGTGCGACGGTGCGGCCGCGGTGGCACATCCGGAAAAGGCGAGCGCCATGAAGGCGACGAGCCCGACCCGCACCTCAGATGTCCAGATTCCGGACGTACCGGGCATTCTTCTCGATGAAGGCCCGCCGGGGCTCCACCTCGTCTCCCATGAGGCGGGAGAAGATCGAGTCGGCTTCGGCGGCACTCTCCATGGTCACCTGCAGGAGGGTCCGGCCGTCGGGATCCATGGTCGTGTTCCAGAGCTGGTCGGGGTTCATCTCTCCCAGCCCCTTGTAGCGCTGGATGTTGAGACCGCGCGCCTCCTCGCCCTTCCCATTGGTGAGGCGCTTCACCACCTCGGTCCGCTCGTCTTCGGTGAAGGCGTAGTGCTCCTGCTTCCCCTTGGCGATCCGGTAGAGGGGAGGCTGGGCGATGTAGATGTAGCCGGCCTCGATGAGCTCCCGCATCTGGCGGAAGAAGAAGGTCAGGAGGAGGGTCCGGATGTGCGCCCCGTCCACATCGGCGTCGGTCATGATGATGACCTTGTGGTAGCGTGCCTTGTCCAGCGAGAACTCCTCGCGGATCCCGGTGCCCAGCGCGGTGATCATGGCGCGGATCTCGGTGTTGGCCAGGATCTTGTCGATACGGGCCCGCTCCACATTGAGGATCTTTCCCTTGATGGGGAGGATCGCCTGGAAGGACCGATCACGCCCCTGCTTCGCCGAGCCACCGGCAGAGTCTCCCTCGACGATGTAGATCTCGGTGAGGGAGGCATCGCTGAGCGAACAGTCGGCGAGCTTCCCCGGAAGGACGCCTCCCTCCAGCGCGTTCTTCTTGCGGGCCAGGTCGCGGGCGCGGCGGGCCGCCTCGCGGGCCCGGGCGGCCTGGAGCGACTTCTCGATGATCTGCTTCGCCGACTTGGGGTTCTCGTCGAGCCAGATGGCCAGGTGCTCGTTCACCGCGTTCTCGACGGCGCCCCGGACCTCGGAGTTCCCGAGCTTCGTCTTGGTCTGCCCCTCGAACTGGGGCTCCATGACCCGGACCGAGAGGACGCAGGTGAGCCCCTCCCGGACATCGTCCCCCGACAGGCTCTCGTCGGCCTTCTTGAAGAGCTTGTTGCGGCGGGCGTAGTCGTTGATGGTGCGGGTGAGCGCGGCCTTGAGCCCGGTGAGGTGGGCACCCCCCTCGTGGGTACTGATGTTGTTGACGAAGGTGTGGGTGTTCTCGGAGAAGCCCGTGTCGTACTGCATGGCGAGCTCGATCTCCGCCTCGGGGCGCTCGGCCTCGAAGTAGATCACATCCTCGTGCACCGCCTGGCGCGCGCCGCGCAGGTACTCGACGTACTCGGCGAGCCCTCCCTCGAAGCGGAAGTCCTCCTCGAGGGGCTCCTCTTCCGGACGCTCGTCGCGGATGGTGATCCGGAGCCCCCGGTTCAGGAAGGCGAGCTCCCTGAGGCGGGAGGAGAGGGTCTCGAAATTGAAGACCGTCTCGGTGAAGATCTCGGGGTCGGGCTGGAAGTGGACCCTGGTTCCCGTGCCCTCGGCGGGACCCAGGTCCTCGAGCTCCTTGGTCTTGATGCCGCGCTCGTAGGACTGGTGGTAGTGCCGTCCTCCCCGCCAGACCTCCACTTCGAGCTCCACCGAGAGGGCGTTCACCACACTGACGCCGACCCCGTGGAGGCCTCCGGAGACCTTGTAGCTCGACTTGTCGAACTTTCCTCCGGCGTGGAGCACCGTCATGGCGAGCTCGACCCCGGGAAGCTTCTCGACGGGGTGGACATCCACCGGGATCCCCCGCCCATCGTCGATGACGGTGACGGAGTTGTCCTTGTGGATGGTCACGTCGACGCCGGTACAGTGCCCGGCCATCGCTTCGTCGATGGAGTTGTCGACGACCTCGTAGACGAGGTGGTGGAGGCCACGGCTCGAGGTGGAGCCGATGTACATGCCCGGCCGCTTCCGAACCGCCTCCAGCCCCTTCAGGACCTGGATCTGTCCGGCATTGTAGTCGTTCTGGTTCGGGTCGAGTCTTGGATCAGCCATCGAGGGGTCCCATGGTGGGTTCGAGGTTGTGGAACAGATATTGAAATTTAACGCCTTTGGGCCCTTCTGACCATTCCTCCCGCGGCCACTCAGATGTCGTCCGGCTCCTCGGCGAGCCGGAAGACGATCCGCTCGATGCGGCCCTCCGAGCGCCCGGCGTTCAGCCGCGCAAGGAGATCGTGTCGCATGAGGTTCAACTCGGTGATCCAGGCGCTGGAGCGGACCTCCACGTAGAGGACGCCCCGGGCCACCCCCTGGGGGCGTGTGACCCGGGCAATCCCCTCACCCACGATCTCGTCCCACTGCTCGAGCGCGCTCTGGCGCTCCAGCTCCCCCTGGAGCCCCCACTTCCTGAAGAGGCCGCCCAGGAGCTCACCGATCCGATCGGGTCCGTCAGCCATCGATGACTCCGTCGTGGATGCTCCACCGCGCCAGGCGGTCGGCGCGAAAGGAGAGGTCGGCCTCCTTGGGCGCCGTCAGGATGACCTGCCCCGCCGCGGTCCGCTCCAGGAGGTCGATGAGGGCCACCGAACGATCGCGGTCGAGCTCGGCGAAGACGTCATCCAGCAGCAGGATCGGATCCCGCTCCCGGCGGCGGCGCACCGTCTCGGCCTCGAGGATCCGGAGGACCAGCGCCCCGGTCCGCCTCTGCCCCCCGGAGCCGTAGTGCCGGAGGTCGCGGGACTCTGCCCCCAGGTGGATGCGGAAGTCGTCGCGGTGGGGTCCGGTCCGGGTCGTCCCCATCTGGCGATCGCCCTCGAAGCCCTCCAGGAGCCCCTCCAGGAGCGCCTCCTCCCATGGCGGGGCCTCCGCCGGCCCCCGGTACTCGAGGCTCGCCTCCTCGCCCCCGGAGATCCCGGCGAAGATCTCGCTGAAGCGGGGCCGCACCTCGTGGATCCAGCGGGCGCGGATCTCCACCACCTTCCCCCCGGAGCGGGCCAGGGCGCCATTCCACGCCTCGATGGCGCCCCGGCCGGACCCCTCCCGGAGGGCCCGATTCCGCTGGGAGAGGGCCTGGCGGAAGCGCTGGAGCGCCTCCAGGTACCCGGGCACATTGAGGGAGAGGAGGATGTCGAGGAAGCGCCGGCGCTCGTCGGGCCCGTCGGAGACGATGCGGACATCCTCGGGGGTGAAGAGGACCGCCGCCACCTGGCCGATGGCATCGCCCAGCCGGGCTGGCTCCTCGCCATCCACCGTCACCTTCTTGACCTGCCCCCGCCGCTGGTACGCCGCGGCGACAGTTCGGTCGCCCACGACCCCCTCCACCCGGAAGACGTCCTCCCCGAAACGGATGATCCGCGAATCGCGGGTACCCCGGAAGGACCGGAAGATCTCCAGGTAGTGGATCGCCTCCAGGAGATTCGTCTTTCCCTGGGCATTCGCCCCCACGAGCGCCACCCCCTCGGGTGGGAATTCGAGGTGGGTGTCCTCGAGATTCCGGTATCCCGTCAACCGGAGGCGGGTCAGCATGGAGTCAGGTCACGATCCCTTGAAATCGGCTTTCCTCTTCTCCATGAAGGCGGCCATCCCTTCCTTCATGTCGTCGGTGGAGGCCAGGAGGCCGAAGAGGGAGGACTCGTACCGGAGCGCCTCGGCCGTCGAGGTATCGAGGGCCTGGTAGACCGATTCCAGCGCCATGCGGAGGGCCACCGGCGCCTTCGACGCGATGGTCCCGGCCATGGTCCGGGCCCGATCCATGAGTTCGGCCTGCGGGACGACGGCATTGACGAGCCCCATGGCCTCGGCCTTCTCGGCCCCGATCATCTCGCCGGTGAGGGTCAGCTCCAGCGCCCGTCCCAGGCCCACGATGCGGGCCAGGCGGATGGTCCCCCCATAGCCGGGAATGATCCCCAGTCCCACCTCGGGCAGCCCGAAGCGCGCATTGTCGGAGGCGATCCGGAGGTGACAGGCGAGGGCGAGTTCGCATCCGCCCCCCAGCGCGTATCCACCCACGGCGGCGATGACCGGCTTGGGGGAGCGCTCGATGGCCCGGAAGACCTCCTGACCCTGGCGGCTCACCTCGACCCCGGAAAGGGAGTCCATCTCGGCGAGCACTCCGATGTCGGCGCCGGCGACGAAGGCCTTCTCCCCTGCCCCGGTGAGGATGACGGCCCCGATGGCGTCATCGTTCTCCAGCGACCGAAAGGCCTCGCCCAGTTCGTCGATGACCTCGGGATTCAGGGCATTCAGCTTCTTCTGACGATCGATGGTGATCGTCGCGATCCGCTCGTCGCGGGTGATTCCGACATGGTCCACGGCAGCACGCTCCGTCAGGGGTCAAAAGGAAGAAGGTGGAGCTTCCGGAGCCGAAGTACAAGGACCCATCCCCCCATTTCCCCGCCCACGCCCGAGGGCTACCTTCACCGTGTTGTCCACTCACTCGAGAAGCCAAGGAGAACTCCCCAGATGTCTCGTTCGTTGAACAAGGTCATGCTCATCGGCAACCTCGGCTCCGACCCCGAGGTCCGCACCACGCCCTCCGGCACCAAGGTGGCGAAGGTCTCCCTCGCCACGAACCGGACCTTCAATGACCGCTCCGGTCAGCAGCAGGAGAAGACCGAGTGGCACCGCCTGACCTTCTTCGGGAAGCTCGGCGACATCGTGGAACAGTACGTCACCAAGGGCGACCGGCTCTACGTCGAGGGCCGGCTGGAGTACTCCCAGACCGAAGACGACAAGGGCAATGTCCGCTACTGGACCGACATCATCGTCCTGGAGATGGTCATGCTCGGCTCCACCATGGGTGGAACCCAGCAGGGCGGTGGCAACTTCGGCGGTGGCGGTGGCGGATCCAGCCCCGACATGAGCCAGCCGGACGACGATCTACCCTTCTGATTCCCAGAGTCCCATCATCTCCCGGTCGAAGCGGGCGGGGTCCTCGCGGTAGGCGACGATCCATTCCGGGTAGGTGGGGAGGGTGATGCGTGCGGAGACCCGCTCGGTGGCGAGCTGCACCATCCGCTCGTACGAGAGTCCGGCGAGGTCGGAGTCCGCCCGGGATCGGGCTTCGTCCTGTGCGAGGAGGAAGATCTCGTCCGGAGACAGGAGGAGGAGGGCTTCGGCCACCCGGGCCGAGCAGTAATCCAGATACTTCGCTCGAAGGATCGGATCTTCACGATCCCGACGTGGCGGAGCCCCTTCAGCGCTGCCCGTCACAACTCCTCCCCAGCTTGTGGACACCCAAATGGACTTCAGGGTCTCTTCAAGCTGTAGGAGGTGTGCCGGATCCGTCAAGTTCAGGTGGGGGTCATCCCCTGGGTTTCGGACCCATTTTCGTCCTGCCGACGGAGCTGCCGATAGACCGATCGCCGGGTCAGTCCGTACTGGAGGACTCGGCTGAGGAATTCCGGATCTTGTTCCTGCGCCTCCTCCGCCTGCCGTGCAAGCTCTCGTGGAAGGCGAACATTCAGTTGGACGGAGCAGGTCTCCCACATAGGCGTTGTCATTCCAAAAGCTTGGGGTGAGCGGTCGGATTCGGGGGCAAGCCGGACCGACAGATCCCGGGTCCCTGGGGACCCCGATCAATCGGCCCGTGGGCCAGTCGAAGGTCGATGATAGGAGGTGAATTCATCGGGCGCAAGGGATCGCCCGAGAATCACCAAATCATGGGGTGAACCCTCAAGTGTTTATATGGCAACGACTTACGAATACACCCGAGAACAACTTTCAAGTGTTCCGCCCTGGAGTGCCAACTGGATTTTTTGGAATTTTTAAGAGAGATCCGAGACGCCATGCCACCTTCCGGGGGGGAAACGTTCGATTCCCCCGGTCACGGTCCGACGATTTTTTTGAAAAGAGAAGATCACGATGCTCCGGCGATGACCGGAGTCAGGGCGCCACCGACCGGAGGAAGGCCTCGAGGGTGGGGCCGGTGAAGCCCTCGAATCGGTCCCGGATTTCCGCCGGATCTTCGCCACGGAAGATGTCGGTGGTGCGGAGCCCGCTCCCCCGTCCATGGAAGCTGATGTAGCCGAACCACTCCCCGTCGCGATGGGAGAGATTCAGGTGCGCCCAGAGATCCTCCCGCACGGGACGGGTGGAGACGGTGACGGGGTCGGGGCGGGAGGGTGCCGCCGGAATCCCCAGTCGATCCAGGTACGACCGCCGGTTGTCCAGGTAGCTCTGCACCCAGAGCTCGTACGGGGGAAGGGGGAGGACATCGCGGGCAATCTCCCGCATCCGGTCCACCGAAGGCTCGTCGGCCATCCCGTGGCGCCAGAGGGAGCGCAGCCCCTCTCTGGGAAGGAGGCGAAGGAGCTCGGCCGCCTCCACCTCGCAATACCGCTCGTAGAGGCCGCGCAGGGTCTCGGGGGTCCGGGTGTCGGATCGGGGTCGGCGAGACCAGCTCGCGCTCCGGGCGTTCAATGGGCCCGCCCCGAGGCGATGGGGAGCGAGATCCCCGTCCGGGACGCTCCACGGACCCAGCTCCGCCCCGCCCCACGGCGCACCTCCAGGTGCCGGAGCGAATCCCGCTCCCCGAACCCCGAGAGTGCCTCCCGCACCGCCTCCCAGCGGGCCGGTTCGAAGCGCTGCAGGAGGTGGAGGACCCCGCGCCGGAGTCGGCGGAGCTCCAGGCGCAGCTCCCCGGGGGTTCGCGCCATGGGGAGGACCACTTCGTACGACTGGGCCCCCACGCCACTCCCCGAGCTCGAGCGATGGATCGGCTGCCCGGCAAAGGCCTCGGTGAGGGTGCGTTCCAGGAGGCCGTTCCGCTCACTGCTTCCGGTCCGGATGTGGAGGATTGCGTCGTCGTAGTCCAGGTGGATCCGGGCGACGCCCCCGGGCAGGGTGATCCGGATGGCGAGCTCCTCGTGGAAATCCAGGTCCTCCACCATGTCCCGGAAGCCCACCCGCAGGTAGAGGGGGCGGGTCAGCGGGGTGAACCCGGTCCGCTCCAGGAGTCGGAGGGCACGGGACCACGAGGTCCCTCCATCGGCAAGGGCCTCCACCACCCCACGATAGAGCCATCCGAAGAGGACGACGGGACCGGAGAGATCCGCCCGGCGGAGTCCGCCGCTCCCCAGGTCCATGACCACGGCGTGGGCCGGATCGGTGCCATCGAGGACGACCCCCATCCCCAGGTCCTCGAGCCGTCCGCCCAGCGACGGGCCGTCGATCTCGGTGTAGGGGAGCACCGCACGCTCCAGCGACACCTCGGGGGTGCCGGTATAGACGAGTTCGCCCTGGGGCGCAGTGCTTCGGGTTCCGGTCTGTCCCAGCATCGGGGCGTCTCCTGAATCGAGGGGGACCGCCACGTTAATGCCCTTCGCTCGGTCGGGGCAAGTCCGGGGCTTCCTTGTCCGATCCCGCCCGAGGGGCGATCTTGCACGTCGACCGTTCGATGGCAAACCGCTCGACTCCGGAGCTGCATGCAGACCGACGATTTCCGCCGCCGATCGATGGGATTTCTCGAGTTGGAGGGAGAGCACTGGGCGTGCTTCCTCGTCACCTTCCAGGAGCGATCCGGGCGGTGGAAGGGCTTCTTCTCCTTCCGCCCGCGAGGTGAGAGCGAAGACGACCACTCCGAGGAGATCCGCACCGCCGACATCTTCATGGAGGAGGCGGAGGGTGAGATCGACCGGAAGGCCCGGGGCCTGGGACGCCCACTCCTGGGCGGACTCCTCTCGTCGGCCCTCCACACGCGCGAACGGAACCGCCCGGACCCCCCCGAGCTCCGACGCTGGTTCCGCGAGATCCTCTCCACCAACTCCCGGGAAGTGGCCGGCGAGTGGGAAGAGGACGAGGACTCCGCCGAGAACCGCACCCTGGGCGAACTCCGCTCCATCTACGCCTCGTACCGGATCGACCAGGTGGCGCACTTCATCACCCTGGTGGACCCCGACGACTTCCAGGCCGCCGTCGACACCCTCCTCGAGGGACAGTCCTTCGACTTCAGCGCCCGCGACCGCCTCCAGTTCGCCATGATGGTGGTGGAGGAGATCGAGAAACGTCTTCCCCTCCCTCCCTTCGAGCGGTGGGCCGAGGACTACACGGCGCACCCCGAGGCGTACCGGAGCTACACCCATGCGCTCCACCGCGACGGCCGTCTCGACGGATAGTCTTGAATGCCGGAGGCTCGCAGGCTATTTTACGAATCTAGCTTTGTGAACCGGCTCAACCCCCAAGGATGGTGATTCCGTTGGAAGTGATCGTACAGGATGGAGAAAACCTCGAGCGGGCTCTTCGCAAGTTCAAGCGAAAGGTCCAGCGTTCCGGCCTCTATTCCGAGCTTCGCAAGCGCCGCTTCTACGAGAAGCCGAGCGCCCAGCGCAAGCGGAAGAAGGAAGCGGCGATCCGGCGTGAGCGCCGGCGTCAGAGGAAGGATGATCGCCCGACGTAACTCCGTGTGCGACAGCAATAAGAAAGGGCCCCGGCACCGCCATGGTGCCGGGGCCTTTTTCTCTGGAACCCCGGGGCGTCAGAGCTCCATGGGAACCGGCTGGTCTCCCGAGTAGTCGTAGAACCCCTTCCCCGCCTTCCGTCCGTAGCGACCCATGGCCACCATCCGCTTCAGGAGGGGCGGAGGAGCGAAGCGCTCCTCCCGGTACTCGTCGAACATGATCTCGGCGATCCGGTAGGTGGTGTCATTCCCCACGAAGTCGCAGAGCTGGAAGGGGCCCATGGGATACCCGCACCCCAGCATCATCCCCTTGTCGATGTCCTCGATGGAGGCGACCCCCCGCTCGAGCTGCCGGATGGCATCCAGCATGTAGGGGACCAGGAGGAGGTTCACCACGAACCCCGAGTTGTCCTTGGCCGCGATGGGCTCCTTGCCGAGGGCCCGGGCGAAGGCGAAGGTCCGCTCGAAGGCCTCGTCGGAGGTGGCGATGGTGCGGACCACTTCCACCAGCTTCATCACCGGGACCGGGTTGAAGAAGTGGAGCCCCACCACCCGGTCGGGCCGGTTCACCGCCGCCGCCATGTCGGTGACCGTGAGCGAGCTGGTGTTGGTTGCGAAGATCGTCCCTTCGCCACAGAGGGGGTCCAGGGTTCCGAAGAGCTCGTTCTTCACCTCCAGGTCCTCGACGACGGCCTCGATGACGATGTCCCGGTCCGCCAGATCACTGATGGCGGTGGTGAAGGAGATCCGCTCGAGGATCTGATCTCGATCCTCCTCGGTGATCTTCTCCTTCTTCACCGCACGGCCCAGCGACTTGCCAATCCGGGCCCGTCCAGCCTCGATGGCTTCGTCCGAGATCTCCCGGACGAGCACATCCATCCCGGCCTTCGCCGAGATCTCGGCGATGCCACTTCCCATCAGGCCGCATCCCGCGACCCCGACCTTCTGAATATCCACGCTATGTCTCTCCTCTTGGTTTGTGTCGTCACTCAGTCGTGAAAGGCCTCGACCACCACGGCGCCACCCTGTCCTCCACCGATGCACGCCGAGCCCACCGCGTACCGTCCGCCCCGCCGCCGGAGCTCGTGGAGGAGGTGGATGGTGATCCGGGCCCCCGAAGCCGCCAGGGGGTGGGTGAGGGCGATGGCCCCGCCATTGACATTGGTCTTCTCGGGGTCGAGGCCCAGCTCCTTCTCCACCGCCATGTACTGGGGTGCGAAGGCCTCGTTCACCTCCACCAGGTCCATCTGGTCCAGGGTCAGCCCGGCCTTCTTCAGCGCCTTCCGGATGGCCGGCGCGGGTCCGATCCCCATGATGGCAGGCTCGACTCCCACGTAGCCCCACGAGATGAGGCGGCCGATGGGTCGGATCCCCGCCTTCTCGGCCCACCCCGCGGTAGCCAGCACCGCCGAGGCGGAGCCGTCGCCGATCCCCGAGGCATTCCCTGCGGTGACCAGGCCATCCTTCCGGAAGTAGGGACGGAGCTTCGCCAGCCCCTCCATGGAGACATCGGGCCGGAGGTGCTCGTCGCGCTCGAAGGTGGTCTCCCCCCGCCGGCTCTTCAGGGTGACGGGAGCAATCTCCGCATCGAAATGCCCCGCCTCCCACGCGGCCGCCGACCGCTTCTGGCTCCGGAAGGCGACCGCGTCGGCCTCCTCACGCGACACCTTGTACCGGTCCGCCAGCTCCTCGGCGGTCTGCGCCATGGTCAGGTCACACCGGGTGTCCAG
>SLSF01000037.1 GCA_007130605.1 Gemmatimonadota bacterium | reverse complement strand
GGTGAGTTCGATTCCTTCCCGGATTCCGGATCGGCATCCCGCACGATCCCCTTCAGGACCCAGGGCCCGGGAATGGGCCGGGGCCCGTTGCCCTCCACCAGGAGGATCCGGGCGTTCCGGTTCCGTCGGCGACGGGCCTTCAGATGTCCTGCGGCGAAGGGTGTGCGCATGGGGCTGACTCCGTGGGAGGTTTTTCTGAACGGCCTTCCGAAGGCCGAGCGTCCAATGCCGAGGTGGCGGGGCTGCCAGATGCTCAGTATCGTCGGATGACACCGACGACGATGCCCTGCACCGCGACCCGGTCGGCCGGATAGATCATCGGTTCGAGGTTTTCGTTGGCGGGCTGGAGCCGGATCTGTCCGCCGGCTTCGCGGTAGAGCTTCTTGACGGTGGCGGCGTCGTCGTCGATGAGGGCGACCACCATCTCGCCCTCCTCCGCCGTGGGGCGGCTGTTCACGATGATGTAGTCCCCGTCCCGGATCTGCTCGTCGATCATGGAGTCGCCCACCACGCGCAGGACGTAGTTCTCGCCCCGCTTCCGAAGGAGGTCGGGGGGCACCAGGATCGACTCGCTTCCGGAGATGGCCTCGATGGGCTGGCCGGCGGCCACCTCGCCCAGGAGAGGGAGTTCGACTCCGGCGGCGCGGGCGTCGCTCCGGATGAGCTCGATGGAGCGACTCTCGTTGTACGCCTTTCGGATGTACCCCTTCCGTTCCAGATTGCTGAGGTGCTCGTGAACCGTCGCCAGCGAGGCATAGCCGAAGTGCGAGGCGATCTCCTCGAAGCTGGGCGCGTACCCGTTCACCTCGATATACGAGGAGATGTGGTCGAGAATTTCCTTCTGCCGTCTGGTCAGGGGCATCGTCACCTCCAGAATGAGAACCGAACAGGACCCGAATGAAGAGTACCCGAAGGTTGCCCGAAAGGCAAGTGGATCCCGACGGCGAGCACATCCTCGACCGAATCGTCCGGAAGAAGCGTGACGAGATCGAGGCGCTCCGGAGTCGTGCAGGGGAGCTCCGGAAGCGGGCGGCCGAGGCGCCGCCCCCCCGGGACTTCGCAGAGGCGCTGGCGACTCCCGAACGACTCTCGGTAATCGCCGAGGTGAAGCGTCGGTCCCCGGGCGCCGGTGCCATTCGCACGGACCTGGACCCGGTGGCGCTGGCGCGCAGCTACGTTTCGGGGGGAGCCGCAGCCATCTCGGTCCTCACCGACGAGCCCTGGTTCGCCGGCCGTCTCCAGGACCTGACGGAGGTGCGTGCGGCGGTCCCGGTCCCCTGCCTCCGGAAGGACTTCATCCTGGAAGAGGTCCAGGTGCACGAGGCCCGTGCGGCAGGAGCCGACGCCATCCTCCTCATCGTGCGGATCCTCGACGACGGGCCCCTCCGCGAGCTCCGCGAGGTCGCCGAGTCGCTGGGGATGGCGGTCCTGGTGGAGGTGCACGACCGCCCCGAACTCCACCGCGCCCTCGACTCGGGGGCGCACATCATCGGGATCAACAACCGGGACCTCTCCACCTTCACCACCGACCTGCAGACGACGCTGGAGCTGGCCGGGGAGGTTCCCACCGACCGGATCCTGGTCTCCGAGAGCGGGATCCGGACCGGGGCCGATGCGGCGAAGGTGGCGGAGGCGGGATCCGACGCCATCCTGGTGGGTGAAGCGCTGGTGCGGGCGCCGGACCCGGTGGCCCTCGCCGGCGAACTGGCGGCTCCACGCCCCGACCGCGCCGGACGGGCCCCGTGAGCCTCAGGGTCAAGATCTGCGGGCTCACGCGGGAGCGGGACGCCGCCGCAGTGGCCGCAGCGGGGGCACTCTACGTGGGCGCCGTCCTGGTCCCGGACTCGCCGAGAGCGGTGCGTCCATCCCAGGCCCGCCGGATCTTCGAGGCCGCCGGCCTTCCCCTGGTCATCGTGGTGGCCGACCGGGAGCCCGACGAACTGGCGAAGGTCGCCGAGGAGACCGGCGCCCGGGTGATCCAGTTGCATGGCGACGAGTCGGAGGCGGTATGCCGGAGACTCCGGGAGCTGGGCGACTGGGAACTCTGGAAGGCGGTGAGGGTGCGGAAGGGCGACGAGATCCTCCCGGCGGCCCACCGGTGGTCGGGGGTGGTCGACGGCGTCCTCCTCGATGGATGGCATCCGCGGCAACTCGGAGGGAGTGGCGTTCGCTTCCCCTGGGGCGCGCTGGAGGCGATCCGCCGGGAGTGGCCCTCCGACCTCTCGCTCATCGCCGCAGGCGGCCTCAACCCCGACAATGTGGAGGAGGCGGTTCGACGACTTCGGCCCCATGTGGTCGATGTGAGCTCCGGGGTCGAGCACGCCCCCGGAATCAAGGATCCGGAAGCGATCCGGTCCTTCGTCGAGCGTGCCGCATCTGCGTACCCCGATCTTTCAAAGGACCCCGAGGATGACCACCCGGCCCACTGACCGCAGCACTCCGGCCCCCACCGACCGCTTCGGGGTCTTCGGGGGGCGCTTCGTTCCCGAGACCCTGATGGCGGCCCTCGACGAACTGGATGTCGCCTGGGAGGAGGCCCGGGACGACGCCGCCTTCCACGACGAACTCGATGGCCTCCTTCGCGACTACGTGGGGCGGCCCTCGCCCCTCTACCGCGCCCGCCGCCTGGAAGAGGTGGTCGATGCGACCTCCCCCATCTATTTCAAGCGCGAGGACCTGAACCACACGGGCGCGCACAAGATCAACAACACCATCGGCCAGGCGCTCCTGGCCCGACGGATGGGCAAGCGCCGGATCATCGCCGAGACGGGGGCGGGGCAGCACGGTGTGGCCACCGCGACGGCGTGCGCCCTCTTCGACATGGAGTGCGTCGTCTACATGGGGGCCGAAGATGTGGAGCGGCAGGCCCTCAATGTCTTCCGCATGGAGCTCCTGGGGGCCGAGGTCCGGCCGGTGTCGTCGGGGACCCGCACCCTTAAGGATGCCACCAACGAGGCGATCCGGGACTGGGTCACCCATGTGGACGACACCCACTACATCATCGGGTCGGTGGTGGGACCGGCTCCCTTTCCCCGCATGGTTCGAGACTTCCAGGCCATCATCGGCCAGGAGGCACGCGCCCGGATCCTCGAACTGGAGGGCCGGCTTCCGGCAGCCGTCGTGGCGTGCGTGGGTGGTGGATCGAATGCCATGGGGATCTTCCACGCCTTCGTCGACGATGCCGATGTGCGCCTGGTCGGGGTGGAGGCGGCGGGGGAGGGACTTGCATCGGGGCGGCATTCCGCGTCTCTTTCTGCCGGGCAGCCCGGAATCCTCCATGGAGCCCTCTCCTATCTGCTCCAGGACGACGACGGTCAGGTGGCACCGGCACACTCGGTCTCGGCCGGGCTGGACTATCCCGGGGTGGGGCCGGAGCACTCGTACCTCAAGGACTCGGGGCGGGCGACCTACGTGTCGGTGGGGGACGAGGAGGCCCTGGAGGCCTTCCACCGGTGCTCGGAGCTGGAGGGCATCATCCCGGCCCTCGAGACCGCCCATGCGGTGGCATACCTTCTCGGGGAGGGTCGGCACGAGATGGAGCGGGGACCGGTGGTCCTCTGTCTCAGTGGGCGGGGCGACAAGGATGTCGCCCATGTGGCACGGATCGAGGGTCGCGGTTCGATTCTATGACATGGGGTTTCCGGTGATCCGGTAGCTCCGCACGGACATGGAGAGCGCGTTGACTGAAGAGGTCAGGAACCGGCCGGTGGAAGGGCTCGGGGAGACCTCCCTGGAATGGGAGGACCCGTCCTCTCTCCCCCTCGAGGAAGTCCGGGAATTCTTCAATACCCTGGCCAAGGCGCTGCGCGCCTATCAGCTCTACGACCGGAACAACCCCGTCTACCATCGCTTCCTCACCAACCTGGTGGAGGCCTTCGAGCGGATCTGGGAGGGGCGTGACGAGCTGAGCCTCACGGTCGAGGAGAACCGGATGACCTGGCAGGGGGAGGAGGTCTACCGGAATTCCACCCGGACCGAGTCCCTCGCCTTTCTTCTCTTCCGGGACGGGGTGCGCGACATCAAGTTCATGAAGGGGCTCGAGCACGAGGAGCTGGAACCCTTTCTCGAGGTCCTCCACCGGGCCCGCCACGCCCGGGGCGACGCCGACGACCTCATCACCCTCCTCTGGGACCGGGACTTCAAGTACCTGGACTACGAGGTCGTCGACCTCCTGGCCGAGGGGATCCCCCTTCCGGACACGGAACCTGCGCCCGAAGAGGATCTGCGGACCATCTTCGAGGCGGAGGCCGGTCTCGAAGAGGAGGAGGACGACGCTGCCTCCCCGCCCGTCGTCCGGACCGAGGACTTCAATCCGACCCTCTACGCCCTGGATCCGCAGGAGCGGCAGACCCTTGCGGAGCTCATCGACCAGGAGCGGAGTCGGCCGGTCCGAAGGGATGTCCTCTACGGCCTCTTCGATCGCCTCGAGGAATCGGGGCGTCCGGGGCGCCAGAAGGAGATCGCCGAGATCCTCCGGCTCCTCCTCCCCAACTTCCTCAGCCGGGGCCGGATCCCGTCGGCCGCTCTCATCCTCGAGGAACTGGGGGTGATCCGCGAGCGCCAGCTCCTGGCGCCGGAGGCCGGGGCCATCGTCCAGGAACTCCAGGACGACCTGGCCCGACCGGAGGTGGTGACCGAACTGGTGAAGGCGCTGGAGGACGG
>SLSF01000029.1 GCA_007130605.1 Gemmatimonadota bacterium | reverse complement strand
CTGGCCCGTCGTCTAATGGCAGGACACCGGTCTTTGGAACCGGCGGTGGTGGTTCGAATCCACCCGGGCCAATTGTTTGCTCCGTTGCAGGATCTGATCCCGCTGGTCCTTCATGACATCCTACGCGCTCCTCCTCGCTCTTCTGGTTCCGGGAGCCCTTCAGGCTCCCGAGGGGCCGGTATGGCAGGATGCCCCGCCGAGCGCCACCGCCGTCAGCGATTCCATTGCCCTCCATCGGCGGGCCCGGGAGGCCCAGGCCCGGTTCTCGCGAGCCCAGGTGCGGGAGGCGCCCCGAACCCAGATCTGGTCCGGTGGAGAGTGCGACGAACGGATCGGGTGGATCTGCCTTCGCTTCCAGGCCCCTCGCGGTGATCCGGATCCGTGGAGGATGGACCGCCGACCCCCTCCCGAGAACGAGGCACTCCGGGAGGCTCGGCTGGCGCTCCTGGAGGAGCTGGGCCACATCTCCCGGCAGATTCCCGGTGATCGGTGGGTGCGGGGCCAGTGGGTCCGGTACCTGGGCGAGGCGGATCGCTGGAAAGAGGCCCATGACGCCGCTCGCCAATGCATCGGGGAGGCGCCGGGGTGGTGCGAGGCCCTCCAGGCCCTCACCCTCCACCGGCTGGGTCTCCACACCGAGGCCGAGGAAGCCTTCTCGGTAGCCCTCCACGCCATGGGAGCGGAGGAGGCCGAGGCCTGGCTCGACCCCTCCGGCCTGGTGGACTTCGACCTCCTCCGTGAGCTGGACCGTCACGACGGCGAGGAGCGGGGTCGCTTCGTGGAGCGATTCTGGACGCTCGCCGACCCCTGGTACGGCACGGAGAGCAACGAACTTCTCCTGGAGCACCTCTCCCGGAATGTCATCGCCCGGATCCAGGAGGGCGCCCGGTCGCCCCATGGGCCCATGTGGGGCGCCGACCTCCGGGAGTACATCATCCGCTTCGGACCCGAGGTGAGCTACGCCCGCAGGCACGATCCTTCGATCCTGGGGGCCGGCACCCTCGTTTCCGGCTATCCCGAACCCGACCTCCGGGTCCTGGTGCCCGGACCGGCCCTCTTCCGGGATCCGGGGGAGAATGGGGAGGGGTTCCGGGTGCCTGCGTCGGAATTCACCACCGAACGTGCGGTGGGGCGGGGGCTCCACCGGGTCGCGCCCACCCTTCGCGTGCGGGACCTCCCCTCCCGCGTCACCCGCTTCCCCCGGGGGGACTCCACCCTGGTGGTACTGGCGTGGTCCTACCCGGTCCCCGCCGCGGACCATGACTACTGGCAGGGGGTGGATGCCGACACCCTTCCACCGCCATGGCCCGTCGATGCCACTCCGGAGCTCTGGTGGAGGTCGCTGGACCCCACCTCCGGGGCGGTGGGGGAGTCGCGTCCTGCCCGGCCGATGGAGGAGGGCGAGGAGATCGGTCCCGGGGATGGGGAGCGGCGCGCCGGATGGTATGTGGGCATGGTCCCATCGGGCGCGGGCGTTCTCTCCCTCGAGCTCCGGGAACCGGCCCACCAGCGAGGCTGGCGGTTCCGGCAGGGGATCGAGCTTCCCACCCCGGCGGAGGGCGAGCCCATCCTCTCGGACCTTCTCCTCCTCCGTCCGGACCCCGAGCGCCACGAGACCGGTGTCTCGACCCTCCGGGACGAGGGCGTACGGGAGCTGGCCATGCGTGCCCTCTCCGAGAACCGGATCGAGGGACGGAGTCTCGAGGTGGCCTGGCAGGCCACCGGATTCGGTTCTCGGGGAGCGCCCCTCGAGGTGAGGGCCGAGCTGGAACCGGCAGATCGGGGGTGGCTCCGGCGGGCGGGGGAGCGGCTTCGGATCCTCTCTCCGGGCAGCTCGGTGCGGATGGGGTGGACCGACCAGGTGGACGGCCCCCTCGAAGATCCCGAGTCGGGGCTTCGGGTCCTGGGCCTGGAGCTGGACGGCCTCGATGCGGGGGTGTACCGGATCCGGCTGACCCTGGTGGCGGGCGACGGGACCGAACGAAGCCGGGAGATCGAGGTGGAACTCATCTGAAGATGCCCGAGCAGGCCGTTGACGGCTTCTGCGCAGTATTCTAAGTTTCCGGGCTGTAACTGTTCACGAGAACATCGGCGGCATCACTATGGAAGAGACCTTCGGTCGAGGTCCCATGCTCCTTCTCTCGGGCCGGGCGAACCGCCCACTGGCGCGAGAGATCGGGGATCTCCTCAACACCGATTCGGAGTCGGCAACGGTCCGGGATTTCGCCGATGGCGAGATCTTCGTCCGTATTGACCGGAATGCGCGTGGGCGCGATGTCTTCATCGTGCAGCCCACGGTGGCGCCCGCCGACCGGATCATGGAACTCCTCCTTCTCATCGATGCGGCCAAGCGCGCCTCCGCGGCACGGATCACCGCCGTGGTGCCCTATTTCGGGTACGGACGCCAGGATCGGAAGGACCAGCCCCGGGTCGCCATCGGTGCCAAGCTCGTTGCCAACCTGATGGTGAAGGCGGGAGCGGACCGGGTGCTGGGGATCGACTTCCACCAGCACCAGATCCAGGGCTTCTTCGATGTCCCGGTGGACCACCTGTACGCGTCGCCGGTCATCACCCGGTACTTCCAGGAGAAGGCGCTGGAGGACCTGGTGGTCATCGCTCCCGACGTGGGGTCGGCCAAGATGGCCCGCGGTTTTGCCAAGCGGCTGGGCGGCTCCTTCGCCATCATCGACAAGCGGCGACCGGCCCCGAACCAGTCCGAGGTCCTGTCGGTAGTGGGAGATGTGGAGGGCAAGAACTGCCTCATCACCGATGACATGGTGGACACCGCCGGAACCATGACGACGGCGATCCATGCGCTGAAGGAGCGGGGCGCGAAGGCGGTCTACGCCTGCGCGACCCACGCACTCCTCTCGGGCAAGGCCCGGGAGCGACTCGAGGGCGCCCCCCTCGAGGAACTGGTGGTCACCAACACCATCGACATCCCGGCAGAACGAACCTTCGATGGCCTGACGGTCCTTTCGGTGGCCGGCCTGCTCTCGAGGGCGATCCGCTACATCCACTCGAATGACTCGGTCAGCCAGCTTTTCGAGATTCCGGAAGCCGACGACTGAGTCCCGGGTCCGGAGCCGTCGACCACGCGGCCCGGTCCACAAACGATACGCAGACCCGTCCGGGACGCCCGGACGTCACCGGCCCCCGTGGCCTGCTGAAGGAAGGTAAGACATGTCATCGCTCGTAACGCTGAAAGCCGCTCCCCGCACCGACACCGGAAAGGGTGTCGCCCGGAAGCTCCGTGCCCAGGGCAAGCTCCCCGCAGTGGTTTACGGGGCCAACGAGGAGGCGCTCCCCCTCGTCCTCGACAACCACGAGACGGAGCTTCTCTTCCGCGCGATCTCCCTGGAGAACACCATCATCCAGCTCGAGGTCGAAGGGGAGTCGAAGCCGATGCCGAGCCTGGTTCGTGAGGTCCAGACCCATGCCTTCCGGCCCGACATCCTCCATGTGGACTTCTACCGGGTCCAGACCGGCGTCGAGCTCGAGCTCGATGTGCCGCTCCGGCTCGAGGGGACCCCGACGGGTGTGAAGGACCAGGGAGGCGTGCTCGAGCAGGTGATCTACGAGCTCTCGGTGCGCTGCGTGCCTTCGGCGATCCCGGAGTACTTCGTAGCCGACGTGTCGGGTCTCTCCATCGGCGACTCCTTCCACGTTTCCGACCTCGATGTACCCGAGGGCGTCGTGATCCTGCGCGACCTCGAGCGGACCCTCTGCACCGTGCAGGCCCCGACGGAGCTCGCCTCGGATACCGAGGATGAGGAAGAGGACGAGCTGGAGCCGGAGGTCATCGGCGCTGAGGAGCCCGACGAGGACGAGGAAGGGGAAGAGCCTTCCGAGGGCTGACCCGCCGATCCCCGGAGATTCTGCCATGAGAGTGATCATGGGACTCGGGAACCCGGGATCGAAGTACGACGACACCCGACACAATGTGGGGTGGTGGGCGGTGGATCGTCTTGCCCACGAATGGAGCGCCGGTCCCTTCCGCGAGGTGGGGCCGGCGCTTCACTGTAGTGCCATGGTCGCCGGCGAGGAGGTCGTTCTCGTGAAGCCCCTCACCTACATGAACCGGAGTGCGGCGGCGCTCCATCCCTTCCTGGGCCTCGAGGGCTTCGATCCGGTCCGGGACCTCCTCGTCATCGTCGACGACGCCACCCGGGACGCCGGTCGCCTTCGCCTTCGGGCCGACGGGAGTTCAGGGGGACACAATGGACTCCGATCCATCGAGGGGCTGGTGGGCCGGGAATTTCCGCGTCTCAGGATCGGGGTGGGACGTCCTCCCTCCGGAGGGGACCTGGTGGGCTGGGTTCTCTCACCGATGTCCGACGAAGACGAGGACCAGGTCCTCGCCCTCCTTTCCGAGCTCCCCGACCTGGTGGTGCATTGGATCGAGGATGGCGTTCAGGAGACGATGAACCGCTTCAATCGCTGAGCGCCTCCCGATCGCCGAGCCCCTTCCAGATCATCGAACCCCTCCGAAATCGCCAAGCCCCCTCCACCCAGGGAGGGCGGAGGGGGCTCGGAAGGGTCACCCCGGTACTGTCAAGGTCGCGGTCAGGTCATGGGGATGTACTGGAGGAGTCGGTCCTCGACCCGCTCGAAGATGTCCTCCAGCGACCGACCGGTGATGGTCAGCCCGTGGTTCTTCAGCCCCACCACCGCCTGCGACGGATCGGGGCGGGTCCGGACGAT
>SLSF01000070.1 GCA_007130605.1 Gemmatimonadota bacterium | reverse complement strand
GACGACGAGCGGGCCTTTCCCACCGGCGACATCCTCCTCCACGACGACGACGAAGTCTCCGACGAGATCCGCTACGCCAACGACTTCGTCCACTACAAGCCCAGGGCCGACCTCCTCCTGACCGGTGCATGTCACCCCCCGGGGGACCGCCCGGTACCGTCGTGCCGGGTCCGTTTCCGGGTGGGAGAGGTGGAGCAGGCCCTCGATGTCTACGGAAATCGCTGGTGGACCGGAAATGGCGCCGGCACCCGGATGACCGATCCCGAGCCGTTCACCTCCATGCCCCTCACCTGGGAGCGCGCCTTCGGAGGCGCCCGGAGCCCCGACAACCCGAGTGGGCGGGGAGACGGGGTGATTCGGACCGAAGACGGGATCCACGCCTGGCCGCTTCCCAATATCGAGATCCCCGAGCGACCCATCCGGGACCCCGAGGATCGCCCCCCTGCGGCGGCGTTCGGGCCCATCCCCATGGGTTGGGAGCCCCGTCGCTCCCTCATGGGGAGCTACGACGACCGTTGGCTCGAGGAGCGATGGCCCTGGTACCCCGACGACCTGGACTGGGGGCTCTTCAACGCCGCGCCCCCTCCCCTCCAGCGCGAGGGCTTCCTGGCGGGAGACGAGGAAGTCCACCTGGAGAACATCCATCCGGAGATGCCCCACTTCCGCACCCGGCTCCCCGGACTGCGGGTGCGATGTTTCCTGAACGAGATCCCCGCGGGCCACCCCCTCCCCCCCTCCACCGCCAAGGAAGCGGACAAGTGGACGCCGCCGGACCCCGAGGCGATGCGCTTTCGCGAAGTCGCCATGCAGCTGGACACCCTCTGGATCGATGCGGAGGACGGTGTCCTGGTCCTGGTCTGGCGCGGGTATCTGGACATCCGCACCGAGGAGGCCGACGAGGTCACGGACCTCTTCGTCCTCACCGAGCCCCTGGCAGAATCTCCGGCTCCCCTGGAGGCGTGCCGGGAGCGATTCCTCGCCTTCGTCGCCGAGGAGGATGGCCACGACCTCGAGGACGAAGTGGAGGACGAGCCGGAGGAGATCGAAGCGGCGACGGAGGAGGACGAGGAGGAAGACGACGAGCTCGAGGAAGCGCTCCGGAAGATCAATGCCGAGCTCAAGGCGCTGGGCATCGACCCCGACGACCCCCCTGAGCTCACCGACGCCGAGCGGGAAGAGGCGAAGGAATTCTTCCGCGCCCAGGGGATGGACGACGTGGTGGCCCTCATGGAGGAGGTCCAGGAGGCCGAGGCTGAGCCCGCTCCCGAGAAGGAGGTAGAAGAGGAGCCGTGGACCCGGGAACGGGTCGAGGCGCTCCATGGCGAGGGCGAGCCCCTGGCCGAACTCGACCTCCGGGCCCTGGACCTCTCCGGGCTCGACCTGGAGGGGGCCGACTTCACCGGCACCGACCTCACCCGGGCGAAGCTCATGGGGACCCGTCTCGGCGACGCCATCCTCGATGGGGCGAATCTCACCGAGGCCGACCTCCGCGAGGCCGAGGCGAAGGGGGCGAGCTTCGCCGGGGCGACCCTCGTCGACGCCGACCTCCGCAAGGGAGATTTCGCCCAGGGGGTCTTCGGCGACGCCCGTCTCGACCGTGCGGACCTTCGCGAAGCGGACCTCTCCGACGCGGAGTTCGATGGTGTGCGCGCCGTGGCGGCCGACTTCCGGGGGGCCAACCTCCAGGGGCTCCGCGCCGCCCAGGCATACGACCTGAGCCGGGCCCTCTTCACCACCGCCCGGGCCACCGAATCGATCTGGAGCGGGGCAACCCTCACCGGTGCCGTCTTCGCCTACACCCGACTGGAAGGTGCCGATTTCGCCGGTGCCCTCCTGGAGGGGGCCGACTTCTACGCCGCCCACCTCCGGGGCGCCCGCTTCGGCGACGCCCGACTCGCCGGCGCCCGACTCGCCACCGCCGACGCCTTCGAGGCCGACTTCGCCCGGGCCGACCTCACGCGCACCGACCTGAGCGGAGGGAATTTCTACGCGGCCGAGTTCCTCGACGCCCGCATGGACGAAGCATACGCCGAGGGCGCCAATCTGCGCATGACCAAGCATGGCTGAGAACTCCGAGATGCCCGGCCCCGGCGACTTCGACCTCTTCGACGCCCTTGAGGGACTCGATCCCGATCCCGACGTGGGGACCGATCCCCGTTTCCGGAATCTCGGGCGCCGACTGACCGCCACGCAGCTTCTCGAACTCATCGGCCAGGGGGAGCCTGCGGCCGGGGTCGTGGTGGAGGATGCCGACCTCTCCGGCGCCGATCTCGGGGGGGCGGACCTGGGGATGGCCACCTTCCGGAGGGTCGACCTCTCCGGGGCGAAGCTCGAGGGAGCCGCCCTCGATGGCGCGAATCTCAACGATGTTGACCTCTCGGGCGCCCACCTGGCCGGGGCGGTTCTGGCCGGCGCGACCGGAGTGAATGTCACCGCCGAGGAAGCCGATTTCCGGGGCGCCTCGCTCTTCGGGGCCGCGTTCAGGGCCGAGGCGATCCCCCGGGGCAATCCCCCCCCGCTCACCCCCGAGACCGATGTGGAAGCGTACCTCCTGGAGCACTTCCGGCCCGGGGGCTGCTCCTTCCGGCAGGCGAAGTTCGGCGGCGCGACCCTCAATGGATTCGAAGGCACCGAGGTGGACTTCTCCGAGGCCACCTTCGAGGGCGCGAGTGCCCGGGCCGCCGAGTTCGAGCACTGCCACTTCGTCGACGCCGTGCTCCGCGAGGCGGAGCTCGGGTACTCCGAGTTCATCGGATGCCTCCTGGATGGCGTCGACTTGCAGGGAAGCACTTTCGAGAGAACCATCGTTCGGGGAAGCCGTCTCGACGGGGTCCGACTCCTGGGCGCCATCCTGGACCAGGTCACCTTCACGGAGCTCTCGATGACCTCCACCACCGGCGCACCGAAGTCGGCCGTCGGCGCCATCTTCGAGGAGGTCTCTCTGGAGGGACTGTCATGGACGGCGTGCCCCCTCATGGGCGCCACCTTCCACGAGTGCACCCTCACCGGCATGGCCTTCGGCGAGTCCGATCTCTCGGAGGCCCGCTTCGAGGAGAGCGATCTCAGGAAGGCCGACTTCCGGAGCACCCGCCTCCACGGGGCACACTTCGAGGGGTGCGACCTCAGGGAGGCGGAGTGGGAGGGCGCCCAGCTCCGGCAGGTGGGTTTTCCCTCCTGCAATCTTTCGGGCATCGATCTGTCGGGCGTCGACTTCACCGAAGCCGACCTCACGGGGATCACCGCCGAGAAGACCCGCTTCCGCCACTGCATCCTCCACGACACCGACTTCGGGGACGCGAAGCTGGTGGGGGCCGACTTCGGAGGGGCCGACCTGGATGGGACCAGCTTCATTGAGGCCGACCTGGAGGGCGCCTCCTTCCGGGGAGCCAGCCGCTTCGACTTCTGCCACCTGGAGGGGGCTCATTGCCCCGAGCTGAACCTCTCCGGGGTGACGGTGGAACGCACCGACTTCGGTGGCCTCGACCTGACGAGCTGCACACTGACGGGAACCGTCTTCCTCCGCTGCTCCCTGGTGGAGTGCACCCTGGCGGGAATGCAGCTCCCGGGCCTCGAGCTCACCGACTCGGATCTGACGGGGGCGGATCTGCGCGGAGCCGTCCTCGACAACGCTCTCTGCCGGCAGGTGGACTTCACCGGGGCCCGGCTCGAGGGCACCCGGCTCCGGGGCTTCCGGGGCTTCGGTTGCACCCTGGTCGGTGCTCAGCTCGAGGGGGCAGACCTCTCGGGAGCCGACCTCCGGATGGCGGACCTCTCCGGGGCGAAGCTCACCGGGGCCAACCTGTCCCTCGCCCGACTGCAGCGCTCCATCTGGACCGACGCCATCGCCGAGAGCGCGCAACTTTCGGGTGCGGACCTCCGCTTCGCCGACCTGTCGGGGGTCGATGCCCGTGGAGCCGACTTTTCCGGAGCGTCGCTGGTGCAGGCGACACTCCACCGAATGAATGACGAATATGCCCGCTGGGACGGCGCCGATCGACGCGGCGTCATCGAGACCGATCCGGACCTGGCCGAGGCCGAAGCGTACATCCCGCCGGAACCTCCGGCGACCCACTGACGACCGAGGAGTCTTTCGATGAATCACTTCACCCCACTCCAGGACCCGATCTCCACGGAGGAGGCCACCCCGTACCTCGGGCCCGCCCAGATCGACGAGGTCCTCGACGGAGGGGAGCGGGTCCTCGTGACCCTTCCGGAGGGGGCCGGTGGCACCCCGTACGCCCAGCCGGGCCAGCCGGCCGAGATCGCCATGGAGGCGCGCCGGCCCTTCCAGGTGGGCGAGCGGGTCCTCGTGACCCTGGGGAGCGGGAGCGAGGGCACCGCGTACCTCATCGGTCGCCTCGGAGGGGTTGCCACGGCGAAGCCGGACACCCCCTCCGCCCCCCTCACCACCGACTCCGGCGCCAGCGCCCACGTCACCCGCGACGAGCGGGGGGAGCGGATCCAGGTGCGGAACGACGCCGACGAACTCCTCTTCGAATACGACCCCGAGGGAGGCTCCGCCCGGCTCGTCCTCCCCGAAGGGAGCCTCGACCTGGTGACTCCCCGGGGCGACCTCAATCTGGCGGCCGGGGGAGCGGTTCGGATCCGGGGTGAGACGGTGGATCTCGCGGCGCGCTCGGCGGTGCGCCTCCGGGTCCTCGACGTAGCGACGAAGGTGCTGGGCGCCCTCACCCTCGGAACGAAGGG
>SLSF01000338.1 GCA_007130605.1 Gemmatimonadota bacterium | reverse complement strand
CAGGGACATGTGGATGGCATTGGTCACCTTAAGTCCGTTCGAGAAGAAGGTGCCTACCGGCTCCTGGAGTTTGGTATTCCTTCCGAGGTCCACCGGCTCACTCTCCTGCACGGTTCCATCGCACTCAATGGGATCAGCCTGACCGTGAACCGACTCCTGGAGAAGGACCGGATCGAGGTCGGCGTCATCTCCCATACCTGGGCTCACACGAACCTCTCCCACCTGGAGCCGGGCGACCCGGTGAATGTGGAGGGGGACCTCATCGGAAAGTATGTGGGTACCGTCCTCCGCCGGAGCGGACTCGATCCCTCCGGTCCATCAAGCTGATCGAGGCCAGATCCATGCCGTTTGACAGCGTCGAAGACGCACTGCAGGACATACGAGACGGAAAGATGGTCATCGTCGCCGACGACGAGGACCGCGAGAACGAGGGAGACCTGGTGTGCGCCGCCAGCGCCGCCACCCCCGAGATCGTGAACTTCATGACCCAGTTCGGGCGGGGGCTGATCTGTGTCACCCTGACTGCCGAGCGGGCGGACGCCCTGGAGCTTCCGCCCATGACCGATCGGAACACCGATCCCCAGGGGACCGCCTTCACCGTGTCGGTGGACGCCGACCCCCGGTTCGGGGTCACCACCGGGATCAGCGCCGCCGACCGGGCCAAGACGATCCAGATCCTGGTGGACGAGAACTCGACGCCTGCCGATCTCCGCCGACCGGGCCACATCTTCCCCCTGCGGGCGGTCCCGGGCGGCGTCCTTCGCCGGGTGGGACAGACCGAGGCGAGTGTGGACCTGGCACGGCTGGCGGGCCTTCCGCCTGCCGGAGTCATCTGCGAGATCCTGAGCTCCGACGGCTCCATGGCCCGCCGTCCAGAACTGGAGGATTTCGCCCGGGAGCACGACCTCCGCTTCATCACCGTGGCGCAGCTGGTGGCCTATCGGCTGCAGAAGGAGCGGCTCGTGCGGCGGGTGGCCAATGTGCACCTGCCCACGCCCTTCGGCGACTTCCGCCTCATCGGCTACGAGAACACCATCGACGACCGGGAGCACATGGCGCTGGTGAAGGGCGAGATCGAGGGGAAGGAGGACACCCTGGTCCGGATGCACTCGGAATGCCTCACCGGAGACATCTTCGGCTCCATGCGCTGTGACTGCGGGGAGCAGCTCCACGCCGCCATGGAGCGGATCGAGGCCGAGGGCGAGGGGGCGGTGGTCTACCTCCGCCAGGAGGGACGGGGTATCGGCCTCCACAACAAGCTCCGGGCGTACGAGCTCCAGGAGCAGGGCCAGGACACCGTCGAGGCCAACGCGGCGCTGGGGTTCCAACCCGATCTCCGGGACTACGGGATCGGAGCGCAGATCCTCCTGGACCTTGGCTTGCGCCGGATCCGGATCCTCACCAACAACCCGAAGAAGATCGTGGGGCTCGAGGGGTACGGCCTCGAGATCAGTGGCCGGGAGCCACTCCAGGTCACCCCGGGCAAGTACAACGCCCGGTACATCGAAACCAAGCGACAGAAGATGGGGCACCTGTGACGCCATCCACTCCGATCTCCGAGCTCCGTGGCACCCTTGAGGGCGCGGGCCAGCGCCACGCCCTGGTGGTGGCCCGCTTCAACCCCATGGTCACCGAGGAACTCCTGGAGGGCGCCCTCGAATGCCTGGACCGCCACGGGGTGTCCGCCGACGACATCACGGTGGTTCGGGTGCCCGGTGCATGGGAGCTTCCGGGTGCCGCCGCACGGATCCTGGACGCCGGGGGCGTCGACGCGGTCACCGCCCTGGGGTGCGTGATCCAGGGCGAGACCCCGCACTTCGGCTTCGTGGCCGGAGAGGCCGCCTCGGGACTGGGGCGGCTTGCCACCGACTTCGCCACCCCGGTGATCTTCGGGGTCCTCACCACCGACACCCTGGAGCAGGCCATGCATCGGGCCGGCTCCACCGGAGACGACCCCTCCGACAACAAGGGGTGGGAGGCGGCCATCACCGCCATCGAGATGGTGAATCTCTACCGGGAGCTCGGATGAGTGGCGGTGCCTCCTCCCGGGCGACCCCACGGGAGCGCATCGACCGGACCCGGGCACGGGCCTGGGTGCTCCAGATCCTCTATCGCCACGAATCCGACTCCGCCCCCCGGGAGCTCGTCGATGTCCTGGTGGAAGTGGGGAGGACTCGCCGGATCGCCCCGGCGCGCATGCCCATGATTCGGGAGATCCTGGGGATCATCGAGGAGCATGGCCAGGAGATCGACGCCACCCTGAGCCAGTTCACCCGGAACTGGCGACTGGACCGGCTTTCGCGGATCGACCGATCGATCCTCAGGATCGGGGCCGCCGAGCTCCTCCACCGGCCCGATGTGCCGGGCCCGGTGGCGATCCAGGAGTCGGTGCGCCTCGCCGAGCGGTACGGGGGGAACGAGTCTTCGGGCTTCGTGAACGGGGTCCTCGACGCGGTCTATCGTTCGTGCGCCTCCTCGTCCTGAACTGGCAGGACCGGCTGAACCCTCGGGCCGGCGGCGCCGAGGTTCACCTCCACGAGATCTTCGGTCGCCTGGCGGAGCGGGGGTGGTCGGTGACCCTCCTGGCCTCGGGGACCCGTGACCTCCCCCCCCACGAGTGGGTGGACGGGATCCGGGTGATCCGGGTGGGGGGACGCCATTCCCACTTCCTCCGGGCGCCCCGCCGTGCCCTCCGGCTTCTGCGGGACGAGCCCATCGATCTGGTCCTCGAAGACCTGAACAAGGTGCCCCTCTTCGCCCCACTCTGGTCCGGGGTCGCGGTGGGCCTCCTGGTCCACCACCTCTTCGGCACCACCGCCTTCAGGGAGGCGTCGTTTCCGGTGGCGGCGGCCACCTGGCTCCTGGAGCGGCCCATCCCCCGGGTCTATCGCTCCACCCCCACCATCGCCGTCTCCGAGAGCACCCGCAAAGACCTTCGGGCCCGGGGACTGGAGGCGCCCATCGATGTCATCCCCAACGGGATCGACGCCCAGTGGCTCACTCCCCCCGTCGACGGCGAACGCTTCCCCGAACCGACCCTCCTCTACCTGGGACGGCTCAAGCGTTACAAGGGGATCGAGCTGATCCTCGAGGCCGTGGCGCGGCTCGTGGCCGATGGCGTCCCGGTCCGACTGGTGATTGCGGGAACCGGGGACCATCGCCCCCGTCTCGAGCGCCTCACTGCCCGGCTGGGGATCGGTCCTCACGTCGACTTCCGGGGCTTCGTCTCCGAAGAGGAGAAGCGGGAGCTTCTGCGTCGAGCCTGGGTACATGTACTCACATCGCCACGAGAGGGCTGGGGAATCACGAATCTGGAAGCTGCGGCGTGCGGAACCCCCACCGTCGCTTCCGATTCGCCGGGACTGAGGGATTCGGTCCGGGATGGCGAGACCGGCCTCCTCGTTCCCCACGGGGACATCGACGCCCTCGCCACTGCCCTGACACGCCTCCTGAAGAACCCGGAGTTGCGGGCCACCCTGGGCGCAGGCGCGCGGAGCTTCGCCGAGGGCTTCTCGTGGGAGGCGATCACCTCCCGCTTCGCCACCGCCCTGGAATCGATGGTGGTGCGGGGCCGGGAAGGAGAGTAATATGCGCAGGGTGAGCGGCTCCACCGCCGCTCCACTTCCCCCACCATCCGGAGGCTCCATGCGAATCCAGACGGTTGCCCGCCACTGTGAGGTTCCCCCGCCCGTTCGGGACCGCGCCACCGAACAGGTCGAACGACTCGGTCGCTTCGATCCGAACCTCCAGTCGGCCGAGATCATCTTCGAGGAGGAGAAGCACCGGAAGAGCGTGGAGGGGATCGTCACCCGCGAAGGCGCCCCCCCGGCGGTGGCACAGGGAGAGGACTCGGACTTCCGTGCCGCCCTCGACAAGATGCTGGACAAGCTCCAGAAGATCCTCCGCAGGGACCGGAGCCAGGCGAGAGACCACCGGAGCCCCAGGCTCACCGAGGTCGCTCCGCCCCCACCTGAAGCAGGAGCCGAGTAGGCGGTGACCACACCCACCCTCGTCCTCGAGCGCATCATCCAGCTCAAGGGCCGAACCCTCCCCCTGGAATGCCTGACCCCCGACCTTTCCCTGGACCGGGAGTGCCGGGACCCGGACATGTCGAGCCCGGGCCTCGCCCTGGCCGGCTTCGTCGAGCGCTTTCCCGACGGGCGGATGCAGGTCTTCGGTGAGACCGAGATGACCTACCTCTCCGGGCTCTCTGCCGAGGATGCGCGCGACAGGCTCCGGATCCTCTTCCAGCAGGACTTTCCCGCCGCCTTCGTCACCAAGGGGCAGGAGGTTCCCGAAACCCTCCTCGAGGAGGCCCGCGCCGGTGGCGTTCCCGTCTTCAGGACCGAGCTGTCGACGAAGGACTTCTACCGGAGAATGAAGCCCTTCCTCGAAGTGCAGCTTGCCCCCACCACCTCGCTCCATGGATCGCTGGCCGATGTCTACGGGGTGGGGCTCCTCTTCGTGGGGAAGAGTGGGATCGGGAAGAGTGAATGTGTCCTCGACCTGGTGGAGCGTGGGCACCGCCTGGTGGCCGACGACCTGGTGATGGTGAGCAAGCGGGGCAACGATGTGCTCATCGGAAAGGGACACCGGCTCCAGCGCCATCACATGGAGATCCGGGGGGTGGGCATCATCGACATCTCGGCCCTCTTCGGTGTCCGGGCCACCCGGCAGCAGAAGCGGATCGAGGTGGTGGTCCGCCTCGAGGAGTGGTCCGATTCAGGGGAGTACAACCGGACGGGACTCGACCCCGAAACCACCGAGATCCTGGGCATCGAGGTACCACAGGTGACGATCCCCCTGAACCCGGGAAAGAACATCACCGTCATCTCGGAAGTGGTGGCCATGAACCACCTTCTCAAGTATTCGGGGGTCGATTCGGCCGCCGCCTTCGACCAGCGTCTCAAGGGGGCGCTCCTTCCGGTGGGCGACTATCTCGAGGAAGACTATGAGTGACGCCGAACTCGTCCGGGGGATCCTCCTCACCCACGGCTCCATGTGCCATGGGATGATCGATGCGGTCCGGCGGATCACCGGTGTGGGCGACGAGGCCCTCATCGGCATCTCCAACGACGGGAAGAACCCCGAGGCCCTCCTCCAGGCCGTTCGCGAGGTCACCGACGACGGCCCGATCCTCATCTTTACCGACATGCCGTCGGGGAGCTGTGCCATCACGGCCCGGTTCGTCTGCACCGATCCCTCGAACCGGTCGGTCCTCTTCGGAACCAACCTCCCCATCCTCCTGGACTTCGTCTTCCACCGACACCTCCCCCTCGACCAGCTCGTATCCCGCCTCGAATCCCGGGGCCGCGCCTCGATCCGGTCCCTCGATCCCACCGCCCAGCATGCCGATCGTCCTCTTCCGGGTTGACGAACGCCTGATCCATGGACAGGTCACCATGGGGTGGGGAAGCGTTCTCAAGCCCGATCACTACTTGGTGGTGGACGACGACCTGGCCGGGAGCGAGTGGGAGGCCGAGCTCTACCGCCTGGGGGTGCCCCCCGGTGCCGAGGCCACCTTCCTCCCCGTCGAGGAGGCCCGAGCCCGGCTCGTCCAGCTCCGAGACGCTTCGCAGGTCACCGTTCTTCTCACCCGGTCCATCCGTGCCATGGCCCGCCTGGCGCGTGACGGCGGCCTCGAGGGGGTCGAGGTGAACCTCGGCGGCCTCCACGATGCACCCCATCGAGAGGAGGTCCTGACCTATCTCCACCTGGACGACGAGGATCGGGACGCCATTCGCCGACTCCTCGACACCGGCGCCAGGGTCAGCGCCCGCGACCTGCCCAACACCCCTCGCACGGGGGTCGAGCGCATCCTCAAGTCTCGATGACCCTGGTCATCCTGGCACTCCTGGGCGCATGGGTGGCCCTCGATGGCACCGCCTTCGGTCAATTCATGGTCTCCCGGCCGGTGATGAGTGGCACCCTGGCCGGGTGGATCGTGGGCGACCCCCTCACCGGCTTCCTGGTGGGAGGCGTCCTGGAACTCCTCTTTCTGGGAGGTCTTCCGGTGGGAGGGGTGCGTCTCCCCGAGCCGGGTCCCGCGGCGATTCCAGCCGTCTGGCTGGCCGTGGGATGGGGAGGATGGGTGGGTCCGGCCGCCGGGGGGGCACTGGCCGGTGGCGTGGCCGTGGGGCTCCTCCTGGCCTGGCTCGGCGGAGTCACCGTGCACCTGCAGAGGGTCCGGAATGGCCGGATCAGCCGGGCGGCGTGGGCTCGGGGGGGAGGACCTCCGGCATTGGCGCGGGCCCAGGCCCTGGCCCTGCTCACCGACGGAGCGCGGGGACTCCTTCTCACGACACTGGGGCTCGGTGTGACCACCGGACTCCTGCTCCTGGGGGGTGGAACGGCCTTCGCCTCGCACTGGCCCCTCACCGGTGCCGAGACCCTCGCCCTCCTTCTGGCGGTCTCGGCACTCTCTCTGGGCCGGCAGGTCCAGACGGCCGCCGGAGGCCGGACCCGGGTGGTCACCCGCCCGCTCCTCCTGGTGGCGGCCGGGATCGCAGGTGGCGTGCTCCTGGGCCTCCTTCTCGGGGTACATGAGGGGACGGAGGCGCTGGTCCTCCTCCCCGCGAGTGGAGAGGGGGCCTCATGACGGCCCTCCGGTGGCGGCTCGTGGTTCGCTCCTTCCTGATCCAGGCAAGCTGGAACTACCGGAACCTCCTGGGAACCGGCCTGGCATGGGCGCTCCGGAGCCCACGGCCGGCGGCGACGACGGGACCCGACGGGGAGCTCGAGGATGCGTCCGTGGGTCTGCCCGCGGAGGAGCCCGACCCCGGCACCCCGGACGATGCCGATACCCACTGGAACTTCAACTCCCATCCCTACCTGGCCGGAGTCGCCCTCGGGGCGCTCCACACCATGGAGGCCCGGGGCGCCACCCCCGAGGAGCTTCGACGCTTCCGTACGGCGCTTCGAGCGCCTCTCGGGGCGCTGGGCGATGCACTCGTCTGGGTGGGCTGGCTCCCCCTCTCCCTCCTCCTGGGGGGCATCGCGTTCCTCCTGGGCGCGTCCCCACTGGTCGCGGTGGGGCTCGTCCTCGTCCTTCACAACGGCCTCCACCTCTGGCTCCGGTGGTGGGGGGTGGGGGTGGGTCTTCGGGAGGGACGGGCGGTGGGTCCGGCCCTTCAGCGGGCCAACCTCGGCAAGACGGGCAGCCGGGTCCGAACGGTCGGAATCATGGTGGCCGGGATCTTCGTGGGGGTGCTGGGGGTGATGAGTGTGGGGGTCCTCGAACGGCCGGGCCCCTTTCTCGTGGGAGGTGGAGTGCTCCTGACCATCGGAGTGCTTCGAGGGATGTCCCTTCCGGGGCCCCTCCCGGGCCTGCTGGCCCTTCTCCTGCTGGGCATCGGAGGACTCCTGGCACTCTGAAACCGGTGCCCGGGGGCTTGCGATCCGGACCCGACCCATTCGAGAACACGCACTTGAAATAGAGGATGAACGCCCTTGACCACCGAACATCCCACCCGGGAACGACAGGTTCGAATCGCCAACCGAATGGGCCTGCACGCACGTCCGGCGGCGGCCTTCGTCAGGCTCGCCGGCCGCTTCGACTCCGACATCCGGGTGGCCCGTGACGGCCTCGAGGTGAATGGCAAGAGCATCATGGGGGTGCTGATGCTGGCGGCCGAGCAGGGCGCCGAGCTCACCATCCGGGGAGAGGGGCCCGACGCCGAGCCGGCCCTCGAGGCCCTGGTGGAGCTGGTGGCCGGGGGCTTCGGAGAGGAGGCCGACGCCGAATGACGAAGATTCTCGACGGACTCCCGGCCTCTGAAGGGATCGCCTTCGGTTCGGTCCGGGTTCTGGACTGGTCGATTCCCCACGTGCCCAGACGGGTGTTGGCGCCCGACCAGGTGGAGGGCGAGGTCGAGCGCTTTCACGAGGCCCGCCGCGACGTTTCCGAGCACCTCAACCGGATCCGTCAGGAGGCGGCCGAGCGCCTCGGCGAGATGGAGGCGAGGATCTTCGACCCCCAGCTCCTCATGCTGGAGGACATCGAGGTGGTGGACGACACCGTCCGGTACATCACCGAGCACCACCTCTCCGCGGCACAGGCCTTCCACTGGCGGATGCTGGAGCTCCAGCAGCAGTGGCGGACGACGGCGAACCCCATGGTGCTGGACCGCCTGAACGACGTGGAGGACCTGCAGGTCCGGCTCCTCCACAAGCTTCTGGGTCTCCCGGTGCCCCATGTCTGGGAGGAGGAGGACGGGGGCCCCATCATCATCGTGGGGCGCAACCTGACCCCCTCGCTGACGATCCAGATGGACCCCGATCGGGTGGTGGGACTCGCCACCGACCTGGGAACGCGCACCTCGCACTGGGCGATTCTGGCCCGATCCCTGGGGATTCCGGCGGTGGTGGGGCTCGTGAAGGCATCCCGGACCGTAGCGGGGGCGGAGGAGGCCATCGTGGATGGCCGGATCGGACGTCTTATCGTGGACCCGGATCCCCGGGACCGGAATGTCTACGAGGACCGGAAAGTCCGGCTCCAGGGATGGGAGGAGGAGCTGGCGCAGATCTCGCGCCTGGACGCCATCACTCTCGACGGGCACCCCGTGGCCCTCCGCGCCAATCTCGACCTCCCGGGAGAGGCGGTGAAGGCGAGCGAACATGGGGCCGAGGGGGTGGGCCTCTTCCGCACCGAGTTCCTGGTGGTGGGCCGGCGGGCCATGCCGGGCGAAGCGGAGCAGTACGAGGCGTACCGCCACCTGGCCGAGTCCTTCCCGAACCAGGCGGTGGTCATCCGGACCTTCGACCTGGGAGGCGACAAGTTTCCCATGTTCCTGAACATGCCGGCAGAGGAGAACCCCTTCCTGGGGTGGCGCGCCATCCGGGTCTGCCTCGACGAGCTTGATCTCTTCCGTCCGCAGCTTCGGGCCATCCTGAGAGCCACCGCCCACGGCGACATCCGGATCCTCCTCCCCCTGGTGAACGACGTGGAGGAGGTGGTCCGGGTCCGCGAACTCCTGGGCGAGGAAGAGGCGAAGCTCAAGGCCGATGGGATCCCCTTCTCGTCGGCGTACAAGCTCGGGATCCTGGTGGAGACCCCTGCCGCGGCCCTCGACGCCGCCGAACTGGCCAGGCACTCGGACTTCTTCTCCATCGGGACCAACGACCTGGTCCAGTACACCCTGGCAGTGGACCGGACCAATGCGAAGCTCGCCGACCTTTACAACCCCTTCCACCCGGCGGTGGTACGCCAGCTCCACCAGGTGGCGAGGGTGGCACGGGCGGCGGGGATCGAGGTGAGTGTCTGTGGCGAAATGGCGGCGAATCCCCTGGGGGCATTCCTCCTGGTGGGCCTCGATATCCGGGCGCTCTCGGTGGCATGGCCCACCCTTCCGGAGGTGAAGAAGGTGATCCGGAGCTTCCGGGCCGAGGACGCCCGCACCGCAGCCCGAAAAGCGCTCGCCGCTCCCACTTCGAGCGATGTGACCCACTGCCTGGTGGAGGGGCTCGGAAGTGCCGTCGACCTCTCGGCATTCTCCGGCCGGTGGTCCCTCTCGCTTCCGTCCTGAACCTCGCCCGGAGGGCCCGGGTACGGGACCGGCGACCCCGGGGACGGCCCACCTTGTACTTCCGGGGTGCCCTCTCTATCGTTCAAGGCTTTGAGTCGCGCCCGGGAGCGCTGCAGGCTTTCCGGACCCGACGCCTGGCCGCGCCCGACCTCCTCGAAACCCAACACACAGCCGGAGCCCCCGTGAGCGAACGCCTCTTCACCTCGGAATCGGTCACCGAAGGCCACCCCGACAAGGTCGCCGACCGGATTTCCGATGCGATCCTGGACGAGATCCTCGCCGATGATCCCCAGGGACGGGTCGCGTGCGAAACCCTCGTCACCACCGGCCTCGTCCTCATCGCCGGAGAGATCACCACCGAGACCTATGTGGAGATCCGAGACACCGTCCGTCGAACCCTCGGGGAGATCGGGTACACCGACCCGGAGTTCGGGATCGACGCCCGTACCTGCGCCGTGCTCACCACCATCGACCGGCAGACCGAGGAGATCGCCCAGGGGGTGAATCCCGGTGGGGCGGGGGACCAGGGGATGATGTTCGGCTACGCCAGCGACGAGACCGAGGCTCACATGCCGGCCCCCATCCTCTTTGCCCACACCCTCACCCGGCGCCTGGCGACCCTCCGCCATGACGGGAGTCTCCCCTGGCTCCGGCCTGACGGGAAGGCGCAGGTTACGGTGGCGTACGAGGATGACCGACCCGTACGCATCGACACGGTGGTGGTGAGTGCCCAGCACGACGGCGGGATCTCCCGTGACCAGCTCGAGGAGGCGATCCGCGAAGAGGTGATCGCCCCGTCGCTCCCCGAAGGGCTCTTCCATCGGGATCGGACCCGACTCCACATCAATCCCACCGGCTCCTTCGTCACCGGAGGACCCCAGGGCGATGCCGGCCTCACCGGGCGGAAGATCATCGTCGACACCTATGGTGGAGTGGGGCGCCATGGCGGCGGCGCCTTCTCGGGGAAGGACCCCACGAAGGTGGACCGGTCGGGGGCGTACGCGGCGCGGTGGGCGGCACGGACGGTGGTGGCCGCCGGACTCGCCCGCCGGTGCGAGGTACAACTCGCCTACGCCATCGGGGTGGCCGATCCGGTCTCGGTCTGGGCCGACACCCAGGGCACGGGAAAGGTGCCCGATGGGGAGATCTCCCGGGCCCTCACCGAGGTCTTCGACTTCCGACCGGCGGGAATCATCTCGGACCTGGGCCTCCGGGCACCCATCTATGTGCCCACGGCGGCGTACGGCCATTTCGGCCGGGAGCCGGTGGTGGCCACCCGCCATGGCCGGGAGCTTCGCCTCTTCCCATGGGAGTCGCTGGACCGGGTCGAGGCACTGAAGCGCGCCCTCTGAGGCCGGAACGATTTCGAACCCGCCGGCACACCTCCCGGTGGGTTGGAACCCCTCGTCGGGGCGGGGGTCTCTTGAATCCGTCCACACCCCCCGATCCCGCGGCGCGTCGTTCCGACGAGGTGGGGGGCGCAGCCCATCCCCGGGGGATCGAACCAGCGTCCACCCCCTGGACCCCGGGGACCGAATCGACGGCCAAACCCGCCGGAGGAGGCGACTTGCTGGTCGAAGTGACTGTCCAGAGTCTCGGACTTGATCGGACCTCGAACACCCCCGTGGTGATCTTGCAGGAGTCCGGGGGCAAGCGGGTTCTCCCCATCTGGATTGGGCCGGGCGAGGCGAGTGCCATCGCCATGCGCCTGGCCGAGATGGATTTTTCGCGACCCCTCACCCACGACCTCCTGGTCTCGGTGCTGAAGGAGCTGGGTGGAGAGCTCCGGGAGGTCATCATCAGCCGGGTCACCGACAGCACCTACTACGCCGAGCTCGTCATCGCCCGGAATGGCTCCACTATCCGGGTCGATGCCCGCCCCTCGGACTCCATCGCCGTGGCCCTCCGCTCCCACGCACGGATCTTCGCCCACGAAGCCCTCCTGGAGCATGTCTCCATCGAGATCGAAGAGGGAGAAACCCTGGGCGAGATCACCTTCGAGGAAACCCCGGAGCACGGTCCCGCCTCCGCACCGTCGGAGCGGGAGGAGGACCGTCCCATGAACCCGGAGGAGCTCAAGGAGTACCTTCGCCGGATGAACCCCGAGGACTTCGGGCGCTTCACTCCCTGACGCGTCACGTCCGGGCATGGGAGATGGGACCCCTGGAGATGGGATCCACGACTCTCCGCGCGCCGGGCGTCGCATCGACTCCACCCCGAACCCCGTACCCGCCGTGATCCGGCCTTCCATCCTGCTCCTGGCCGCGAGCCTCGTCCTTTTCGCCCAGCCCCTTTCGGCGGTCCAGGAACCGGACCGGCTCGAGGGACGCCTGCTCATCGGGGACCAGCCCGCCGACACCGGAACGGTGGTTCTGCACAGCGTTTCGCCCGAGGTGGCCGGGGCGGTGGACTCGGTGCAGGTGGACGCGGGAGGGCGCTTCGTCTTCGATCTCTCCGAGGCTCCCACGCCCGGTGGGGGAAGCTCGCTCTTCGCCTCCTACCGTCACGAGGGAATCCTCTATTTCGGGCCGGCCCTCTTCGACCTGGAAGAGATTCCGGAGCGGTACGACATCCGCGCCTGGCCAACCCGGGAGGCCCCTGCCGAAGGGATCGAGCTTCCGGTGGAGCTCCGGACGGTGATCATCGAGGATGGTCCCGGGGTCTGGCGAGTCACCGATCTCATCGAGGTCCATTCCGAGGCCTCCGAGACCTGGATCCCGGGTGATCCGTCCGCCGCGGTGTGGCGTTATCCCCTCCCGCCGGCGGCGACCGACTTCCGGATCATCGAGGGGGAGCTGGCGCAGGGAGACCTGGCCTTCGAGGAGCAGACCCTGGTGGTGCGGGGCGCCCTCCAGCCGGGCCATCGGGTCTTCGTCATCCAGTACGACCTGGAGTCCCTCGCCTTCTCGCTCCCCCTGACCGGGCGGACCGACGCCATGGAGCTCCTGGTGGAGGAGCCGGTGCCGCCACTCCAGGTGGATGGGCTCGTCGCCACCGGCCCGGTGCGCTTCAATGACGGGCCCACCTACGCCCGGTGGGAGGGCGAGGCGCTCTCGAATCGAGTGATCCGCACCACTCTGGGGCCCGCGTCTTCGGGCTCGGTGGCGGCGTGGCTCGGGATCGGGATTGCGCTCCTTCTCATCGTCGTCGGTGCCTTCTGGGTGCGTCAGGGCGAAGGCGGGGCGGGGAAGGGGCCGTGAGCCTGGTCACCCGCTCCGGAATCCTCCTTCGCTCCCATCCCTACTCCGAGACGTCACGCATACTCCGCGTCCTCACCTCCGAGGGCGGGATCGTCTCGCTCATGGCGAAAGGGGTCCGCTCCAGCGCTTCGAAGGGGGGAGGGGGACTCGACCACTTCAGCACTCTCGAAGTGGTCTACTACGATCGAGAGGGGCGGGACCTGCACACCCTCAAGGAGTTCCGGACGACCCGGGCGAGAGGAGGGATCGGCCGCGAGGTCCTCCGCTTCGCTGCCGCGGCCTTCCTGGCCGAACTGGTACTGGGCCACACCCTCCAGGAGGGGAATCCCGAACTCTACCGGGGTCTCGAGGAGGGCCTCGAGGCCCTCACCATCGAGCCCACCGAATCGATACCCGGGCTCCTGCTTTCGGTGGGATGGCGACTCCTCTCAGATCTCGGATTTCCACCGGCACTCACCACGTGCATCGGGTGCGGTCGGCCGATTCCCGCCGGCGAGGCGCTCGCCCGCTTCGACCCCGGGGGTGGCGGACTCCTGGGGCCGGAATGCGCAGAAGAGGGTGAGGGGGCTCGACTCGGGCCCGGAGCCAGGGAGGAACTGCGCGCCATCGTGGCGGGGGAGCCCCCGACACCGGTACGCCGCCCCGATGTGCATTTCCGACTCATGGAGCGGTTTGCCCTCCATCACCTCGACCGGACGCGGCCCTTCCGGTCGACGGGCACTCTCCTCCCCCTGCTCGAAAAGGAGGTCGAAGAAGATCCTTCTTGACCGAAGGGGGGTATTGGAGAAAGATTGGGGGTGTAGAAGTGTAGGAAAACCGTATTCACCCGGGAGGGCGATCGTTTCACTGCTACTGCACAGGGAACTGTGCGGAGGTTTGGATGGCACGCATCCGTTGCGTGATTCTTGTCCTACTCTCCGCAGCCGTGCTCCCGCTGGGCCTCGAGGCCCAGCAGGGAGGAAGCATCGTAGAGGAGGCGGATCGGGAGGCGGTCTTCACCATTGGGACCAATTACCCGAACCCCTTCAATCCGGAAACCCGGATTCCGTTCGAATTGCATGACGACGCCTTCGTGGACGGTCGTCCGGCGATCGTAACGGCTCGCATCTACAACGCTCTGGTTCGCTACGTGGCCTCACCCACGGCGCTGAACCACCCGGCCGGCGAGGGGACACCGGTCATCGATCTGGAGTACAACTTCCCAGGTCGTCACGAATTGTACTGGGATGGTCGCGACCGTTCCGGCAATGCCGTGGCGTCCGGGATTTACGTGTTGGAGATGACGGTGAACGGCACCACCCGCTTCCTCCGGATGTACGTCAGCAAGTAGTCCCGCCCCACCCATCCGTCCCCGACCCCGGGGACCTGAACGCCCGGGATCTCCTCCGATCCCGTATCCCGATCCCATCCCGCACCCCAACGCTGCAGATGCGTGCCACGGTCACCCGCGTTCCTCGTAAACCCGACGAGGCCGCGCGCGCACGGGTTGGTGGTCGGCTTCCGGTCAGGTCGAAGACGCCACGTAGATGAAGCAGCCGCAGTTCTGGCAGCTCCTGAGGCTCTGGTGGATGTCCTGCTCGCCGGCAGTGGCGGTGGGGATCGAAACGAAGCAGCCGTAGCAGACTCCACGGATCACCGGCACCACGATCCGGTCCCGGCTCGGAGCGAGAATCCGGTACCGGCGGAGGACCGATTCACTCAGACGCCCCTCGAGTTCCTCGATGGTCTCCTCAAGGTGCTCGCGGGCCTCCTCCAGGTCGATGTTGAAGCGCTCGGTCTCCTCCTCCATGAGACCGGTCTCGCCACCGGAGAGCGCCTTGTGCTGGGCTCTCAGGTCCTGGAGCTCCATGAGGGTCATGAGCTGGGGATTCATGGGCTCGTTCCCTGTGGTGGACGCAGCCGCACTCATGATGCCTTCTCCTCGAGGAGTGCCAGGAACTCCTCCGGACCTTCGAGGCCGGCCAGCCGCTCCGGCACATCGGGCTCCTTGGCGAACTGGGCCACCTTGCCCAGGACGGGCAGGTACTGGTTCGAAACTTCGAGGGGCGGGGCGACGATGAGAAAGAAATTGTAGACGGGCTCATCGTCGATGGCGCTGAAATCGACACCCCCGGGCTTGCGGGCGTAGGCGAGGCGGAGCTCCTCCACCACCAGGGAGCGGCAGTGCGGGATCGCGATCCCCTTTCCGATGCCGGTGGAGCCGAGATTTTCACGCCGCTTCAGCGTCTTGAAGAGGATCGCCTCGGACTTCTCATCGAGGTCGAGAAGGCCGATCATCTCCTTGAGAATGTCGTCCTTGGACGTGGCCTCGAGATCCAGGGTGATCGCATCTGGAGTGAACAACTCCCTGAGTTCCATTCTATACCTCCGAGAGAATCCATGGCGCCACGGATTCCTCACATGTGACAGAGTCGTAAAAAGGGGCGTAAAACTCTACTCGAAGGCCGCCACGATGTCAAAGGAGTCGCGGGGCCAGACCCGCGCCTTCACCCCACCGGATCGTCGGATTACCTTTGAGGGACCATGCTAGACCTGACGAAGCTCCTGTGCGGGGCCCGGACGCCGCTCTATCTTGCGCCCCAGGCCGGGGTGAGCGAATCGCCATTCCGACGTCTCTGTCGTCGGTACGGCGCCGACGTGGTGGTGAGCGAGTTCGTGAGCGCGGAAGGAATCTGCCAGGGAAACCAGCGGACCCTCGACTACCTCCGCTTCGAAGAGGACGAGCGCCCCTTCGGGGTGCAGATCTTCGGGGGAGAGCCCGAGCGGATGGCCGAGGCCGCCCGCTTCGTCCATGACACCTTCGGCCCCGACTTCATCGACATCAACTTCGGGTGTCCCGTGAAGAAGGTGGTGAAGCGGAACGGCGGATCGGGGTGCCTGCGCGACCTGGGGCTGGTGGAGTCCATCACGCGGGCCGTGGTCGCAGCCGTGCCCGTTCCGGTGACGGTGAAGATCCGAAGCGGCTTCAACGAGGCCACCCGGGACCCGGCGGGGATCGGGCGCGTGTGTGAGGAGGCCGGCGCCCAGGCCATCACCCTCCACCCACGCACCCGCGCCGAGATGTACTCCGGCGAGGCCCGGTGGGAGGAGATCGCCGAGCTCAAAGGCGCCGTCACCATCCCGGTGATCGGAAACGGCGACATCCGCACCGGCGAAGACGCCCTCCGCATGAAGGAGGAGACCGGGTGCGACGGGATCATGATCGCCCGGGGCTCCCACGGAGGTCCCTGGATCTTCCGACAGGCCCGCGCGGCCCTGGACGGCCTCCCCGTGCCCCCGGACCCGACGGTGGAGGAGCGCTTCCGGATCTGCATCGAGCACGCCGAGAATGCCATCGCATGGGCCAAGGGAAGCGAGCGCGCCATCATCGACTTCCGGAAGCACCTGGGGTGGTATACGAAGGGCCTCCCTGCCGGACGAGAGCTCCGCCAGGAGCTCTTCCAGGTGGAGACCCTCGAGGACATCCGCGCCCGACTCGAGGCGTACCGGGAGCAGTATCGGGCCGGGAGCCTCCCCGGAATGGAACGCGAAGTGCCCGCAGCGGTATAAGGAAGAAGCGTGACCCGGAGGCTGCCGATATTCGGATCTTCGTAGTCGGAGATGACCCTGCGGTCCCGCGATGTTTGACATGTACGATTTCAAGGTACTGGGGGCGTCACGGTCTCGACGTGGATTGTGAACGCAGAGTTGCGTGCCGAGGGTTTTCGGGTCCTCGTAAATCCTCCGAAAAAACTACAAACGCCAACGATAACCTGGCGCTGGCTGCATAAGGATCACTCCTTAGCCGCAGTCCGTTTCCTGAGGAGCCTGCTCAAGGCGCTTCCTGAGACGACGAAAATTTGAGCTGGCCACCTGGTGACTCCATCGCATCAGGGGCGAGAACCATAGGATGGATAGCTTCGGGTCGGCTGTTCCCTTGCCGGACCCGATGGCGAACCTCAAAAGGGCTCTACGCACGTAGAGGCTCTGTCGGATCGATTTGCGGACGCGGGTTCGACTCCCGCCGCCTCCACTT
>SLSF01000249.1 GCA_007130605.1 Gemmatimonadota bacterium | reverse complement strand
CGGGTCATCTCCCGCGAGAGGGCCTCCCGGAAGGCCTCGATCCGGGCGTGGTCCCCCGACCGGAGGACTTCGGGCACCGTCATTCCCCGGTAGTCGGCCGGCCTCGTCCACGACGGGGGGCTCAGGAGGGGCGACTCGTAGAAGGAGTCCGATGCCGCGGAATCGTGGTCCCCCAGCGCGCCGGGCAGGAGCCGCACCACCGCATCGGTCACGGCGAGAGCGGCGATCTCCCCACCCGAGAGGACAAAGTCGCCCAGCGAGACCTCCTCGGTGGCGAGCCCCTCGGCCACCCGCTGGTCCACATCCTTGTAGTGGCCGCAGAGGAGAGTGAGTTCGGGTTCCACCGCGTAGCGCACCGCATCGGCATGGGTGAAGGGCCGCCCCCGGGGAGAGAGGAGGACCACCGGCCCTCGGGGCTCCAGCGCCTCAACCGCCTCGAAGAAGGGCTCGGGCTTCATCACCATCCCCGCGCCCCCGCCATAGGGAAGGTCGTCGACGGTCCGGTGCCGGTCATGGGTGTGCTCCCTGAGATCGACGATCCGGTAGCGCACCAGCCCGTCCCGCTCCGCGCGAGCCGGAATACTCAGCGAAAGCGGGCCCCGGAAGAAGTCGGGGAAGATGGTGATCAGATTGATCCGGAGCACGGGGCACCTCGGTGGTTTCGTACGGGGATGTCAGCGGGAGCGGGGTCCGACCGGCGTCGAGTTACAGGTCGAGGAGGCCTTCCGGTGGATTCAGCAGGAGTCGTCCGGCCTCCAGGTCCCACGACACCACGATGCTCCGGGCGAAGGGGACGAGCACCGTGTCCTCCTTCCGGCGGATCTCGATGAGGTCCACCGGGTTCATGGGGTGGATCCGGGTGACCCTCCCGATCACCTCGCCATTCTCCAGCACCGCCTCGAGCCCCACGAGCTGGTGGTGGAAGAGTTCGTCTTCGGCCGGCGGCTCCACCTGGTCGAAGGGTCGGATCACCTCGCGTCCCCGCAGGAGATCCCCTGCCGTCCGACCGTCCAGCCCCTCGAAGTGCACGAGGAATCCATCGCGGTACGGGCGGGACGAGTCGATGGTGAGAAGGGGGAAGAGGGGGTCGGGCTCACCACTCTCAGGATCCGCCACATGCAGACCGACCCCGGACACGAAAGTCGTGCCGGGGTGGTCGGTAAGCGAACGGATGTAGAACTCCCCCGTTCGACCGTGCGGCCGGGAGATCTTCCCGACGACGATGAAGGGGGGATCGGAGGCGTTCAGCCCTCCTCCTTCTTCTCCTCTTCGGAGGCCTCTGCGGCCTCCCCGTCTTCGTCGGCGGACGCCTCTGCTTCGGGGGCCGCCTCTTCCTCGGCGGCAGCCTCTGCTTCAGCCGCTGCCTTCGCCTCGGCTTCAGCGGCGGCCTTCTCCGCCTCGGCCTTCGCCTTCTCCTCGGCAGCCTCCTTCTGGGCGGCTTCCTTCTCGGCCTTCCGGCGTGCGGCCAGCTTCTCGGCCCGCTTCGCCTTCTCCTCCTCGGGGTCGAGGACGCCGAACTGGAGGTCGTCGCCGCCTCCCTTCCGCGCCTTCTTCACCAGGGTGGCCACGGTGTCGCTGGGGAGGGCACCCTGGCCCACCCAGTAATCGAACCGCTCCAGGTCGAGGACCAGGTGCGCCGGATCGGTCAGCGGCCGGTAGTACCCCAGGTTCTCGACGAAACGACCGTCACGGGGCGATGCGGAATCGGCCACGACGACGCGATAGTGAGGCTGCTTCTTCCGGCCCATCCGCCGGAGACGAATCTTTACGGACATCGGTTTCTCTTCTCTGACGACTGCGAGTTCGACCCGCCGTGCGGGCCCGTGCACCTGCGGAAAGCTCCCGGCTCCCCGGCCTGTGCGCGACATTGCTGGATTTTCCAGCTGTGGGGCATCGAGCCCCGACAGCCATTGAAGGTAGTCATTTTCGCCCTCTTTGGTAATCCGTCAGGCGAAACCCACCAGCTCAGCGGGGCATGAAGCCCTGCATGCTGCTCATCTTCTTCATCATCTTCTTCATCTCCTTGAACTGCTTCATGAGCCGGTTCACCTCGGCCACGGAGCGTCCACTCCCCTTCGCGATCCGGGCGCGCCGCGATCCGTTCAGGATCTCGGGGCGCCGTCGCTCCTCCGGGGTCATGGAGAGGATGATGGCCTCCACATGCTTGATCCGCTTCGGATCCATGTTGGCGGTGGGCAGCTTCTTGCCCAGCCCCGGGATCAGCTTCACCAGCTGCTCCAGCGGACCCATCTTCTGCACCTGCTGCATCGCCATCAGGAAGTCCTCGAGGGTGAACTTCCCCTTCCCCATCATCTTCTTCTGGAGGCGCTCCGACTCGTCCTGGTCGACGGCCCGCTCGGCCCGCTCCACCAGCCCGACGATATCCCCCTTCTGGAGGATCCGTCCGGCGAGCCGCTCGGGGTCGGCGGCGTCGAGTTCGTCCATCCCCTCGCCGGTCCCGATGAACTTGATGGGCTTGCCCACCACGCTCCGGATGGAAAGCGCCGCACCGCCGCGCGCGTCACCATCCATCTTGGTGAGGACGATTCCGCTCACGTCGAGCTCCTCGTCGAAGCCCTCGGCGATCCGGACCGCCTCCTGACCCGTCATGGCGTCGGCCACGAAGAGGATCTCCTGCGGTTCCACGGCGTCGCGGATCCGGCGGAGCTCCTTCATGAGGGTCTCGTCGATCTGGAGCCGCCCGGCGGTATCGACGATGAGCACCGAGTGCTTGTCCCGCCGCGCCACCTCGAGGGCCTCGCGGGCGGTGGACACCGGATCGCCCCCGGACACCCCGGCGTGGATCGGCACCCCGACCCGCTCGGCGAGGGTCGTGAGCTGGTCGATGGCCGCCGGCCGGACCAGGTCGCAGGCGGCGAGCATGGGCTGACGGCCCTCCCGCTTGAGCCGCTTGGCAAGCTTGGCCGCCGTCGTCGTCTTACCCGACCCCTGGAGGCCGACCACGAGGATCACCGTGGGAGGCGAGGAGGCGAAGTCCAGGGTGGGTCGACCGTCGCCCAGGAGGGTGGCCAGCTCGTCATTGACGATCTTGACGATCTGCTGCCCGGGCGAGACCGACTTCAGGACCTCCTCGCCCAGCGCCTTCTCCTGCACCCGCTTGAGAAAGGTGCGGGTGACCTTGTAGTTGACATCGGCCTCGAGGAGGACCCGGCGGACCTCCCGAAGCCCCTCCTTGATCATCGGCTCCGTGAGGACGCCCCGCTGTCGGAAGCGTCCAAGAACCGAATCCAGCTTTTCGCTCAACTCATCGAACATCGATGATCCGTATCCCTCGAGAAGGCCGCAAAGTCCGCCGGGCCCGAGAACCAGGGGTCCGTGCGCCTGCACCGGCAAAGATCAAAAACTTACCCGTCTCCGGCCGATCCCTCAAGATGAAACGCAGGTGCGGGGATGCCGAACGCCTTCGTCAATCCACATGGATGATCTGGCTCCGCTTCGTCCCCACCGAAACCATCTCGATTGGGGTGCGGGTGAGCTCCTCGATCCGGTCCAGGTAGCGGCGGGCATTGTCGGGGAGGTCCTCCATGCGCCGGGCACCGGTGGTGGGCGCCTCCCACCCCGGGTGCGTCTCGAGGATCGGCTCCACCGCCTCGAGCCCCCAGGTGTCGGCGGGGAATTCCTGCACGTCCCCCCCGGGCATCCGGTATCCGGTGCAGATGGAGATCTCGGGAAGGGTGTCGAGCACGTCGAGCTTCGTCACCGCGAGTCCCGTGAGGCCATTCACCCGGGCGGCGTACCGGGAGAGGACCGCGTCGAACCAGCCACAGCGGCGCGGCCGTCCGGTGGTGGCCCCGAACTCTCCGCCCAGGCGGCGCATCCGCTCGTCCATCTCGGGGTCGAAGCCGGTGGGGAGGGGTCCATTGCCCACCCGGGTCGTGTACGCCTTCACCACGCCGACGACGCCGTCGATGCGGGTGGGACCGACGCCGACCCCGGTGGCCGCCGCGGCCGCCGTGGTGTTGGACGAGGTGACGAAGGGGTAGGTGCCATGGTCCAGGTCGAGGGCCGTGCCCTGGGCGCCTTCCAGGAGGACCCGCTCCCCTGCGCGGAGGGCCTCATCCACCTCGTAGCCCACATCCACCGAGAGCTCGAGGATCCGCTCCCGGAGCGCCAGGCTCTCGTCGAGGGCCTGGTCGAGATCGTCGGGGAGGGTGCTCCCGAACTGCTCCACCCGGACACGGGCCCGCTCCACCCCCTCGGCCAGGAGGCGCTCGAAGCGCTTCTCGTCCTGGGCGTCGGCCACCCGGATCCCCCGTCGGCCGGCCTTCTCCTCGTACGCCGGACCGATGCCACGCCCGGTGGTTCCGATCTTCTCCTCGGTCCCCTCTTCCGAGACCCGGTCCAGGACCCGGTGGTAGGGGAGGAGGAGGTGGGCCCGTCGGCTCACCCCGACCCGGCCCTCCAGGTCGATGTCGCGGGCGCGGAGGGCGTCGTACTCCTCGAAGAACTGGAGGAGGTCCAGGACGACCCCATTGCCCAGGAGGCAGCGCTTCTCGGGGTGGAGGATCCCCGAGGGGATCTGATGGAGGATGAACTCCTCCTCGCCCACATGGACGGTGTGCCCCGCGTTGGCCCCGCCCTGGTAGCGGGCCACCACATCGACTCCTTCAGCCAGTACGTCGACGATCTTGCCCTTCCCCTCGTCTCCCCACTGACACCCGACGATGACGATGCACCGACCGGACCGCGCTCGTTCGACCACCGTTTCCACCACTCCTGATCTGAACAGAAAAAAAGCCCGTCCCGCGGGGGGATGGGCTCTGGATCCTTGTCGGAAGCTAGATCCGCCCCCT
>SLSF01000021.1 GCA_007130605.1 Gemmatimonadota bacterium | reverse complement strand
TGCTGGAGCGCCTTCCCCTCCCCCTGCGGGTGGAGCGGGTGGGCGGCCCGGTCCGGAATGCGGCGCTGGTGGCATTGGAGCTCCCCGACCGGGTGCCCGCCGACGAGCCCGTCGAGGCCCGCGTCCGCATCCTTGGAGAGGAGACCGCCCCCGGGGACTCCATCGGGCTCCGGATCGAGGCCGGCCCCTTCCGGTCCGGCATGGCCGAGGACGCCGAGCCCCGGATCGTGTACGAGGCCCGGCATCCGGCGCCCCCCTCCGGCGAGGAGATCACCCTCTCCGTGGTCCTTCCCCCGCCCTCGGACGGCGCGCCCCTTCTCCGCTACGAGGCCCGGGTCGTTCTCGACGGAGACGGCTTCGCCCCCGACGATGCGCGAGTCCGGGTCGTCGAGGTGGGGGAGGCGGGGCCGGGCATCGTCGTCCTGTCCCTTCGCCCCGACTGGGAGCCCCGCACCCTCCTTCCCGTCCTGGAGCGATCGACCGGGCTCGAGGGAGAGGGCTGGCTCGAGGTGGGCCCGGACCGGTACCTGGGGCTTCGAGGGGGAGACGACCCGGTGGACCACCGCACCCCCGGCGAAGTCGCCCCCCGAATCGAGGGGGCGGAGCTCCTGGTGGTGCACGGGGTCGGGGGTGGGGAGGCGCCGGAGGACCCCCTCCGACTCCCGGCCGGACTGGAGGCGGCGGTGCGGGGACACCCCCGGGTGATCCACCTCCCCGCGGGCCCGGCCGGCGCCGCGCTGGCGGGGGTGCCGGTGGAGGGCCCGCAGGCCGGCGCGCTTTCCCCCCATCCCGACCCACCCCCTTCACCGGTCGCCTCCTACCTGGCGGGGATCCCCCTGGGAGGGCTCCCACCCCTCGACGCCCTCCTCCGGCCGGTGGGAGAGACCCCGGGGATCGAGGCGCTCCACCTTCGGGGCGGGGCGGGGGAGGTGCACCCCGGAATGCTCCTCCTGGAGGGGGAGCGGGGCCGGTCGGCCCTCGCCCTGGGGAGTGGCTTCTGGCGCTGGGGGATACGGGAAGGGGATCCCCGACGCGCCTACGCCAACCTCTGGGGCGGGGTGTCCGGCTGGCTTTTGGGGAGTCCCGGCCCGGCCGCCGGAGTCGGCGTCCATCCGGTGGACCGGGTCCTCCCCCGGGGGGAGCCCGTCCAGTGGAGCGCGATGGGCTTCGAAGGGCGGAGCCTCGAGGTCGAGCTTCGCAGGCGCGAGGACCCCGAGGGTCCGGCCCTCCAGCTCGAGGAAGTGGAGGTCTCCGACGAGGGCCGCTTCCGGACCCCGGTCCTCCCCCCGGGCTCCTACCACTACCGGGTCCTGGACCCCGACGAGGGCGCCGATCCCCAGGCCGAGGGCCTCTTCGAGGTGGAGCGCTTCCAGGGTGCCCTCCTCCGTCTCCCCCTCGACCCGGACGTCCTGGCCGATGGCGCCCGGGCCACCCCCCCCGATCCTGATGGCGCGAGAGACGAGGGCCGGCGGCTCCGGACCCACCCCCTCCCCTGGTTCCTCCTCCTGGGGCTCCTCTGCCTGGAGTGGGTGGGGCGGCGGCGGCAGGGGCTCGCATAGTCCCGCCCACGAGGGTTGCCCGTCCCGGCCTCCGGATTCAGCTTTCGAAGGACCGCCCTTCGGTCTTCGCCGATCCCCTTCCAGCCCACCACCCCCGGACCGCCCCACCGTGAGACTGTTCAAGAAGAAGGACGAGAAGAAGAAGAGCATCTGGAAGAAGGTCGTCGACCTGGCGCTCACCGATGTGCGGGTCCTCTCCGAGGGGATGGACGACGAGTCGCTCGAGGAGCTCGAGGAGCGACTCCTGGCGGCGGACTTCGGGGTCTCCGCCACCCTCCGCCTCGTCGATCATGTGGAGGGGCTCGCCCGGCGGGGGAAGATCCGGGGTGGAAGCCAGCTCGCCGAGGCCCTCCGCGACGAGGTCGCCCGCATCCTCGCTGAAGGGGAGAGCGGGGAACTCGTCTTCAACGAGGGGGAGGGCCCCACCGTCTACCTCATCGTCGGGGTCAACGGGGTCGGAAAGACCACCTCCATCGCCAAGCTCGCCCACCACCTGGTGGAGAGCGGCCGCTCGGTCCTGGTGGCGGCGGGCGACACCTACCGGGCGGGGGCCGTGCGCCAGCTCGAGGAGTGGGCCGGTCGGGTGGGCGCGGAATTCCTCCGGGGGCAGGAGCGGGGCGACCCGGCCGCCGTCGCCTTCGATGCCGTCGAGGCGGGGATCGCCCGGGGGATCGACGTGGTCCTCATCGACACCGCCGGCCGCCTCCACACCAATCGCGGGCTCATGGAGGAACTCCGGAAGGTCCATCGGGTGGTGCAGCGCAAGCTCGACGGCGCCCCCCACGAGACCCTCATCGTCCTCGACGCCACGGTGGGCCAGAACGCCCTCGCCCAGGTGCGAGCCTTCGGAGAGGCGGTGGATCTCACGGGGATCATCCTGGCGAAGATGGATTCGTCGGCCCGCGGGGGGATCGTCGTCGCCCTCCGCGAGGAGCATGGGCTCCCGGTGAAGCTGGTGGGGCTCGGCGAGCGGATGGAGGATCTGGACGCCTTCGATCCGGAGGCCTTCATCTCCGGGGTCTTCGAAGGAGAGCGGTGACTCCATGGGGTACTCCCGGCTCGACGGCCCGGTGCAGTTCCTGAAGGGGGTGGGCCCGAAGCGCGCCGACCTCCTGAAGAAGCTCTCCATCGGCACCGCCCGGGACCTCCTCTACCACATCCCCCGACGCTACGACAACATCTCCACCATCACCCCCATCTCGAGCCTCGAGGTGGGCATGGAGGCGAGTGTCCGGGGCGAGGTGGTGAGCAAGGGCGTCCTCCCCACCCGGAAGGGCCTCAAGATCTTCCAGGCGGTGCTCCGCGACGACTCCGGAATGATCACCGTCTCCTGGCCCGGGCGCCCCTGGCTCGACCGGAAGATCCGGGAGGGGGACCGGATCCTGGCCCAGGGGAGTGTGAAGTTCTACCACGGCCGGCAGTTCCACCCCCGGGAGTTCACCATCGTCTCCCGCGCCTCCCACGACGCCGAGGCCGACGACCCCAATACCGTCTTCGTCTCCTATCCCTCCACCGACGCCATCCCCCAGTGGGTGCTCCGGGGAATGTTCGAGAAGAACCTGGACTTCCTCCTCGAACAGATCGACGACGACGAGTACCTCCCCGAAGGGATCCGGAAGGCGCTGGGGCTGCCCACCCTCTCCGAGGCCTTCCGGACCCTCCACCGCCCGACGCACCCGGAGGAGGCGGAGGAGGGCCGTCGACGCCTGGCCTTCGACGAATTCTTCTACCTCCAGCTCGTGCAGGCCCTCGCCCGGCATCGGGACCAGGAGGCGGAGCCGGGGATCGAGTTCCTGCGCACCAACGAACACATCCGACCCCTCCACGAATCCCTCCCCTTCGAGCTCACCGGGGCGCAGGCGCGGGTCCTTCGCGAGATCTTCGCCGACATGGCGTCGCCCCGGCGGATGAACCGCTTCCTCCAGGGCGATGTGGGCGCGGGCAAGACCCTGGTGGCGCTCTTCGCCATCCTCCTGGCGGTGGAGAGTGACCGGCAGGCGGCGCTCATGGCTCCCACCGAGCTCCTGGCCGAACAGCATGCGCTCAAGCTTCGCGCCATGCTCGAGCCCCTGGAGCTGCCGGTGGCCCTCCTTACCGGGAGCGTCCCGACCCGCGCCCGCTCCGAGATCCTCGAATCGCTCCGCGAGGGGCGCCTTCCCATCGTGGTGGGCACCCACGCCCTCATCCAGGACGATGTCCGCTTTGCCCGCCTGGGCCTCGTGGTGGTGGACGAGCAGCACCGCTTCGGGGTGCGGCAGCGGATGGCGCTGGGCGAGGGGGAGGACGACGCGCCCGGGGCGGGAGGGAGCCCCACCTCGGAGAGCCGGGAACGCCCCGATGTCCTCGTCATGTCGGCCACCCCGATCCCCCGATCCCTGGCCCTCACCCTCTACGGCGAGCTGGACCTCTCGATCCTCGACGAGCTCCCGCCGGGGCGGACGCCGGTCCGGACCCTCCTGAGGCGCCCCTCGGCCCGCGACGAGGTCTATTCGGGGATCGAGCGGGCCATCGAGGAAGGGGGGCAGGCGTACATCGTCTACCCCCTGGTGGAGGAGAGCGAGGAGCTCGACCTTCCGGCCGCCACCGCCGAATACGAGCGGCTTTCCGGGGAGGTCTTTCCGGGCCGGACCGTGGGCCTCCTTCACGGCCGGCTTCCCGCCGACGAGAAGGAGCGGATCATGGCCGCCTTCCGCGACGGCGAGATCGACATCCTCGTGTCCACCACGGTGATCGAGGTGGGCATCGATGTGCCCAACGCTTCCATCATGGTCATCGAGCATGCCGAGCGCTTCGGGCTGAGCCAGCTCCACCAGCTCCGGGGGCGGGTGGGGCGGGGGTCCAGGGAGTCGTACTGCGTGCTCATCTCGCCCAGCGGGAAGGAGTCGTGGGAGCGGCTCGAGATCTTCGCATCCACCACCGACGGCTTCGAGATCGCCCGGGCCGACCTCCGGCTCCGGGGCCAGGGAGACCTCTTCGGGGCGCAGCAGCACGGTCGGGACCCCCTCCTCCGCTTCGCCGACCTCACCCGTGACGAGGCCCTCCTCCTGCGCGCCCGGGAGCTGGCCCGCCGGATCATCGACGCCGACCCCGAGCTCGCCGACCCCGAGCACGCGGCGGTGAAGGCGCGCCTCGAGGGGGAGCACGCCGAGCGCCTCCGGATGTGGAAGGTGGGTTGAGGGCCGCCGGCATCCCGGACGTACGGCGGAGTCGCTACCGGAGCTCCCGGAACGAGGTGCGACGCGCACGGGAGCTCCCTCCGA
>SLSF01000306.1 GCA_007130605.1 Gemmatimonadota bacterium | reverse complement strand
CCGGCGGCGTGGCCGTCCTTCCGGGGGTCGGAGCCGGCGGACCAGCCCCGCTCCAGCCGGAGGATCGCCTGGCCACCACCCACCGCCAGGGGGCCGATGAGCCGGACTTCGTGGCCCCGGGCCTCGAGGGCGTCGCGGATGGGCTGGGTGATGGGTTCCTCCATCCCCACCCCAAGGCCGGAGTAGTGGCGGAAGCGGGGGGCGTCGATGGCCTCCTGCGGATCCATGTCGAAGAGGAGCATGTTCAGGAGCACCTGCACATGACCCTGGGGCTGCATGGCGCCCCCCATGACCCCGAAGGTCATCCATGGCTCGTGGGAGCCATCGTCCAGGGTGCGGGTGACGAAGGCGGGGATGATGGTGTGGAAGGGGGCCTTCCGGGGCGCCACCATGTTGGGGTGCCCTTCCTCCATGGAGAAGCCGTTCCCCCGGTTCTGGAGGTCGAAGCCGGTGCCGGGAATGACGACCCCCGAGCCGAAGTAGTTGAAGACCGAGTTGATGAGAGAGATCATGTTCCCGTCGGCGTCGGCCACGGCGAGGTAGATCGTCTCGCTCCCTCCGAGGGCCGGGTCGGGGTCGATGGCCTCCATGGCCCGGTGGGGGTTCATGAGGTCACGGCGGCGGTCGATGTAGTCGTCCTCCAGGAGCGAGGTCCACGACACCTCCATGAAGTCCGGGTCGGCGATGTACCGGTCCAGGTCGGCGTAGGCGAGCTTCTTCGCCTCGATGAGGTGGTGGAGGTACTCGGGGGAGTTGTGCCCCATCCGCTCCAATTCGAAGGGCTCGAGGATCCGGAGCATCTGGAGGGCGGCGATCCCCTGGGTCGGGGGCGGGATCTGCCAGAGCCGGTAGCCCCGGAAGGGAGCCGAGATCGGCTCCACCCACGCCGATTCGTGGGCCGCCAGGTCCTCCAGCTCCAGGAAGCCGCCCAGCGCCCGGAGCCCCTCCACCACCCGCTCCCCCAGCGTTCCGCCATAGAAGACCTCCGGGCCCTCGACGGCGATGAGACGGAGGGTGGCGGCGTAGTCGGGGTTCCGGAACCACTCCCCGGCCACCGGGGCCCGCTCCCCATCCACCAGGTAGGTGGCCCGGGCCCCCTCGTCATTCCGGAGGACCTCCACCTGGTTCGCCCAGTCGCGGGCGATGATGGGAGAGACCGGGAAGCCCTCCTCGGCCAGCTCGATGGCGGGGGCCAGGGCCTCGGCCAGGGTGAGGGTCCCGTACGCCTCCAGGAGATCGGCCCACGCCTGGAGCGCCCCGGGGACGGTGACGCCCTCGGCGCCTCTTCCGGGGATCGATTCGTGCCCCGCCTCCAGGAGCGCTTCGCGGGTCATGCGGCTCCCCGAGCGGCCATGACCATTGAGGGCCACCAGCCGCCCCTCCTCCACCGGCCAGTAGAGGGCGAAGAGATCGCCCCCGAGCCCCGTCATGTGGGGCTCCACCACGGTGAGGACCACCGCGGCGGTGACGGCGGCGTCGACGGCATTCCCGCCATTCTGGAGCACCTGGAGCCCGGCCGAGGTGGCCAGGGGCTGGCTCGTGGCGATCATCCCCGAGGGCGCATAGACCGCCGAGCGTCCGGCGACGGTGGTGGCGGGGGTCTCCTGGGCGTACAGCTCCGGGGAGCCCAGGAGGGCCAGGAGGGCGGAGGCGGCGAGGAAGTCGGGACGGAGTCGAGGGTGCATGATCGTGCGGGGATGAGAGGAAACGGGTGTTCCGGGAAGGTAGGGGGGCTCCGACGGGAATGCGATGGGCCGGTGGCGTCGGGCCCCGATTCGGCACAGATTACATTTCCCCGTCGGGCACGACTGTCCTGAGCCAGGGCACTACACGATCGAGTCGAGAAGGAGGTCCCCGTGGCCGGTCACAACAAGTGGTCGCAGATCAAGCGGAAGAAGGCCGTAAACGACCAGAAGCGCGGCAAGATGTTCACCAAGTTGATCCGCGAGATCACCGTGGCCGCCCGCGACGGTGGGGGCGACCCGGACTACAACCCCCGCCTCCGCCTGGCCGTCGACACGGCGAAGCAGGAGAACATGCCCCTCGAGAACATCGAGCGGGCCATCAAGCGGGGCACCGGCGAGCTCGAAGGGGTCAACTACGAGGAGCTCTCCTACGAGGGGTACGGGCCCGGGGGCGTCGCCCTCTTCATCCAGACCACCACCGACAACCAGAACCGGACCGTCGCCGAGGTCCGCCACCTCCTGGACAAGTTCGGGGGCAACCTGGGCACCACCGGCTCGGTGGCGTGGCAATTCGACCGGAAGGGGCAGATCTACATCGACGGGTCGCGCCACGCCGAGGACACCGTCTTCGAGGCGGCGCTCCTGGCGGGAGCCGAAGATGTGAGCGAGTCGGCGGGAGAGTTCGTGGTGACCACCGAGGTCGCCTCCTTCCACGACGTGCAGGGGGCGCTGAAGGAGGCGGGCATCACCTTCGAGCGGGCGGAACTCGCCATGATCCCCAGGAACCAGGTGACGGTGGCCGGGAGCGAGGCGGAGCGCCTCCTCAGGCTCCTGGACGCCCTCGACGACCACGACGATGTCCAGGAGGTCTCCTCCAACGCCGACATCGACGAAGCCGTGATGGCCGAGGCCATGTCGTGACGGCGAAGGAGGCGGACGGCCTCACGGTGGTGGGGATCGACCCGGGCTCCATCGCCACCGGCTACGGGGTCATCTCCCGTGCGCCGGGCAGCCGGGTACGCCTCCTGGAGTGCGGGGTCATCCGCCCGACGAAAGGGGGAGCCCTCGCCATCCGCATCCGCGAGATCTTCGACGCCGTGACCGAACTCCTGGAGCGCTACCGCCCCGACGTCGTCTCGGTGGAATCGGTCTTCCAGGGGAAGAATGCCCGGAGCGCACTGATCCTGGGCCACGCCCGGGGGGCGATCCTGGTGGCCGGGGCCCTCCAGGAGATCGAGATCGCCGAGTACACACCGGTGGAGATCAAGAAGGCGGTGGTGGGCCATGGGAGCGCCACCAAGAACCAGGTCGCCCTCCTGGTGCAGGAACAGCTCCGGCTCCGGGAGCCCCCCTCTCCGTCTGATGCCGCCGACGGGGTCGCCTGCGCCCTCTGCCACCTGGTCCTGGGGGTCGATGGCCAGCTTCCCGGCGCCTTGCCCCACCGCTTCGCCCGGAGCTCGTCGTGATTTCCAGGATCCGCGGGACCCTCCTGGGTGTGGTGGAGGATCGGGTGGAGCTGGCCACCTCCGGGGGGGTGACCTACGAGATCGAGGTCCCCCTCTCGGTGATCCCCAGGCTCCCGGAGGTGGGCGGAGAGGTGGAGCTCCGGACGGTACACATTGTACGCGAGGACCTGGCCGCCCTCTACGGCTTCATCGATCCCATGGAGCGGACCCTCTTCACCCGGCTCCTGAACGCTCCCGGTGTCGGGGGCAGGCTCGCCCTCGCCATGCTCTCCACCTACTCGGGCCGGCGCCTGGTCCAGCTCATCAGTGGTCAGGATGTGGCGGGCCTGGTCCAGATCTCGGGCATCGGGAAAAAGACGGCGGAGAAGATCATCCTGGAGCTCGGCGACCGCCTCGACGACCTCCGGACCCTCCGGGTGGTGGAGGGCGACGGCGGAGAGGAGACGAAGGAGGGGATGGCGGAGGCCGCCGTCCGCGCCCTCGTCGCCCTGGGTATGCAGCCCACCGTGGCCGATGGACTCATCCGCCAGGCCCTCCGGGAGGGCCCGGTGGGGGCCGCCGACGAACTCATCCGCAGAGCCCTGGCGAAACAATGACGGTTCATCGCGAGATCACCACCCCAGAGGCCCTCGAGGAGGACACCGGGAGCGAGCTCACCCTCCGGCCACACCGACTCGACGAATTCGTCGGCCAGGAGAAGGTGAAGGCGTCGCTCCGCATCGCCATCGAGGCGGCGACCCAGCGGGGAGAACCCCTGGACCACATCCTCTTCCACGGGCCCCCGGGACTCGGCAAGACGACCCTCGCCGCCCTCATGGCCGAAGAGATGGGGGTCACCCTCCGCACCTCCTCGGGCCCGGTCCTGGAGAAGCCCGCCGACCTGGTTTCCCTCCTGACGAACCAGGAGCGGGGCGACATCCTCTTCATCGACGAGATCCACCGCCTCCGGCCCATTCTCGAGGAATTCCTCTACCCGGCCATGGAGGACTACAAGGTGGAGATCCGCCTCTCGGAGGGCCCTCGCGCCCAGACCATGACCATGGACATCCAGCGCTTCACCCTGGTGGGCGCCACCACCCGCTTCGGCCTCCTGACGGCCCCCATGCGGGCGCGCTTCGGCATCGTCCAGCGGCTCAACTTCTACCCGGCCGACGAGCTGGGCCAGATCGTCACCCGGAGTGCCGGCCTCCTTGGGGTGGAGATCACCGAGACGGGGGCCACCGAACTCGCCCGGCGCTCCCGCGGCACCCCCCGGGTGGCGAACCGACTCCTCCGCCGGGTGCGCGACTACGCCCAGGTCCGGGCCGACGGGATCATCGACGCCGAGGTGGCCGCCGCGGCCCTCGAACTCCTGGAGGTGGACGAGTACGGCCTCGACGAGATGGATGGCCGGATCCTCCGCACCCTCATCGAGAAGTTCGAGGGGGGGCCGGTGGGGATCTCGTCGCTGGCCGTGGCCATCGGCGAGGACCAGGGAACGCTGGAGGAGGTCTACGAGCCCTTCCTCATCCAGGAGGGCTTCCTGATGCGGACCCCCCGGGGCCGGATGGCGACCCCTCGCTGCTACCGGCGCTTCGGGTACACGCCCCCCGAGGGGCTCTCGGACCAGGCCTCCCTCTTTGAATCCTGAAGCGGGGGTCGGGGTGGATCTTTCGCGGGTGGAGGCCTGGGACTACACCCTTCCGGAGGG
>SLSF01000127.1 GCA_007130605.1 Gemmatimonadota bacterium | reverse complement strand
CGAGGCGGCGAGCGGCCTGACGGTCAGGACTCCAGAGCCCTCAATCGGGTCCTCAGATCCCGGGGAGCGATGAAGGTGTGCCGCCGACCGCGCATCGATCGTATCAGAAGGCCCCGGTCCACCAGGTCGACCAGATCGGCCCGGGCGGTGTTGTTCACAACCCGATGGCTCGACTGATGCGAGCGAACGGTGTATTCGAAGCCGGGGTTCCGGAGGGCGTGGCCGAGTAAACGAAGCTGGCGGGGGTTCAGATCCGACGAGTCACGAATGTCCGCCTCCAGTACCCGAGTCTCCGAGGCCTTCCGGTCCACGTACCTGGCCAGGGACTCGATGCTCTGAAGAATGACCTGGATCTGGTGATCGACGAAGTAGGTCAGGTCGCTCCCATCGGTTTCGGTATGGAGGTAGGCGCGTGCGTACTGGACGGGCGCCTCCCGGAGGACCCTCGAGATCGAGAGATACTTCGTGAGAGGATAGCCGTACCGGAGCATGGCCCAGTAGAAGAGTGCTCTGGCCACCCGGCCGTTCCCGTCCACGAAAGGGTGGTCGTACCCGATCATGAAGTGGAGGATCACGGCACGTAGAACCGGGTGAAGCCACTCGTCCGGCGTCTCCTGGTTCGCGAAATCAAGGAGGCGCTCCATCCGATCCGGGAGGTCCGCGGCCGCCGGGGGGACGTGAGCGGTCTCGACCGTGTGGAGCAACTCCACCACGACACGGTCCTCTGCCGTGCGGAAGACGCCGGCCTTCTCGGCATCGTCCAGGGTCCCATCGACCAGGATCCTGTGGAGTTCAAAGACGAGGCCCGACGTGAGCTCCTCCCGGGCGAGTTCCTCGATCCTCTCCATGGCGCGGAAGTTGTTGAGGATCATTCTCTCGCTCTTGTCCCCCGGACGCCGTCGCTCCCGGATCATCTCCTTCGCCCGAACCCGGGTGGTGGACGCACCCTCGAGCTGGCTCGATCGGATCGCCTCCTCCATCAACGAGTTCGTGAGCAGATAGCTCCTGCCATGCGCAGACACCATCTCCTGGACATCGGAGGACGAGCCGGTCATTCCGAAGCTCTGGTCGATCCGATGAAGACCCTGCCGGAGGGGCGCGACATAGGCGAGCCCGAATGGTCTATCGGACTTGTCCAGGAGCGGCATCGCTTCGGACGCCGAGTCACGGGCAAGCTTGATCTTGACCCACCATTCCTCCGGGGTCAGCTCGTTCGGTGGCTCTCGGTGCCTGATGTTGTCCCAGTGAAGGTACTTCCCCTCAACCAGGGGACGACCACCCACGACGGCCTTCAATCGCTCCTCACCGAGGCGATCGAGGATGTCATCGACCCTGGGGGGGCTGACGGGCATTTTCATTGCTGGCTCACCGGAAATCGCAATTTGCTACTGATTGCTAGTTCCGTGATTGTACACATCCAGATGTGGGTGGACAAGTCCTGTTTGAAAGGCGAACTGGAGATGAGGCGGGCAGAGCAGGGGTTGAGAGGTCCGGCGGGAAAGCTCCCAATCGGCCATCGATCTCGCAATCGATGAGTCACTGCGATCTCTCCGACACCTCCCGGGCTCACCGCCCCCCCCGCCATCACCGACTCCTCGGCGGCTTGCACCCCCAGAAGCCGCCCCCTACCTTGCCTCCGCCCTCGAGAGGAGGGGCCGAAGGCAGCCACCATTCGAGATTTCACGTACCGTCGACCTCTGCCCCACGAATGCCATGATCCTCTCCGCTCCTCGCCCGCGACCCCGATCCGCCCTTCTCTTCGCGGCATCCCTCCTTCTGGTCGGAGCCCCACTTTCGGCCCAGACGCCCGAATCCGTGACCGTCTCCTCGGTCATGAGCGGTCCCTTTCCATACGCGATCACCGCCGCGCCCGAGGGCGGCGCGGTCGCATGGGTCCTGAATGACCGGGGCACGCGCAACATCTGGGTCGCCGAGCCGCCGGGCTACGAGGGCCGCGCGCTCACCGACTACACCGGAGACGATGGGCAGGAGCTGTCGGGGCTGACCTGGACCCCCGACGGGAGGACGCTGGTCTACGCCCGCGGGGGCAATGCCAATCCGACCTCGGATCCGGCGGGCGTCGAGCAGGCCCTGTGGCGAGTGGCTCTCGATGGGGGCGACCCGGTGCGCCTCGGCCCCGGAGGCAACGCGACGATGGCCCCGGACGGCTCCGGCTTCGCCTCGTCGAGACAGGGACAGATCTGGTTCACACCCCTCGACGGGAGCGGGGAGACCCGCTCGCTCGCCCAGGTGCGCGGGGGTGCGGGATCCCTGACCTGGAGCCCCGACGGGCGACGCATCGCCTTCATCAGCAACCGGGGCACCCATGCCTTTCTCGGGGTCCTGGACCTGGATCGGGAGACGATCGAATGGATGGACCCCTCGGTCGACCGCGACCGGGACCCGGTCTGGTCTCCGGATGGGGCGCGGCTCGCCTTCATCCGGGTGGCGGCGGACACCGAGATCCGCTCCTTCCAGGCGGTCCGCGAAGCGTATCCCTGGTCGATCCGGATCGCCGAGGTCGAAACGGGCGAATCCACCGAACTCTGGCGCGCCGACGAAGGGGTGGGAAGCCGGTTCTGGGGTGTGACGGCCTCGAATCAACTCCAGTGGGCTGCCGGCGACCGGATCGTCTTCCCCTGGGAGGGCACGGGGTGGCTCCATCTCTATTCGATTCCCGCGGGTGGCGGGGAGCCGATCCCCCTCACGGCAGGGGAGTTCGAGGTCGAGGACGTGATCCTCTCTCCCGACCGGGAGCGGATCTACTACTCGTCGAATCAGACGGATCTGGACCCCGATGACCTCCATCGGCGTCACATCTGGCGGGTTCCGGTCGATGGAGGATCCCCGGAGGCCCTCACGTCGGGAGAGGGCATCGAATGGGAGCCTCGACCGCTGAGTAACGGGGGCCTGGCCTTCCTTCGCTCCGGCCCCCGGACCCCCGGTCACGCCGCGGTGCTCCTGTCGGACGAGCCCCGGCCGATGATCGCGGCGGGAGACCCCGGCGGGATCCCGACCGACTTCCCCACCGAGGCGCTGGTCGTGCCCGAACCGGTGACGTTGACCGCCGCCGACGGGATGAAGGTGCCCGCGCAGCTCTTCCTGCCCCACGACCTGCAGGCGGGAGAGCGCCGGCCGGCCATCGCCTTTTTTCACGGGGGATCCAGGCGGCAGATGCTCCTGGGCTTCCACTACCGGAGCTACTACCACTACTCCTACGCCCTGAACCAGTACCTGGCCGCCCGGGGATACATCGTCCTCTCCGTGAATTTCCGGAGCGGGACCGGGTACGGGATGGAGTTCCGGGAGGCCCTCGACTATGGGGCCGGGGGAGGCAGCGAGTTCCACGATGTCATCGGGGCCGGGGTCTGGCTCGAGGCCCGTGACGATGTCGATCCGGAGCGGATCGGGCTGTGGGGAGGCTCCTACGGGGGGTACCTGACCGCGATGGGGCTCTCGAGGGCCTCGGAGCTGTACGCCGCGGGTGTCGATTTTCACGGCGTGCACGACTGGAATGTCGGAATCCGGACCTTCCGACCCGACTGGGACCCGGACCCCGAAACCGAGGCGCTCGCATTCGAGTCCTCACCAATGGCGACGCTCGACGGATGGCGATCACCGGTCCTGCTGGTTCATGGCGACGACGACCGGAATGTCCGCTTCGTCGAGACCGTGGCGCTGGTCGAGGCGCTGCGGGAGCGGGAGGTTCATGTCGAACAGCTGGTCTTTCCCGACGAGGTCCACTCCTTCCTGCTCCACCGGAACTGGATCACATCGTACGAGGCCACCGCCGATTTCTTCCGACGCAAGCTGGGGCGGTGAGCGCCACCCCGGGTTCGGAATTCCTATTCCTGCCAGTCGTGTCGCTCGACCACGATCACCTCGGGGAAGACCTCGCTTCCTTCGATCAGGAAACGGTCCCCTCTGCCGGCAAGGATTCGGGGGAGCTCCATGCTTCGGCCGACCATCGCTCCGGTCGCGACTTCGACCAACCGGGAGTCCACCCCGGGTTCCCGTTCCCCGTTCTCCCATCGGATCTCGTACTGGACGAGCACATGCTCGTCATCCCAGGGCACGACCCCGGTGGCGAAGTGGGATCCCCGCTCCGGATGACTGCTGTGCGTCACGCCACCGGTCTCCGTCTGCCGAGACTGAAAGGAGGTGAAGTCCGGCATCTCCATCGACCAGAGCCGATCCCCCGAGCTTCGGTACGCCTGGACGAGCGGATGGGAGCCGCTCACGAGGATCATGAGCCCCGCCCCGTCGTCGCAGTGAATCACCGGACGCACCAACTGGGGGTAAGCCAGCAGCTCACCCAGATCACCCAGATCACGCATCTCCGGGACGTCGGGCGCATCGCCGACGGCCTCCTCCAGCGTCCCGTCCTCGCCCATCCTGTGCGCGAGCCGTCCCTCCCGGAGAACCCCGACCCAGAGCGCACCATCGCTGACGCACACCCCCTGGGGCATCGAAGGTGCAGGCCACATCTCCTCGAACTCGAAGTGATTCCCCTCGAGGGCGAAGCGGGAAATCCTTCCGAGGAGGCGGTCCATGACGAAGATGTTCCGGTTCTTCGAGACCGCGAGCGCCGTGGGAAGCTGGAGTTCGCCCGGCCCCTCTCCCGTACTGCTGATGGAGGAGAGGTGCTCGCCACCCTCGTCGAACAATGCCACCCGGCTCCCCTGGCTGTCCATCACGAGGAAGCGTCCGTCTGCAAGGATCGATGCACCGGTCAGACTCCCGAACAACTCGCTCTCCTCTCCCTCCAGGCTTCCGATCATGGCGAGGGTGTCGAGGGACCAGGTGATCGTCGGCACCTCCGGTCCGGCGGGAGTCGACACGCCGAT
>SLSF01000251.1 GCA_007130605.1 Gemmatimonadota bacterium | reverse complement strand
GGATGGCGCATCGACTGGGTCTACTCCGAGGGCTCCCACGGCTTCCACGCGCCACAGGAGGCCGCCCGGATCCTGGCCGAGGCCATGGACATGGCCCGCCAGGGCGAGCGGATGGTGGTCCAGCGCTACGGCGACCAGCTCGACCGCGAAGCCGTCGACATCATGCCCCCCTACGGGGTCACCCCCGACTCCCTCGCGCCGGGCCGCGCAGGGCCCACGGTGCCGGGAGCCGGGGGCAACTGAGCTACGCTTCCTTGTCCTCCTTGAAGAGGTGCACATCCCGCTGCGGATAGGGGATCGAGCACCCTGCGGCCTCGAGCCCTTCCTTGATCCGCCAGGTCAGGTCCCACCGCAGCGGCCAGTAGTCGGGGGTCCTGCACCAGGGCCGGACGATGAAGTCCACCGAACTGTCGCCCAGCTCCGCCACCCGGATGTTGGGGGCCGGCTCCTCCAGCACCCGCTCGTCGGCCTTCACGATCTCCATCATGGTATCGTGGGCCACCTGCAGGTCGTCGTCGTACCCGACGCCCATCACCAGGTCGATGCGCCGGGTGTCGTTGGCCGAGAAGTTCTTGATGTTCTGCCCGAAGACCTGGCCGTTGGGGACCACGACCTTCACATTGTCGCCGGTGAAGAGGACGGTGTTGAAGATGGAGACCTCCTTCACCGTGCCGGCGGTGCCTGCCACCTCGACCCAGTGGCCCACGTCGAAGGGCCGGAAGATCAGGAGCATCACCCCGGCCGCGAAGTTGCCCAGGGTTCCCTGGAGTGCCAGCCCCACGGCGAGACCCGCGGCACCGAGGACGGCGATCGCCGACGCGGTCTGGACTCCGACGATCCCCAGTACCGCAAGGATCACGAAGGCCATGAGCCCCCAGTAGACCATGGCGGCCACGAAGGGCACGAGGGTCTGGTCGACCTTGGTGCCCTCCAGGTGCTTCCGGAGGCCGACCCGGATCCGCGTGGCGATCCAGGCACCGACGATGAGGACGACGATGGCCCCGAGGGCGGAGAGTCCGAACTCGGTGGCGTACTCGGTCACCGTGTCGGTGGCGGTTACCAGGATCGAGGAGGCATCATCCATTGTTTCGGGTCTCCCATTCCGGGGGTTCATCTTGTGGCGAATGGTGCGATGGACCCCTCACCGGAGCCGACGTTCCGGCCACGGGTGGCGCAACGCGCCCGAACTTGTGACCTTCCTTGCCGTGCGAGTGGGTGGCTCCTGGGACGTGGCCCGTCCCGGTCATCCGAGCGGTCCATGTGTGGGAGGGTGATCACTTGACGCAGATTGGTGTGTACGGGTGGGGTGTGATCGCACCCCGCTGTCCCGACATCGAGAGCTTCGAACGCAACCTGGCCTCGGCCGAGAGCTGGCTCTCGCCATTCAATGGCTTCGGGCCCGACAACTTCCTGGTGGGAGAGCCGGACCTCGACTTCGAGCGCTACCGGGAGTGGATCGACGAGCGCTTCCCCCCCAACCGCTTCTCGCAGCTCACCTCGAAGATGGATCCGACGACCCTCCTGGCCATCGGCTCCTTCATCCAGGCGGTGCAGGACCGACCGGCCCTCGAGTCGATCCTCCAGGAGCTGGGCACCGCCGCCCACGTCTACGTGGGCACCGGTCTCGGCGCGCTGCCCACCATCGCCGACGCCACCCTCGACTTCTACGAGGCCCAGCGCGAGTGGGACCGCTTCTGGTCCGCCCCGGAGCGGAATGACGCCCTCCGGCGCTACCGGGAGTCGGGAGAGCTCCCCGCCGGGGACCCACCCACCGACCCCGAGACCCTCGACGACGAGGATGAGCGCTACCGGGCCCGCACCCGCTGGTACGCCTGGTGGGCGCCCCACTCGTCGGACCTGGCCGACTTCCTGGCCGAGCTCGCCGAGATCGAGAAGGTCGAGGTCGGTGGAGGCGATGTGGAGGCGGGCAAGCTCAAGGTCATCCGCACCCGCGAGCGGAAGAAGGCGAAGCTTCTCTCCCGCTGGGGCGTCCCCGCGCCCCCCTGGACGCAGGTCACCACCAATCTCCTCTGGAACATCCACAACACCCCGGCCTCGCAGATCTCCATGATGGGGCGGATCACCGGGCTCGCCTTCGCGCCGGTGGCCGCCTGCTCCACCTTCGGGGTCGCCCTGAAGCTGGGGATGGACGCCATCCGCCGGGGCGAGGCGAAGGCAGTGGTCGTGGGCGCCGCCGACCCTCCACCCCACGCCCTCACCGTCGGGGGCTTCTACAGCGCCCGGGTCCTGGCGGCCGGCGGCGGGGTCTCGAAACCCCTCACCGGCCTCCGCGGCACCCATGTTTCCGGGGGTTCGGCCCTCTGGATCATCGGCGATCGGGAGTACATGGAGGCCCGGGGTCTCGAGCCCCTGGGCATGGAGCCTCTCGCCGTGGGGGTCTCCTCCGACGCCGACCACATCATCACCCCATCCCGCGAAGGTCCCACCGCCGCCATCGAGGAAGGGCTTGCCCAGGCCGGGGTGCGTCCCGACCAGGTCGGGAGCTGGGACCTCCACGCCACGGCGACCCCGGGAGACTACCTGGAGGTCGAAACGCTCCGGGGTGTCCTCCCCGAAACGGTGGTGGTCACCGCCCGAAAGGGGACCTTCGGGCATGGGATGAGTGCGTGCGGAGGATGGGAGCTCACTGCCCAGTACCTGGGCGCCCAGCGGGGCATCATCCATCCGACTCCCCTGGCCGAGGGCGAGCTGAACCCCGAGATCGCCGCGGTCCACGACGCCTACGCCTTCGACCGCGAGATCCCCCTCCCCGAGGGGGCCGCGGGCAAGTTGTCCATGGGAGTGGGCGGGGTGAACGCCTGCGTCATCTCCCGGCCCATCAAGTAGGGTCCCCCGGGGCCGGATCCGACCCCGGGGGGTGTGCTCACTTCATGAAGAGCATCTCGCGGTAGCTGGGCATGGGCCGGAGGTCGTCGGGGATCACCCGCTCCATGGCATCCACCACCTCGCGCACCCGGCGCATGGCGGGAATGATCCTCTCCCGCATGTGCACCGCCTTCTCGGCCACCGACTCCCCGCCGAGCTCGGCGTTCCCCTCCACCAGCACCCGGAGCGACTCCTCCAGCTCGTCGATCATCCGGGCGAAGTCCTTGACCGTCCGCTGAACTCCCGCGGTCTTGATGCCCACTTCCTTGCTCCGCACGCATGCCTCCAGGAGCTCGTTCAGGTAGCGCACCCCCGCCGGGAGGAACATGGTCCGCGCAATGTCGGCCGACGTCTCGCCCTCGATGTTGATGGTGTGGAAGTACTGGCCCAGCGCGATCTCGTAGCGCGACTCCAGCTCCCTCCGGCTCAGCACCCGATACTTCTCGAAGAGCTCGGCATTCTTGTCCTTCACCAGAAAGGGAAGGGCGTCGAGGGTCGAGTTCAGGTTGAGGAGTCCGCGGCGCTCCGCCTCCTCTTCCCACGCCTCCGAATATCCGTCGCCATTGAAGATGATGCGCCGGATCCCGGGCACCACCTCGGCGAGCACCGTCCGGAGCGCGTCGTCCAGCGATGCGCCGCCCTCGATGGCCTTCTCGAGCCGGCCCGCCAGTTCGTCGATGGACTCGGCCACAATGGTGTTCAGAACGGTGGCCGGGAGCGAGACCGACTGCGAGGATCCCGGCGCGCGGAACTCGAACTTGTTTCCGGTGAAGGCGAAGGGGCTCGTCCGGTTCCGGTCGCCGGCGTGCTTCGGGAGGTCGGGGAGGACTTTCACCCCGAGTCCGAGGATGCCGCCCTTCTTCGAGCGCTTCGCCGTTCCGGCCTCGGCGATCTGCTCGAAGATGTCGGTGAGCTGGTCCCCCAGGAAGATGGAGATGATGGCCGGCGGGGCCTCGTTCGCCCCCAGTCGGTGGTCATTCCCGGCGAAGGCCACCGAGGCCCGCACCAGGTCCTGGTGCTGCTCCACCGCCCGCAGGACCGCGGTGCAGAAGAAGAGAAACTGCATGTTCTCGTGGGGCGTATCCCCCGGCTCCAGGAGATTCTGGTTCTCGGTGGCCGGCGCCCAGTTCAGGTGCTTTCCACTCCCATTGATCCCCTGGAAGGGCTTCTCGTGGAGGAGACAGACGAGGCCGTAGCGGCGGGCGATCCGACGGAGGGTCGCCATGATGATCTGCTGGTGGTCGGCCGCCACATTGGCGTTCTCGAAGACCGGCGCCATCTCGAACTGGCCGGGGGCCACCTCGTTGTGGCGGGTCTTGATGGGCACTCCCAGCCGGTAGAGGGCCTCCTCCACCTCCTGCATGTACTCCAGGACCCGGTCGGGGATCGCCCCGAAGTAGTGGTCCTCGAGCTCCTGTCCCTTCGGCGGGCTCGAGCCCACCAGGGTCCGCCCCGAGGTCTGGAGGTCCGGACGCCCGTAGAAGAACTCCTCGTCCACCAGGAAGAACTCCTGCTCCACACCCAGGGTGGGGGAGACCTTCGAGGCCTCCACTCCGAAGATCCGGAGCGCCCGCTTCGTCTCTTCGCTCAGGGCGTGGATCGAGCGGAGGAGGGGGATCTTCTGGTCCAGTGCATCGCCGGCCCACGACGAGTAGGCGGTGGGGATGCAGAGGGTCGCCCCTCCCGGTCCCTCGATGATGAAGGCGGGGGAGGTGGGGTCCCACGCGGTGTATCCCCGGGCCTCGAAGGTTGTCCGCAGCCCCCCGGAGGGGAGGGAGGAGGCATCGGGCTCACCCAGGATGAGCTCGCGCCCGCTGAACTCGGTGATGGCCCGGCCCTCTTCCGACGGCGCCAGGAAGGAGTCGTGCTTCTCGGCGGTGAGGCCGGTGAGGGGCTGGAACCAGTGCGTGTAGTGGGTGGCCCCCCGTTCCATGGCCCACTCCTTCATGGCCACTGCGACGGCGTCGGCCACGGTGGGGTCGAGCTCGAGACCGGC
>SLSF01000271.1 GCA_007130605.1 Gemmatimonadota bacterium | reverse complement strand
TCCCCGATGCCCGTCTCCTCCCCTTCGATCACGGGGGACACCTCGTCATCATCCTCGAGGCGCCCGCCGTGCGGGAAGCGGTGCACCGACATCTCCTGGACCCTGGAGGCGACCGATGAGACCCATCCTCTGGATCACCCTGCTCCTCCTGATCGGTGCAGTGCCCCTCGAAGCCCGGCAGGGGGACACACGCTCCAGGTGGAGCGTCTCGACGAGCCTGACCTTCCCACTGGTCCGGATCTACCAGGTCTACTTCAACTACCGGATCGACGACCGGAACGAGGTCTCCATCGGCCCCGCCTACCAGAACTACCGGCACGAGAGCTTCACGGCGAACGCCTACACCCTGATCCTGGGGTACCGTCGATACGTGACGGACCATCTGAGCCTGGAGGCGGAGCTCTACCCGGCATACAACCGGCTCTACTCCCATGTCACCGAGTCGTACCATCCGGGGTGGGAGCTGTGGGCGGAGGCCAAGGTGGGCTACACCCTGGATTTCGCCAACGACCGTCTCTTCCTGCATCCGGCGCCGGGCCTGGGGTTCGGGATCCTCCAGTCGAATCCGCCGCCCCACTTCTTCGACGAGATCGAGTCCCCCATCTTCGTGCCGCAATTCCTGGTGGGGGTCCGGTTCTGATGTTGCCGCTCCGCACCCGTCTCCTTTCTGCCGCTGTCCTCCTCTGGGGTGCCGGATGCATGGCGCCCGAAGCCGATGGTGGGGTGGAAGGAACCGACCCCGACCCTCCAACCGAGGCAAGAGAGATGTTCCAACCCGAGATGGTTGATGACCTCCCCGAACCGGCCCGCCGCTTCCTCCTCCGTGCCATCGCCCCGGGCACCCCGCTGGCGACGTCGGTGGAGCTGACCATGCACGGGGAGCTGCGCCTCGACCCCGACCGGGACCCGGTCCCCTTCGTGGCGGAGCAGACATTGGCGCCCCCGGAGGCCTTCCTCTGGGAGGCGCGTACCCGGGCGGGTCTCGTCCGAATTCGGGGCTTCGACCGCTACGAGGCCGGAGAGGGCGAGATGCGGTGGAAGCTCTGGGGCCTCATTCCGGTGGTCCGGGCGAAGGGCACCGACGTGACGCGGTCTGCGGCGAGGCGCCTCGCCATGGAGGCCGTCCTGGTCCCCTCTGTCCTCGTACCGGGAGGGGGAGTCACCTGGGAGGAGGTGGACGAGAACCGGGCCCTCTTCCGGATGACGGTGGGAGAGGAGCCGGTGGAGACGATGCTGGAGGTGGATCCGGAGGGACGACCGGTGCGGGCGTCGGCCATGCGCTGGTCCGAGCGGGCGGGACCCGGCTACGAGCCCTTCGTGGTGGAGCTCTCGGGAGAACTCACCGCCGATGGCTACACCATCCCGGCGCAGGTGAGCGCGGGATGGAGCCTGGGCCGGGAGAACGCCTTCCGCTTCTTCGAGGCGACCCTGGATGGGGCGATCTTCCGATAGGGCTGCCGGGGCATCCGGACCCTCCCGGGAAGGGGAACCCACGGTCGGGAGTGGCGAGGCGAAGGCTCCGGCGTGGCAATTCGTACCCGGTGTGGAATCCCGCCGGAGGGGGCCCGTCGTCCCGTGAGACCCCCCCTGTACGGATGGATGAAGAGGACCGCAAGCCGAAGTAGAGGAACCAGGCATGATCCAGCCTCCCGCCCGACCGCATCCTGATGAACGACCGACCCCGGCCATGGGGAAACCGACACCCTCCCTCCGGCGCATCGGCGTCCTCCTCCTCGCCCTCTCGGTTCTTCCCGGGGCCGCGTTGGCGGCACAGGAAACTGAGCGAAGCTACGAGATCGAGGGGTACCGCGTGGAGCTCGAACTGGGCACCGACGGCGGCTACTGGGTGGAGGAGTCCATCGACTTCGTCTACGAGGGCGGGACCTATTCCCAGGGGTTCCGGAGGCTGTCCACCGGAGGCCTGGACGCCATCACCGACGTGCAGGTCTCGAGCCCCCACGTCGAGGTCCATGAGGTGTCGGTGGACGAGGGTAGCCGGAGTGTGGAGGTCACCTGGGACTTCGAGCCCCGGGGGGAGCCCACCACCTTCGAGGTCGCCTACCGGGTCACGGGCGCCCTCCAGGAGGTGGAGGGCGAGAACCGGATCGCCTGGGATGCGGTGGGTGCCGCCTGGGAGGTGCCGATTCGAAATATCGAGGTCCGCATCCTCTGGCCCGATTTCGGCCTCGAGGCCCATGAGATCCGCTTCACCCCTTCCGATGAGGGGATCCTGGCACGGCGGGAGGGAGTGGACGAGGAGGACCCCGATGCGACCCCGACCCCCGGGGCGTCGGGCTGGGAAGTCCGTTTCACCAGGGACGAAGTGGAGCCCCGGACCTCGTACGGGGTGCAGGTGGGCTTTCCTGCCCAGCTCCCGGGCCGGGCGCCCCCCGAGCCCCGGGAGGGCCGTTTTCGGGTCTTTCTTCTCGCGGTGGGGGCCTTCCTCGTGGGGTTCCTCCCCGGCACGGCCCTCGCCCTCCTCTGGCGGGATCCCCCGGACCCACCCACGGTGGTCCCCGACGGCATTCCCGACCTGCCCCTGGAGCAGGCCGGCTACCTGGTGAGTGGCACCTCGTACTATGGACTCCGGGTCTTCACCGCGCTCCTGGTGGATCTGGCCCGCAGGGGGCATGTCACCCTCGAGCGGACCGACACCGATGGCGAGGCGGGCGCCACCGACGAACACGGCGCACTGGCGGCCGGCACCCTCCGGGTGCATCGAGCCGACCCACCTCCCGCCGGCGACCTCCTCACCGAGACCGAGGCCACCTTCCTGGACACCGTCGGGCAGCACGACTCCTTCCAGGCCTTCATGGGGGCTGCACTCCGGCCCCAGACCCGGACCCGCCGCGGAGCCCGCGACGAGATGGTACGATCCGGTCACCTGGAGGCGCACCCGGAGCGGAAACGGGGGGCTCTCCTCGCCTCCTTCCTCCTTCCGGCCCTGATGGGTCTGGCGGCGTGGCAGGTCGAGTCCCATCTGGTGACGGGAGCCCTGCTGGGCGGCCTCCTCGGACTGGCCCCGGGGCTCTGGATCGCGGCTGCCGAAGGCGGTCACCAGCTCACCGAGCGGGGGGCCCGGCTACGGGCCAGGATCCGGACCCGGCACCGGGAGCTGAGGGAGGGGCTGGAGGAGGCCGTGCAGGCGGATCCCGGTGGCGCCGTGGAACTCCTGGCCCGACACCTCCCCTTCATGATCCTGGACCCGGAGCTCTCCCACGAGCTCCTCGAGCGCCTCGAAGCGGCGGTACGGAAGGAGGGTGGAGACTTCGAACTCCCCCACTGGATCCACAGCGCGGTGGGGGGCCGAGCAGGGGGTACGGCCGGCATGGATCCCAGCCTCCAGAACCTCCTCCTCTTCCTCTGGATCACCCAGAACTCCCAGCCCCGCATGCAGATGACCTCGTCGGGGTCCGGCATGCCCGGCGGCTTTTCCGGCGGTGCCGGAGTCTCCACCGGCGTGGGTGGCGGGGGTGGCGGGATGCGGTGAAGATGGGGTGAAGGGGGAACCCCGAGGGGTCAGGAGGGCACCTGGTCTGCGGTGGGGCCGTAGATCCCCGGCAGGGCGACGCCCAGGAGCCGGTAGCAGACCCCGAGCTGACCCCGGTGGTGGGCCGTGTGGCTCACCAGGTACTGCCGCAGGAGAGGGCCCCGGGGTCCCTCGAAGTACACCACCTCTCCCCCCCGCATGGCCCATGGACGGGCGAGGTCATCGGGTGTCAGGGAGCGGATGGCCTCGAGCGCCGGGTTGGAGCTTTCCTCGAAGAGGTCGAGGATGGCACTCCGGGTGCGCGCCCCGGACGGCGTGTACCCACCCCCTGCGGTGACATCCCATTCGTCCTCGGTGGCGATGAGGTGGGCCAGACGGGGGAGCTCTGCGATATGGGCCGCCAGGGTGGCCAGCGACATGGAGCGGTCATGAGGCTGCCAGTCTGCATGTTCGTCGGGAAAAGCCGAGAGGATGCGGCGAGTGGCGGCGAACTCGTCCTCCACGTCGTGGAAGAAGAGCTGGAAAGGAGTGAGTGCGGGCATGGGCTCCGGAGGGTGGGAGGGGCGCAAAAGCGTCTGTAGCGTATACGCTACAATGAGGGCGATGGTTTCGGCGAACGCCGTGAAGTGGGCGAGCCGCTGTAGCGAAAACGCTACAAATGCGCCCCACCCCTCCTGCTCATGCGATCACGATAGCAGGCCCGGCTCATCCACGCCATCGGGGGTACGCCGTCAAGACACGCCATGGCTTGTGTGTCATTGTGTGCCCCACAACCTCCAGAGCGCAGGGACCTCCTGGCGGGAGCGGGTACCGAGGTGCACGGGGCTCCAGGGCCCGCTCGTCGTCCAGGAGACAGGCATCGGCCCCGACGAGGAGACGAGGCAGGAGCCTTCCGTCAGCACCTCCCCAGAAACGCCGTGAGCTCCCCATCGACCATCGCCAGCTCCGCATCGTGGATCACCCGGTGATCCTCCGGGAGCGGTCCCTTCACCCCCACCCGCAGGTAGTCCTCGGTGAGGGCCGAGCGGCCCTCGCCCTCCAACACCACGCGGGCCCGGCTCCCCGCCCGCTGGCGGCGGTAGTCCGCTTCCTTCGCCTGGACGAGATCGCGCAGCTCCCGGCTCCTCTCCCCCGCCACCCGCTGGGGCACGGGCATCTCCTTCACCAGCTCCGCCGCCACCGTCCCGTCGCGGGGTGAGAAGGGGAAGACGTGGAGGTAGGTGTAGGGCAGCTCCTCCACCAGGGCCACCGTCTGCGCATGGTCCTCGTCGGTCTCACCGGGGAAACCGGTGATGATGTCGGCCCCCAGTCCCAGAATCGGACCACCCCCGGGCGCAGTGGTCCCCCGAGCCGCCATCGCCTCGACGATCTCGAGGGCTCGGCTCCGATACATCTCCCGGGTAT
>SLSF01000248.1 GCA_007130605.1 Gemmatimonadota bacterium | reverse complement strand
TCCTCCGCCCCGGATCGCGACCCCGGAGTGCTCGCCTTCACCACCCAGATCGCCGTCGCCTCGAAGCGTCGGCCCAGGGGCTCCACCAGGAACCAGAGGGTGACCAGGAGCGAGGCGACCGCCACGCCGATCATGAGCGCTCCCGGTCCAGGTGGTGGAGATGGAGGTGCGGGACGTCGAACTCGTCCACCACCCTCAGGAGGATCTCGTCCTCGGAGACCGCCAGGAGCTCTCCCGCCACCGGAAGGGTGACCCCACCGAGCACGGCGCCCTCCGGATCGACGACCCACCAGTGGTTCCCGGCGCCGGGGGCACGGACCCAGAGGTGTCCGGTCTCGTCCAGGTGGAGTGCCCGAAAGGCCGGGGTGACCTCCTCGTCGGGCTCCCGGGGCACCTCCACCCGGAACTCCGCCACCAGCCCCCCCTGACGGTCCCACTCCCGGAAGGTGAGGGCCTCGCCTTCGCCGGTGACGAAGCGCCCACCCCCTGCGGCCGCCGCCGGGAGTCCGCTCCACCCTCCCCGAGAGGGTTCCACGATCCGGAGGGCCCGAAACTCCGCGTCGGCACCCTGGGCGAAGCTCATGGAGGGGCCGGACACCTCCACCACCGGGCCCGGCGCCCCGGTGGCGGGGTCGTAGGTGATCCAGTGCCGTCCCGAGATCTCCTGTGCCGCCACCGCATCCATCTGGACTCCCTCGATCATGAGGCGGCCTGCCCCATCGAAGTGGGTCGCCAGGAGGGGAGTCACCCGGGAGGGTGCGTCCAGCCGCACGCTTCCTGCCGGCTCCCCCTCGGGATCGTACCGGTGGAGCGCACGCCCCATGGGGTCGTGCGCCACGATGGTGTCGCCGGCCTCCCGGTGGATCGACCCGATGCTGTTCCACTCGCCGGGGCCGTCGCCGGCGCCACCCATGCCCCGGAGGAAGTCGCCATCCGCATCGAAGAGCGCCAGCACCGGGTCCCCTCCTCCCAGAACCACCAGGCGCCCGTCGGAAAGCCGGAAGGCGCCCATCAGATGGGTGAAGTTGGTGGGCCCCTCCCCATCGACACTCCCCAGGACGAGATGCGGGTCATCCGCAACCTGCCATGGAAGGGGGCGATCCAGGGCCTCCGCCGGATTCTCGACGATCCGGACCCCGGCCGAGTCGGTCACCGCGAGCTCGTGGGCCCCGGACTCCACGGGTGGATCGTCGCACCCGGCGAGCGCCACCACAACGGCGCCCATCGATGCCAGTCTCGGAATGGAAGGAAGAGCCATGCGCGCGGCGGTTCGGGTGCCGGGGAGGGGTGAACCGGCAAGGTAAGGGGTCGCCCCCTCGCCGTCACCCCGTGCGATCTTCCCCGCCTGCCCGGTGTAGATCGACACTCACGACCCCCCTCGAGCCCGAGACCCGATGATCCTCCCCCTCCTCCTCGTCTCCTCCATCGCCCTGGCCGACCTCCCGCCTCCGGCGCAGTGCGATGTGCCCATCCGCTGGCGGGTCGAATCGGTGGACGACCGCTTCGGCCTCACCCCCGACGAGGCGGAGATGTGGGTCCGCGAGGCCATCGGCCTCTGGGAGGCGGCCGCCGACCGGGAGCTCTTCGTCCATGACCCCGATCGGGGACTCCGGATCTCCTTCGTCTACGACTCGCGCCACCAGGTCATGCAGGAGCGCCTCGATGGCGAGGAGGCCCTCGCCGAGCGCTCCAGCGCCCTGGTGGTCCAGCGGGCCGAGATGGATGCCCTCCATGAGGAACTCCGACTGCAGCGCCAGACCCACCAGAGGCGTCTCGAGGCCCTCGAGGGGCGCCAGGAGGCCCTGCGCGAGCGGATCGAGTACTGGGAGGCCCGGGGCGGTCCCCCCGCAGGAGAGGCGGCGCAGATCGAGATCGAGGAGGAGGAGATCGAGCGGGAGCGGCTCCGGGTGAATGCCCTGGCCGAAGAGGTGAATGCCCTGGTGGCCCGGGTCAATGAACGCACCGACGCGCTGAACGAGGAGATCGCGGCGTACAACCGGCTCCAGGCCCAGGTGCGGGGCACCGGGACCGGGATCCTCTCGGGCTACTACCGGGAGACGTCCCGCACCCTGGGCTCCCTCGTCCTCACCCGCAGCCGCCAGATCGAGATCTACCAGTTCGACGATCCCGACCACCTCCTGCGGGCCATCGCCCACGAGCTGGGCCACGCCCTGGGGCTGGGCTACTCCGCCGAATCGAGCGCCATCATGTACGAGCACGCCCGCTCGGCGCGCCGGAGCGACCGGGGGCTCGGAGGGGCGCAGCTGCACCCCTCCGATGTGGAGCTCCTCAGGCGCCACTGCCCCCTCTGATCACCCGCCACCCATGGCCCGCAAAAGAAGGGGCCAGGTGGCCGAAGACTGCCCCCGGTAGTCGGGCTGGAAGCCGAAGAGGATGAGTTCGCCCTCTCCGATCTCCACCCGGAGCATGGCGGCCCCCTCGGCGACGAACTCGGGCCCCATGAGCCATCCCGAGAGAAGGGGATCCCCCGAGCCGTAGCGGGCCAGGCCCTCCACCCGCGGGTCCTCGACGATCCAGGCCCGCGAGCCGCCTCCACCCCCGCCTCCCTGGAACCAGGCGATGGTCTCCTCCTCGAGGCCGGCCACGAAGGGATGCCCCTCCAGGTCGAGGCGGAGGATCGACCCGGGTACGTAGAAGGACTGGGAGTCCTCTCCCTGCCCACTCCGTCCGAGCTCGATCTCGAAGAGGTTCACGAAGAGGTCGGCCGCCGACTCCACAGCGACGATGCGCCCCCCGCCCTCCACAAACTCCCGCAGGTGGTCGAGGCCCTCCTGGCCGATCCCGCCGGCGTACGGCTCGGCCACCTGGTTCGCCGACAGCCCCTGGACGATGGAGCCGGCGCCCCGCGACTGGAAGAGGACCACATCCACCTCGTCCCGGAAGGTGCCCTCCCGGACATGGACCTGCATGAGGGTGTCGTACGCCAGCTCGTGCTGGTCCAGGACCCACCGGGTCCACCCCGAGGGCTGCGACTCACCCCATCCCTTGAAGACGCCCACCCGGGGAGCATCGGCACCGGAGAGTTCGGGCGGGAGGGGATACCGGATCCGGTCCGGAAGGGGGATCGGGTCCGAGAGGGCCACCTCGGGCATCCCATCCACCGGCACCGCCTCCACCCCCATGAGGAGAGGGAGGGTGTGGGCCGTCACATCGTAGGGCACCTGGGGCGGGCCGCCGGGATACTGGCGGAGGTCCGGGTACTCCTGCTCCTCCAGCAGGGCCTGCGCGAACGACGCGAAGGGCTGGTTCATGGGGATCACGAAGCTCCCTGCCGGCCACTGGCGCCCTCCCGCGGTGAAGGCCTCGGTGGCCTCGTGCACCTCCACGTCACCCACCCGGAGGATCCGCACCAGGTCCATGAGGCGGTGCTCGTCGTACTGCTCCCGGGGGAGGACCCACGCCTCGGGCCACCGGTCCCACCGCTCCACCGCCCGCTCCTGGATCCCGGCGAAGTTGCGGACCCAGTACTCCCGGTTCCGGGCGGCGTGGCGGAGGACCGCCATGGAGGCCGACTCCATGTACTCGACGATGTCGCCGATCCCCCACTCGCCCCCGGGCCAGGGCGCCGGATGGTTCCACCGCGAGGTGTGGGGGTCCGCGCCCCTGCGCTCACTCAGGTCGTCGGGAGTGAGTTGGACGGGGGCGGCCCAGTCGGCCCGGGCCACCTCCACCAGGATCCGGGCCCCACCGTGGTGGTGCTGGTAGGCGCGGGCCGGGGTGAAGGCGTCGAAGATGGAGTAGGTGCCCACCCCGGTCTTCCCCTCGGACAGGAGCTCACTCGCCACGTAGGAGCCGAGCTGGTTCACCGCACCGATGAGGGAGGGGTCGATGTTCGGCTCCCACGGGTCCTGGTAGGGCGGGACCCAGATCCGGAGGTTGTCGGCCCAGAGCTGGTGGTGGTCCTGGACGATGTGGGGCCGCCAGGCGTTGTGGGCGTGGAGGACCGTCATCTCGGTCTCGATCTGCCGGATGGCGTACCAGTCCCGGTTGTTGTCATGGCCCACGTACCAGTGGTAGAGCCAGGGAAGCGGCCCACTCTCGAACTCGGTGTCCTTCCAGTCGTTCCACCAGTCGGCCACGTACTGGGTCCCGTCGGGGTTCAGCGAAGGCACGCTGAGGAGCACCACATTCTCGAGGATCTCCAGCACCTCGGGCTCGTCGGAGGTGGCGAGGCGGTAGAGGAGGGAGGGTGGCATCTGCCCCGATCCCACCTCGAAGGAGTGGATGTGGTTCGTGATGAGGACCACCGCCTTCCCGTCGCGGAGGAGCTCGGCCCGGTGCTGGTCGTCACGGATCCGCCGGGGGTCGGCCAGGGTCTGGTTGATCTCGCGGATCTCCTCCTGGCGCTCCAGGTTCTCGGGGCTCGAGACGGTGAGCATCACGAAGTCCCGGTCTCGGGTCGTCCGCCCCAGGGTGTCGATCTGGATCCGGGGGCTCGCCGCCGCGATCCGGTCGTAGTAGGCCAGGAGCGACTCCCAGTCGGCCAGTTCCCGGTCGGTCCCCATCTCGAAGCCGAAGTGCTCCAGGGGCGTCGGCACCTGGGCGGCGGTCGGACTGGGGACGAGGAGGACCAGGAGGCCCAGGAGGAGGAGGGGGATTCCGAAGGAAACAGGGGTGCGTCGAGGACGGGCGGAGATCATGGCCATTCCGGGTTCCTGAGGGTCGATTTCGGGGGAATTCCCGCCCACAGTAACCGACGGCGCCCGTCGGAGCCAGCCCCTTCAGTCCGTCTGCTGTCTCCGCGAGACCTCGTCCAGGACCCGGCGCTCCTCGGTGGTGAGGGAGCTGATCCCCGACGACGAGATCTTGTCGAGGATCCGGTCCACCTCGTCCAGGAGCTCCTCTTCGGGACGGTCGTCGCCACCGGCAGGGGTCCGGAGGAGTCTCCGGTGGACCGGCTCCCGCTTCTTGCGGGCCTTCTCGGGCTTCTCC
>SLSF01000056.1 GCA_007130605.1 Gemmatimonadota bacterium | reverse complement strand
CCCTCCTCTTCGTCGGGGTCCGATCGCCCGAAGAGCCCTCGGAAGAAGCCTCCGACCCGCTCCCGGACCCCCGGCTGTTCCGGGCACGCCGACTGGGGGACTGCGCCTGCAAGGAAGCGTTCGGTGGTTCGCTCGCCCTCGGTGCCGTCACACCCCTCGTCGAGCGCCTGGCCGGTGGAGGGATCGATGGAGCGCTCCACCAGCGCCCCCGACGACTGCCAGCTCCGTTCCCCCGGAGCCTCCATCTCGGCTCGGGCCAGGATCGCCCCCCAGACGGGTGCGGCGAGCCGGCCTCCGCTGGCGCCGGGAAGGACGGGACGGGGCTGGTCGAAGCCGAGCCAGACCACGCCCGCCAGGTCGGGGGTGTACCCTGCGAACCAGAGGTCGTGGGCGTTCTGCGTGGTCCCGGTCTTTCCCGCTGCGAGCCCGTTGAAGCCCGCGCTCCGCACGCCACTTCCGGTACCTTCGCGGATCACCCCCTCCAGGAGGTCGGTGAGGAGGCGGGTGATGGCCGGGTCCAGCCCCGCTTCCCTTACCGGCTCCCACGCTTCGATGACCTCTCCGTCCACCGTCTCCACCCGGACGATGGTGCGCGGAAGGGGACGCATCCCTCCGGCCGCGAGCCCCGCGTAGGCCCCGGCGAGCTCCAGGGGGGTGGCGTCGGAGGTGCCGAGGGCGGCGGCTGGAAGAGAGGGGATCGGCCCGGGGATCCCCGCCCGCCCCGCACTCTCGGCCACGGCGTCGAGCCCCGTGGCCATGGCGAGGCGGACGGTGGGCACATTGAGCGATTCGACGAGGGCACGGCGGAGGGTGACGGTTCCGGCGAAAGTCCCGTCGTAGTTCCCCGGAGACCACTCGGAGCCGTCGGTGGCGGTGAGGCGGAAGGGGGTGTCGGCGATGGGCTGGCTCGGTACGAAGCCCTGTTCGAGGGCGGCTGCGTAAACGAAGGGTTTGAAGGCGCTCCCCATGGGTCGGCGGGCCCGGCGGACCCGGTCGTAGCGGGACGATGCGAAGTCGCGCCCTCCCACGTAGGCCCGGACATCGCCGGTACCGGGATCGAGAAAGACGATGGCCCCCTGGAGGTCGGGGCTCCCGCTCCTCCCTCCGTCTGCGGAGGGGGTGCCCGGGTCGAAGGTGCCGAAGGTCCCCGCCTCGATCCGCTCGAGCTGTCGGGCCAGCTCCTCCTCGGCGGCCCGCTGGAGGTGGCGGTCGAGGGTGGTGTGGATCCGGAGACGGTCCCGGTAGAGGGCCTCGCCGAAGCGTTCCTCCAGCTCGGTGCGAATGGCTTCGACGAAGTGGGGCGCCAGGGTGGTGGAGGCGCGGGTGGCGGGCTCGGTGGTGGCGGTGGCGGGTTCGGCGGTGGCGGCCCGGTGTTCGGCTTCGGTGAGGGTGCCGTCGTGGGCCATCTGGGCCAGGACGCGGTCCCGCCGGGTGGTGGCGGCCGCGGGGTTGCGGCGTGGGTCGAGAAGCGCCGGGGCCGGGAGGATCGCGGCCAGGAGGGCGGCCTCGGCGGGGGTGAGGTCTGTGGCCGGGCGGTCGAAGTAGTGCCGGGCGCCGGCCTCGATCCCGTACGCCCCCGCGCCCATGTAGACATGGTTCAGGTAGAGTTCAAGGATCTCGTCCTTGTTGAAGTGGCGCTCGATGCTACCGGCGGTGCGGATCTCCAGGAGCTTGCGGCGGGTGGTGCGCTCGGCCCCCGGGATCGTCTCGGGGAAGAGGGTGCGGGCGAGCTGCATGGTGAGGGTGCTGGCGCCCTCGCGCACCTGGCGGGCGGTGACATTGCGGAGGGCCGCGCCCACCACGCGGCGCCAGTCCACCCCCCGGTGGCTCCGGAAGCGGCGGTCCTCTGCCGCCATGAAGGCGGCGGGGATGTGGGTGGGAAGGGAGTCGAGGGCGATGGTCCGCGTTTCGAGAGGGTGGAGGTCACCGAAGGGCTCCCCGTGGCGGTCCAGGAGCACCGGTGCACCTCCCGGCTGGTACGCCCCCAGGTCGGCGGGGTCCGGACAGCCATGGAAGCCGCAGGTGATCCAGAGGAGGGGGCCGACGGTGAGGATGATGAGGAGCACCGCGAGTCCTCCCGGAATTGCCCACCGGAGTAGGCGCTTCCTCGTGGAGGGGTGCTTCGATTTCGCCTTGCGTCGGCCCTTCGATCGTCGTGCCATTTCGTGTGCTACACCACAGTGGGGCGTGGGGAACCAGGACAGGTACTTGTGTAACACAAGTATTTGGTTGTGTAGCGCAAGTAATCTCCGGACCAGTGCTTCACGGGGTCTCGTCTCTTGCGGCGCGGGAGACGGGTCCCTCAATTAGAGGGGCCGTAGGTTAGGCGGCGGTGCATCGTTCTGGCGTAGTGAGAGGATGGCCACCGGTCCCATTCCCCTGGCGGAGTTCCTCCCATGTGCCCAGTTTGCAAGATTCCGGCCCCGTTCGTCCTCCTTCTGTGCGTCGCATTGTCCGGGTGCGGTGGCGACGTTGAGCAGTCGGGCGAGGCGGTGGTCACCGACAGTGCCGGTGTCCGCATGGTCGAGAATCCGGATGGGGCCTTCGACGGTGGGGGTACGATGTGGACGGTGGGCACATCTCCTCAAGTGACCATCGGGGAGGAGTCGGGCGAAGATCCGTATCTCTTCGATCGGATCATGGGCATCGAGCGGCTCAGCGACGGCCGGTGGGTGGTGGCCGACATGGGGAGCAGCCAGATCCGGTGGTTCGATGCCGAGGGCCGGCACCTCCAGAGCGCTGGAGGCCGGGGAGAGGGGCCGGAGGAGTTTCGCCAGGTCATGGGTCTGACCCGCCTGGCAGGAGATACCCTCCTGGTGGACGACGCCCGGAGCCGACTCCAGATGCTGGATGAGGCCGGTGCGTTCCTGGGGGAGTTTAGCGCGACGGGATCGCCGGTGGGAGAGCGCACCGATCCTGTGGGGGCCTTCCGCGATGGCACCGTGGTGGCGGCGACGGCTTCGGCTTATCCGCAGCGGCTCACCTCTCCCCAGTCCATCGCTCGCACCTACCATCGGGCGGCTCTCGAGGCGGGAGAGGGCCGGGGCCTCGAGCTCCAGGTCCTCGACACCATCGGGAGCTGGGAGGTCCTGAACCTGGTGCCGGGCTGGAACGAGATGGCGCAGCGGGTGGAGTTCGAGGAGTGGATCCATATCGCGCTTCTCGGGGAGGGCCTGGTGGTAGCCGATCCCATGCGCTTCGAGGTGCGCATCCTCTCTGCCGATGGGGAGCTGCGCACGGTGTCTCGCTTCCACTGGAACCCGGAGCCGGTGACCAACGCCCACATCGAGCAGAGACGGGAGGACTTCATCCATCAGGAGGGGGAGGGGGGCGGTCCGGTCGCTCCGCAGCTGATCCAGCAGCGCACCGAGATCACCGAGGCGTGGGAGATCTCGGATCACCTGCCGGCCTTCTCGGGAGTGATCGTCGATGAAGTGGACCACATCTGGTTGCGCGAGTACGTGCCCAACGAGGCGAGGGTGGGAAGCTGGACCCCGGCTCCTCTGGACTCTGTGCGATGGCTGGTCCTCTCTCCCGAAGGGGAGGTCGTGGCAGGCGCCGAGACCCCGGCCCGATTCAGACCCGGCGTGATCGGACACGACTTCGTTGCCGGTGTGCACTTCGACGAGCTTGAGGTGGCGCGTGTGCATGTCTATTCGCTGGAGCGTGACGGGCCCTGACCCGGCGCCCCATCCACTGAAATGGGGGAACTCCAATGCTGCTGCATCCCGCCGGTGGATTGAGCGGATCGTGAAAGCTCCTCGAGCAGTCCCGCTCGCGATCCTGGTGCTCCTGACCCTGATCGGTTGCACAGCCGATCAGGGTCAGGAACCACCAGAGTTGAGGCCCGCCTCGTTGGAGGCGGTGCGTACCCTGGAGCTCGATAAGTCGGACTCTGCGTACATTGGCGAGATTGTGTCGCACGCATCGGTTGACTTCGGTCCCGCTGGGGATCTCGTGATCGGGGACCGCATGTCGTCGCGCGTCCTGCGCTTCACGCCGAATGGCGCACTCGCCGCGATCGCAGGTCGTGGCGGAGAGGGTCCCGGCGAATATGAAGGCATCTGGGGTGTAGGCTGGGAAACCGAGGATCGCATCTGGATCCTCGACGCAAACAGGACCACCAGGCTGGACTCGGCGCTTTCGCTGGTGGATATGCGAACGTTCCAGTCGGAACCCTGGCCTCAGGACGTTCAGTTCACTGGCGGCAAAGCTGTCGTGGGCACATATCACTCCTCTAATCAGGGGAATGCGCTTCAGATCCGACCGGGATCGGGGGGTGAGCCATTGGGGTCCCTGCTGCCGTACGGCCCACTTTCCCAGGAGCCGTATGTGCTGGGGGAGTACCGCCCCGTCTTCCGGGTCGTCGGCGACACGGTGATCGGCGGGTCCACGGTGACGTACCCTCACAAGATCATGAACCTGGACGGCGAGATTCTCGCGGAGTTCGGACGTCCGCCTCCCTCGCTAGGTGAAATGCGGGTGCCCGCTCTTGCCGAGTTCGCCGTGGACATTCGGGCCGGAAACCTCTGGCAGCGCAGCTTCGGGACCACGTCGTCGATGTGGGTCGTGCACGATTCGCTGATCGTCGTGGAGCACCGGCGCCCGCATCCCGAGATGGGAGGGATTCCGGTTGCCACCTACCGTGCGGATATCTACGACCGGTGGACCCTCGCCAAGCTTGTGGAGGACATGGAATTGCCCGGCCGCATCATGGCCTGGCACGACGATCTCCTCTGGATCCTCACCGACTCGCCTCCGGCCCCATGGACCTTCACTGGCTTCGAGGTTCGGGTGCAGTGAACGGAGCCCCGGCAGAACGCCGGTGTGCATCCAGGAAATGGAAGGTTCTTCACTTGTTTCCGTCCGTGGAGTTCACCCAACGAGTTCGTAGCGGGTGTCGTGTAGCGCGAAGATGCGGAGCTCGAAGAACTCCTGATCCCGGTACCCGTAGGCGGTGCGCTGGAGGGTCTTGATCTTGTTGTT
>SLSF01000174.1 GCA_007130605.1 Gemmatimonadota bacterium | reverse complement strand
TCGACCTGGTACGAGCGGTTGAAGATGAGGATCCCGCTCAGGAGGATGGTGAGCCAGATCACGCCGGCTCCGGCCTCCCGCATGGCCTCCACATCGGGGCCCAGGGCGAAGGCGAAGAGGAGGAGCGCGGTTCCCGCGAAGAGGATCACGGAGAGAAGATTCGCCCGGGATCGACCTTCGGCCAGGAGGTCCTTCCGGGCCACGGCCAGCGATCGCCTCAGGAGGGTGCCCATCAGAGCATCCCCTCCTGGAGACGCCCACCATCCAGGGTGAGGACGCGATCGGTGAGTTCGGCTCCCGAACGGAGGTCATGGGTCACGAAGAGGACCCCTCCCCCCCTCGACACCGTCCCCCGGACCAGGTCGTTGACGACTGCGACCCCCTCTCGATCGAGACTGGCGTAGGGCTCGTCCATGAGAAGGAGGTCGGGGCGGGCGGCCAGGACCCGGGCGACCCCCACCCGGCGCCGCATCCCCGCCGAGAACCGACGGACCCGCGCGTCGGCGTGCCCGGCGAGCCCCACCGTCTCCAGGAGGGAGAGGATCCGGGCGCGATCGGCGGGCTCGTCGCGCATCCGGAGTGTGAAGGCGAGGTTCTCGACGGCGGTGAGATCCTCGTAGAGCGCGGCGCTGTGCCCCAGGAGCCCGATCTTCCGGCGAACCTCGTGCGACCCCTCCACCAGGGAGTGCCCGGCGACCCATCCCTCCCCCCTCATGGGACGAAGGAGGGTTGCCACGATCCGGAGAAGGGTCGTCTTTCCGGCCCCATTGGATCCGGCCAGGACCACGACCTCGCCAGGCGCCACCTGGAGATCGACCCCACGGAGGACCCACCGCCGCCCGAAGCGGTGTGCCACCCCCTCGAGGGAGAGTGGTGGGGGGGTCATTCGATGGGGGCTGCCTCTTCCACGGTGGGATTCAGGAGCCAGCGACGGACACCCACGAAGATGATGACCCCGCCAATGAGGAGGACCACCAGGGGGAGGAAGTAGACCAGGAGATTGAAGCCCGACGGATTTGGAGAGAGGAGCACCCACTCCCCGTACGACGCGACGAAGGACTCCCGGACCTCCTCGGGCGTCATCCCCGCCTGCAGTCGCTGGCGGATCACACCTTCCATCTCCCGGGCAAGCTCCGAGGGGGAGTCGGCGATGGAGAGGGCCTGACAGGTGGGGCAGCGGAGCTGTCGGGCGAGCTTCCGGACATCGGCCTCGAGTTCGGGGTCATCGGTGGGCGCCGTGGCCTCGAACTGCTCGGGATCCGGCACCACCGCCTGGCCCGGCGCCACCTGCTGCGCCGGGAATCCCAGGAGGAGGACGAGGCCGAGGATCTGGATCATGGGCCCTGCACCTCCGGAGACCACTCCTCGGCCAGGAGGCGCTCGATCCACTCGACGATGAGGTCGTGGTGGACCGGCCCCACCTGCTTGTGGGCCACCTTGCCGTCCCGCCCGATGAAGAAGGTCTCGGGGACCCCGGTCAACCCGTACTGGATGGCGGTGGACGACCGGGTGTCCAGGAGGGTCGGATACGACTGTCCGCCCATCCGCTCGATGAGCCCCGCGGCGTTCGGGGCTCGGTCGTTGTAGAGGATCCGGAAGAAGTGGACCTCTTCGTCGGCGTACTGTTCGGCAAGCTGCGAGAGGGGAACGTGCTCGGTGCGGCAGCTCAGGCACCAGGAGGCCCAGAAGTTCACCACCACCACATCGCCCCGGAGTTCCTCGAGGTTCACCGCCTCACCCGGGCCGGGGGAGGTCACCGAGTGGGGTGCGGTGGTCAGCATGACCGGGAGGCTGAAGCTGGGCGCTTCCCGTCCGGGCAGGGGGGAGGGGATCGCCCGGGGGTCGCGATCCATCGCCGTGGCGAGGAGCGCGATGATGGGGATCGTGATGAGAAAGCCAAGGACCATCCGCTTTGTACTCATGATCGTTCTCCGGTGGTCGTCAATTCAGGAGTCCGTTCTCGCTTCCGCCTTCGGTCTCCCCTGGTCTTCCGGATCCCGAAGACCAGGCCGAAGGTCGCGCCCAGCGCGATCATCACCCCCCCGATCCAGATCCAGATCACCAGTGGCTCCACGATGGCCTGGATCGTGGCAGTGGACCCGTCGGGCTGGAAGGCCATGAGGACGATGTAGAGGTCCGTCATCCGGCTCCGCACCGCCGGCGTGGGGACCGGGTCCTCCTGCGTCGGATAGTAGTTGAGCCGCGGCTCCATCGTACCGATGTCCCGACCATTCTTCGTCACGGCGAGCGTCGCACCCACCGAGAAGCGCTGGGGCTGGTCCTGCGCCCACATTCCATCGAAGCGGAGGGTGAAGTCCTCGGCCTGCATCGACTCGCCGGGGCGGAGGGTCTGCTCGTAGGTGGTCTGCATCGCCGACGAGGCGGCGATTCCCACGGCCATGACCACGACCCCCAGATGTGAGAAGTACCCCCCGTACCGCTGGGGGTTCGAGAAGACCACCCGGACGAAGGAGGTGCCCACCGATTCGCCGCGGGCCTTCATCCGGGCACGGACCGGGGTGATGTACTCCCGGACATTGGTCACCAGGGCGAAGGCCGCGAAGGCAAAGGCGAGAATGGCGTAGACATTCCGGACCCCCAGGAGGATCGAGAGGATCGCCGCCGCCACCATGGCGCCTGCCGCCCAGATGAAGTTCTTCTCGAGTCCGTCCTTCATCGCCTTCCCCCAGGGGAGGGCCGGACCGACTCCCATGAGGAAGAGGAGGGCCACGATGAAGGGGAGGGTCATCTGGTTGAAGAAGGGGGCCCCGACACTCACCGTCACCCCGCGGAAGCTCTCCGCCAGAAGGGGGAAGAGCGTGCCCAGGAGGACGGTGAAGGTGAAAGCGATGAGGACCAGGTTGTTGAAGAGGAAGACCGTCTCCCTGGATGCCACCGAATCGAGGGACCCCGGGGTCTTCAGCTCTTCGCTCCTTCCGAGGAGGAGGACGACGGAGAAGACCAGTGTGATGGCCATGAAGACGAGGAAGTAGCTCCCCACCGTACCCTCGGCGAAGGCATGCACCGAGGAGAGGATCCCGGTTCGGGTCATGAAGGTGCCGAGAATCGTCAACAGGAAGGTGGAGATCGCCAGGGTCAGGTTCCAGACCCCGAGCATCCCCCGGCGCTCCTGCACCATCGCCGAATGGATCAGCGCCGTTGCGGTGAGCCAGGGGAGGAAGGAGGCGTTCTCCACCGGGTCCCATGCCCAGTAGCCACCCCATCCCAGGACCTCGTACGACCACCACATCCCGGCGACGACCCCCAGGCTCAGGAAGATCCAGGCGAAGACCGTCCACCGACGGGTGAGGGTGATCCAGGTGTTGTCGAGCTTCCCCGAGAGGAGCGCCCCGATGGCAAAGGCGAAGGGCACCATCATCCCCACGTACCCCACGTAGAGGATCGGCGGATGGATCGCCATCAGCGGATGGTTCTGGAGCAGCGGGTTCGGACCCGGTCCGTCGGTGGGAACGGGAAAGACCGGCGAGAAGGGATTCGCCGGGATCACAAGGAGGAGGTAGAAGAAGACCCCTACTCCGAACAGGGTGGCGAGGGCATAGCGGAAAAGCGGCCCCTCGGAATTCCGGTGCACCCAGACGACGGCGGCGGTGAGCGCTGCCGTGATCAGCCCCCAGAAGAGAAGGGAGCCCTCCAGTGCCGCCCAGAGCGAGATGATGGTGAAGAAGGTGGGTGTGTCCCAACTCCCCACCTGCGCCACGTACGAAAGGCTGAAGTCGCGAACCAGGAGGGCCTGGACCATGAGGAGGTTCGCGATGAGCATGATCCAGAGATTCGCGTATGCTCCCCACTTGGCCGAGGCCCAGAGGCGATCATTGTCCCGGCGTGCTGCCAGAACGGCAATGACCATCCCCACCACCGCGATGACGAGCGCGGCGACGGAGAGAGAGGTGCCGAGTACAGACCTCATCCATCCTCCGGCGCGAGGAGGTCCTGGTAGAGATCCTGCGGACGCATCCCTTCCTCAGGCGCGCGGTACTCGTTGGAGTGCTTCACCATGAGGCTCGTCGACTCGAAGATGCCGGAAGCGGCGAGGCGCCCCTCCACGAGGACCTCGATGCCATCCCGGAACATCTGGGGCGGCGCACCGCGCGAATGGACCTCGAGCTCGGTGTCTCCGTCACCCACCGTGAACCGGAGATCCAGCGCATCGGCATCCCACTGCACTGACTCGGGAACCACGACACCCCCCAGGCGCACCGAGGTCTCGTAGGCGGCATCTCCCCGCTCGGCGAGTTCGGATGGGGTCAGGTAGTAGACCAGATTGTCTCCGATCCCTCCGTAGAGGAGGTACCCGAAGGCCCCGACCAGGGCGAGGATCCCCACCAGCGAGGCACCCCGCCACCGACGGCGGGTCGGGGGCGTGTCGTTCGATTGATCGCTCATTGCTCCATCTCCTTCGAAGGACGCCTTTCGGCATCGAGTTCCGCTTTCGCCTTGTCGAGCTTGCCGAGGATCATCAGGGCGTACCCGCCCAGGACGATCCAGGTCAGCGCGTAGGATGCAATCACCCAGGGCCAGTCAGACACGTTCCGCTCCCGGGGCCAGGGCCCGCTCTTCCTCGAGGGCCTCGATCTCCGCCTCGACGGCGTAGACCTGGTACCGCCGACGGATGAGGTACGCCATCACCGCCACGAAGATCACCGCATTGATCCGAAGTCCCCAAACGTAGGGGTCGTCCACCGTCGCCGGGCTCGAGCTCGGCTGATGGAGGGTCCGCCACCACCGCACCGACATGTAGACGATGGGCACATTGAGGAATCCGAGGATCCCCACAGCCGCCGCCCACCGACCCCGCTGCTGGGGGTCCTCGACGAAGGCCCGCAGGGCGAGGTACCCCACGAAGATCACGAAGAGCACCGCGGTGGAGGTGAGCCTCGGATCCCACGTCCACCAGACGCCCCAGGTGGGCTTCCCCCAGATCGAGCCCAGGGCGAGGGTCAGTCCGGTGAGGACCACGCCGACCTCTGCCGACGCC
>SLSF01000321.1 GCA_007130605.1 Gemmatimonadota bacterium | reverse complement strand
TGGGTGATCTTCTTCTCCACGTCGTCCAGCGCCGAGAAGCCCTGGCGCCGGACTCCGTCGACAGTCCCCTTGAGGGTGGGGTCGAGGGCCTCGACCGCCTCGGCGAGGGTTCGGGTCCCCCGGGCGATCTCTCCCCTCAGGGCGCCGAGGGCCTGGCGGAGGTCCGCGGGCATCTCCTCTCTCGCCAGCGCCCCGGCGATCTCGTGGAAGGGGCGGTCCAGTTCGTCGATCTCGAGTCCGAACTTCTCCAGGACCTTCTCGACCTTCGATTCGAGGACGAAGCCGGAGAGGCGTGGACGGACCACCGGGGGCGTGCGTCCGGCGGCTTCGAAGAGGGGCACTGTCTGGGGGAAGTACGCCGACTCCCCCGGGCCCGCCATGTAGGCGAGGGTGGGGACGAGGGCCGACTCCACCACCGGACGGAGGAGGACGTTCGGGGTGAGGTCGGCGGGGCGTTCCCGGACCCGTGCCTCGAGGTCGTCGAGGGAGAGGGTGAGGCCCGATTTCCGGGTGCGGAAGGGGCCATCCCCTGCCCGAAAGAGCCGTTCGCGGCCCTCCTCGGTGCGAAGAAAGAGGTTGAGGCCCTGGGCCAGGAGAGGCACCTGGAGTTCATGGCCGGCTGCCTCCAGTTCCCGACCCCGGCGGTGGAGGGCCTCTTCCCGCTCCAGGGCGTGTCGGGCCTCCTCCAGGAGTACCGGGGCCGCGGTGTTGGCCGCCTCCGGGTGCTCGGGGGTCAGGATGAAGATCCCGGCATGGGCCAGGAGACCCTCCAGGAGCCGGGCTTCGGCCTCGGCGAGAGTCCCTCCCCTGCCGTGTGACCCTTCCAGGAGGGCCCGGTACTCCGGGGCGAAGTCCGAGTCGGGGAGTTGTTCCAGGAGCTGGTCCCGCGCCCGGGAGAGTTCGGCGCCCAGGTCGGGAATGTGGAAGGAGTGCGGGGGGATTCCTTCGGGGAGGGCCACTTCGGCCAGTTCGTTCTGCAGGTCCGGGAGCCGACATCGCCGTACCTCGTCCCAGTCATGATCCTGCGAGGCGATCCAGAAGACCGGGAGCACCGGTCTGCCCAGCTCCGGCTCGAGGTGGCGGGCGAGCGCGGCGGCGGAGAAGGCCTTGTAGAGGGTGAAGAGGGGCCCGCCCAGGAGGCCCGGCTGCTGTCCGGTGGTGACGGCGAAGCCCTCCTCCTGGACGAAGCGCTCGAGTCGCCGGTCCCGGTCCCCTCCCCCGCCCCGGAGGATGCGGGCGAGGCGGGCCCTGCCGTCGGCGGGAAAGGCGCGCTCGACCTCGGCGGCCTTCTCACCGAAGGCGTCGGTGGCGGGCACCCCGAAGAGTTCGAGGGTCGAGGCGTCTCCGGAGAGGTAGTCCCGGACGAGTCGGGGTCCCGCGATGGGTCGGGTCTGGATCCGCATTGAGTCAGTGGCGGGCGAGGAGGATCGTTCGGGGCGAGTCGGGCGTGTGTGGCGCCCCCCGGTAGTCCCCGAGGCGCTCCAGAGGTTCCAGACCCGCATCGACGAGGAGGGCCTCCAGTTCACGGGCGTCGTAGAGCCGCACCCGCTCCGTGAAGGTTCGGTCCCGGTCAATCCGGATGGTCTTCTCCACCCGGCGTCCCTCGTCCACCAGCCGTCGGGTCTGGACGACCTCCCGGCCATCGACCACCCGCCGGTCCCGGGGCACCAGGTCGGCCCGCACCTTCGGCGCATTGAGGAAGTCCAGAAAGAGGTGGCCTCCCGGACGGAGGACCCGCGCGATCTCCCGCAGGACCCGCCGGTCGTCCCCCTCCCGTTCGAAGTATCCGAAGGAGGTGAAGAAGGAGGAGACGACGGTGAAGGCCTCTCCGGGGAACGGGAGGTGACGCATGTCGCCGCGCACGAGGGAAGCTTCGGGGACCCGCTTTTTCGCCCTCTCGAGGAGATGGGGGGAGAGGTCGAGTCCGATGGGAGAAACCCCCCGGTCGTGGAAGGCCCGGAGGTGGCGTCCCGCCCCACACGCCAGGTCGAGGACCGGCCCCGAGAACCGGACCCGTCCGGTGAGCAGCGCCACCGCATCGCGGGCCTCGCCCATGTCGCGGTGGGGATAGAGGCGAAGGTACTCCTCGCCGAACCAGCGGCTGAACCATGGCTCGCCGGTCATCGAGGCCCCTCCTTGTGGTAAGGCTCCCCTCGCACGATGGTGCCCGCCCGGTAGAGCTGCTCCGCCAGGACGAGACGGGCCATCTCGTGAGGGAGGGTCATGGTGGAGAGGGAGATCCGCCGGGTCGCCTGCTGGAGCAGCGCTTCATCGAAACCGAAGGCGCCTCCGATGGCGATGGCGACCGGGCGTCCTCCATGGAGCTGGCGCTCCTCCAGGGTGCGGGCGAGCTTCGCCGAGGTGAGACTCGATCCGGAGCGGGTGAGGAGCCAGAGATCGCCATGCTCCGGGATCCGGGCGGCGATCCGCTCCCCTTCCGCTGCGCGGACATGGTCGGGATCTGGGGGGCCACCCCGTCCCGTTCCCGCATCGACCTCTTCGATGGAGAGCTTCCAGTAGCGGGCCGCCCGCGTCTCGTACTCGTGGACCGCGTCGGCGAGGGGAGGACGGACTCGACCGACCGAGATGAGAAGGATCATTGGACGGCTCCGGCGGTGGCGCGCGCCAGAAGGGCGTGCAGGGCGGATTCGAGGGCGGGGGTGGGGGCGGGCTCGATGGGCAGGACCCGAAAGCGGGGGGCGGAGGCTCCGGCCAGGGGGAGGAGTTTCACTGCGTCCTTCTCGGTGGTGACGACCATCCGGTCTCCGGCGCGCTCGAGGATGTGCTCCAGGTCATCCGGAGTGTAGGGATGGTGGTCGGGAAATGGGAGGGGTTCCACGACGGGCGAGCCGCTGCGCCGGGCGACCAGTTCGATGAAGGCATCGGGCTCCGCGATGGAGGTCGGGGCCAGCAGTGGGCCTTCGGGAGGCGCCGCGGGAGAGCCTGCCAGGTCGGCCCAGGGGCCGGGCCTGAAGGCGAGGAGGTGCGCCCTCGGGAGCCGGCGTCGGGCTCGAAGCTGCTCCAGGAGCTCGAGGGCCTCCTCCCGTTCCCGCGAAGTCTTGGCGGTCACAAGCACCAGGTCGGCACGCTCGAGGTTGGCCAGGGGCTCCCGCCAGGGCCCCCTCGGGAGGAGGCGGGCGGGAAGCGGCTGTGCTGGCGAGAGAAGGACGATGTCGACGGCTCGACCCATCTGCCGGTGCTGGAAGCCATCATCGACCACGACGATGTCGGCTCCCCCGTCGGCGGCCTGGCGCACCCCCTCCATTCGGCGAGGGGCCTCGATCACCGGGAGGTCGGGGTGCCAGCGGCGGTGGAGGAGGACCTCGTCCTCCCCGAAACCGCGGGTCACCAGGGCCGGATGGGCTCCGGCCTCGCGCAGAAAGGCCAGGAGCCAGCCCGACACCGGGGTTTTTCCGGTCCCTCCCACCGTCAGGTTGCCGACAGAGAGAACGGGGATCGGTGGGTCCTCCACCCGGAAGACTCCCCGGTCGTAGGCGAAGTTGCGGGTGCGAACGCCCGCCCCGAAGAGGACGGAGAGGGGTGCGGTGACTGCGGTCAGGGCGATGCTCGCCAGGCGTGGGGTCGTGCCGGACCAGTAGGCGCGGACGAGCTTCACGGGGGCGGCTCGACGCTGGCGGTGAGTCGGTTCAGGCTCTCTTCGACCTCGAGCCTCAGGCGCTCCAGGGTGTCGGGGTTGGCTCGCCGCGGCACCCGGATGGGCTCGCCGTAGCGGACCTGGAGGGTGGCGAAGGGCTTGGGGACGATGAAGCGGTCCCACGAGCGCATCCGCCAGATCCGGGATCCCCCGAGGGCAAAGGGGATGATGGGGAGCCCGGAGAGCTGGGCCGCAACGATGGTGCCCGGCTTCACCACCTGCGCGGGCCCGCGGGGTCCGTCGGGAGTGATGGCCAGATCATGGCCGGCGCGGGCGGCGCGAACGAGCCCTCGCAGTCCCTCGGCACCCCCTCGGGAGGAGGAGCCACGGACGGCGCGGAATCCCCGTCGCTCGACGACCCGAGCGATGTACTCCCCATCGTTGTGACGGCTCACGAGAACCACGATCCCCTCCCCGCGGTGGAGGTAGGCGAGGGGAAGGAGGTGGGCGTGCCAGATCGTGTAGAGGACCGGTTGTCCCTGCCGCTTCAGCTCCCGGAGGGGGCCGTCGCCTTCGATCTGGAATCGGAGGGTGGCGCCCAGGATCGAGAAGACGGCGCTCCCCAGCCACTCCACCATGCGGACCTTGAGATTCATGACTCCAGCACCTCGGCGGCCATGCGGGCCACCCGCCGGGCCGCACCGGGCGAGCCCAGCCGTTCTCGAACTCCGGCCAGTCCCTCCATCACCTGCCGCCGCTCCGGGCCATTCGCATGGAGGGAGAGGAGGGCCGGGACCAGCTGGTCGGGGGTGGCCTCGTCCTGGAGGAACTCGGGAACGACGCCCCGACCCGCCACCAGGTTGGCCAGCGCGATGTGGTCCACCCGGACCAGTCGGCGGGCGATCCTCCAGGTGATGGGATGGGTGCGGTAGGCCACCACGAAGGGGACACCCTCCAGGGCGGCCTCCAGGGTCGTGGTACCCGACTTCACCAGTGCCAGGTGTGCGTGGTGGAGAAGGACCCGGCCTTCGGGAACATGGATCTCGGGTCCGTCGGGGAGGGTCACCTCCGGAGCCTGTGCCAGGGCGACCTGAAGCTCGGGCCGGAGCCGGGCGAGCCTTCGGGCGGTCTCGAGAAAGGGATCGAGGTGGCGCCGGATTTCCTGGCTCCGGGAGCCGGGAAAGAGAGCGAGGATCGGCCGGTCGGGGTCCAGGCCGTGGGCCCGGCAGAAGTGGGCACGGTCGGGAAGTTCCTCATCCCGATCCAGGAGAGGGTGACCGACGTACTCGGCCTCTCCACCCTCGGCCCGGAAGATCTCCTCCTCGAAGGGGAGGATCACGGCGATCCGGTCGCACGCTTCCGCCAGCCGGGCCGCCCGACCCCGCTTCCATGCCCAGACCTGGGGGGCAATGTAGAAGATGGAGGGGATCCCCAGCTCGTGTGCAGCCTCCACCATGCGAAGGTTGAATCCGGGGTAGTCGATGGCGATCACCAGGTCCACCTCTCCGCTCCGGAGACGGGCCTTAACCCTCCGCTCCAGCTTCCAGAAGAAGGGGAGCCTGGAGAGGACCTCCACGAAGCCCATGACGGCCAGGTCGTCGAGGCCGGCCAGGAGTTCGACCCCCTCGGCACGCATCTGCGCCCCCCCGGTTCCCTCGAGCTTCACGCCCGGCAGGATCCCGGTGAGGGCTTTCGCCAGGTGCGCCCCGTGGAGGTCGCCGGAGGCCTCACCCGCCAGTAGCAGAATGCGGGGAGGCGGGTGGGAGGCTCCAGCCATCAGAACCGGGTGTTCAGGAACCAGATCGCGACGACCACCAGGATCAGGAGGAAGAGGAGCATCCGGGGAGATCGGCCTCTCCGGACATCGACTCCGTCCCGTTTACGATTCTTGCGTACGCGAATCAGCGACATTGCGAAGGATCATCGATTCAATGGTGAGTGCGGTTTCCAGGGCCATGCGGCCCTGTTCACCGGGGACAGGAGAGTCCGAGCGCCCGAGAATGGCGTCGCGGAAGCTCTCCTGTTCCCTGCGGAGGGGTTCGACCGATTCCACTTCCAGGGGGATCCGTTCGATGATGGACCAGAGGTCCGGCGCCACCAGACCTTCCAGCTTTCCACCTTCCAATGCGTCGAGGGCCGGAAGGTCCCGCTTCAGTCGAAGGAACTCACCGGTTCCCCTGGCGAGGTCGAGGCTCAGGTAGCCGGATCGCTGGAAGATCCGGATCTTGCGGAGTCGATCGGCGGAGACCCGGCTTGCCGTGAGGTTCGCCACGGCACCGTTGGCGAAGGCGAGGCGGGCATTGGCGATGTCGACGGAGGGGGTGAGGACGGGAATCCCCGTGGCATGGATCTCGGAGACGGGTGCATTCATCAGGCTCCCCACCAGGTCCACGTCGTGGATCATCAGGTCGAGGACCACGGCCACATCGGTCCCCCGCTCGGTGAAAGGGGCGAGACGGTGAGACTCGATGAAGAGGGGCTGGTCGAGGTACGGTTGCGCCCCGACGATGGCGTCATTGAAGCGCTCCACATGGCCCACCTGGACCAGCGCCCCTCCTCGCCGTGCGGCGTCGAGGATCGCGTCGGCCTCTTCGAGGGAGGAGGCGATGGGCTTCTCGATGAAGACGTGCACCCCCCGGGAGAGGGCGGCTTCGGCCACCTCCCGATGGGTGGTGGTGGGGGTGGCGATGATGAGGGCATCGATGGCATCAAGGAGGGTGTCGAGGTCCTCGAACGCCGTCGCCCCGAGGGCCTTCGAGACCTCGCGCGCTCGATCTTCGCGGGGTTCGAAGAAGCCGACCCGCTCCACCTCTTCCAGCTCCCCCGCAATACGGGTGTGGTGATACCCGAGGCTTCCAACGCCTGCGACTCCGAATCGGACGACTGACATCAGCTCGTGACTCCTCGCTCGGAAGCTTCGATGAAGGAGAGGAAGTGCTCCACCTCCGGGGTGATCTCGAGTTCACTCCGCGCCTGCGCCAGGGCCTGCGAGATGTTGAGGTCCGACTTGAAGAGGAGCCGGTACGCCTTCTTGAGCGCTGACCGGGTTTCCGTCGAGAAGCCACGCCGCTCGAGCCCGACGGAATTCAGTCCGTAGAGCTTCGGGGGGTTCCCCACGATCCGGCAGTAGGGCACTGCATCCTGGGCGATCCGCGATGCACCGCCGATGAAGGCGTGGGCGCCCACGCGCACGAACTGGTGGATGGCGACGAGACCCGAGATGATGGCATGGTCACCCACGGTGATGTGCCCGGCCATCTGGGTCGCGTTGGAGATGATCACATGGTCGCCGATGAGGCAGTCGTGCGCCACATGGACATACGCCATGAGGAGGCAGTCCGATCCCACCACGGTCTCTCCTGACCACGCCGTTCCGCGATTGAGGGTGGCGTACTCCCGGATCATGGTCCGGTCTCCCACTCGGAGCCAGCTCTCCTCGCCTGAGAACTTCAGGTCCTGCGGGTCGGTTCCCAGAACTGCGCCCTGGAAGATCCGGCAGTCCCGCCCGATGACGGTGTTCTTCTCCACCAGGACGCCCGGCCCGATGTCGGTGCCTTCACCTATGGTGACGTTCGGTCCGACGATGGCACGAGGGCCAACCCGCACACCGGCCTCCAGGGTCGCTCCCGGATCGACGATGGCCGTCTCGTGGACCTCGGCGCTCATCGGTCCACCACCCGGGCCATGAGCTCCGCCTCGGCGACGAGACGCCCGTCGACGTAGCCCTCTCCCCGCATCTTGCAGATGCTGCGGCGGAACTGGACGAGCTCGAGCTCGAAGATGAGCTGGTCGCCGGGGGTGACGGGCCTCCGCCACTTCACATTGTTCAGCGACATGAAGTAGACCACCTTCTCGTCGGGGTTCTCGATGGTGTCCATGAGGAGGAGTCCTCCCACCTGGGCCATCGCCTCGATGATGAGTACGCCCGGCATGATGGGGTGCCCGGGGTAGTGTCCCTGGAAGAAGGGCTCGTTGATGGTGACGTTCTTGAGCCCCACGATCCGACGGCCCGGCTCGAAGTGGGTGATCCGGTCCACCAGGAGCATGGGATAGCGATGCGGGAGGTACTGGAGGATCTTCTGGGCATCGACAATGGCCTCCCCTTCCCCACTCCGGCGGGACTCCACCTGGAGGGTCCGTGCCAGCTCCACATTGCCGGCATGGTTCGGGCGCTCCATGACGATCTGGCCCTCCACGCGGGCCCCGGTGAGGGCCAGGTCCCCCACCAGGTCACCGATCTTGTGGCGGACGAACTCGTCGGGGAACCGGAGGGCATCGTTCAGGACGCCGTCCTTTCCCAGCACCACCGTGTTGTCGAGGGAGCTCCCCCGGGCGAGCCCACGGCTCCGGAGGGTGTCGGCCTGCTCCTCGAAGCCGAAGGTGCGGGCCGGTGCGATCTCGTCCAGGAAGGTCTGGGCGTCCAGTTCGAAACTCCCGAACTGGCGGCCGATGGCGGGATGATCAAAGTCGATGGCTCCGGCGATCCGAAAACCATCGTGGGGCGTGACCACGTACGAAGTCCCTTCCCTTCCCTCGAGCTGGATCGGGCTCGACACCCTGAGGACCGGGACCGTGCCTTCCAGGACCCGGATCCCCGCCTCGCGGATCGCTTCGAGGTAGGGGAGAAAGGAGCCGTCCAGGATGGGAGGCTCCGGGCCATCGATCTCGATCCGCGCACAACTGATCCCGGCGGCGGCGATGGCCGCCATCACGTGCTCGATGGTGAGGACCCGTCGGTCCTCGTCGAGCCCGATGGTCGTACCGAGATCGGTTCCGATCACATGGTCCAGGTCGGCCGGGATCGTGGCGGGTTCGGGGAGGTCTGTGCGGAGAAAGACGATCCCCTGTTCCGGGGTGCCCGGGTGGATCGAGATCGTCGACGAGGTTCCGGAGTGGACGCCGACTCCCGAGAGGGTGACGACATCGGCGATGGTTCGGTGTTCAGGACCGATCATGAGCTGAGCGCGGAGTTCCGTGGGAGGGGGTTCGGGTGCCGTTGCAGGCACGGAATGTAACACGAGGTGATGTGGCGGCCGGTCATTCGACCCGACGTTCCAGTTCGCGGATCCGCCGAACCAGCGCCGTCACCTGCTTCTGGGCCGCCACCATTCGAAGATACTCCATCCGGGGACGGGCCGGGAACCCCATGACGGTCTCGCCCGGATCGATGTCTCCGATGATTCCGGCCTGGGCCGAGAGCCGCGCCCCGTCACCGATGGTCACATGGCCCCCGATCCCCACCTGTCCGCCGATGAGCACACCCTGTCCGATCCGGGTCGATCCCGCGATCCCCGCCTGAGCGGCCAGGATGGAGGAGGCGCCGATCCGGACGTTGTGGCCCACCTGCACCTGGTTGTCGATCTTGACCGACGATCCGATTCGGGTATCGCCGATGGAGCCACGATCCAGGGTCGTATTCGCACCGATCTCCACGTCGTCCTCGAGCACACAGCGTCCCACCTGCGGGACCTTCCGGGTCCGGCCCTCCTCCACCACGTAGCCGAAGCCGTCCACGGCCACTCGGGCCCCGGAATGGACCTGGACCCGTCGACCGAGGACGGCTCCCGGGTAGAGGACCGCGTGCGGAAAGATGTGGGAGTCGTCTCCAATCTGAACCCCGGCGCCGACCACGGCATGCGCGCCGATCCGAACGCGATCTCCGATCTCCGCCCCTTCCTCGACGACGGCGTAGGGTCCCAGGTGGACCTCCTCACCGAGTCGGGCCTCGGGGGAGACCACCGCGGTGGGGTGACGCGATGGCGGGGTGGGAGTCGACGGGTGCATCCGCTCCAGGATCCGGGCAAGGGCCCGATGGGCGTCGGGGACCACCAGGGCCGGAGGGATCTCGGGGGGGAGGTCATCGACCAGCTCCTCCGAGACGAGGAGGGCTCCGGCCCGGCTGGTGGCGACCTCCGCCAGGTATCCACGGGCCGCCAGGAGTCCGAGCTCCTCGGGGCCGGCCTCGAAGACGGGCGCGAGCCGTCGGATCCGAGGGTCTCCCTCGCCTCGGACCGGGGCATCGAGCCAACTGGCGATCTCGCTCAGGAGGACGGCCTCGGGATTCCGATGGAGGGTGGGAAAGTCACTCACGGCTGAACTCCGGTGGAGGGGACCATGAAGAACGGGCCGCCCCCCCACCTCGTCGGAGGGGGAGGACGGCCCGTGCGGCGAATGCCGGCTCCACTCAGTTGTCGGAGTCGGTCTGCAGCCGTCGGATGACCTCGTCGGTCAGGTCGAGCGCGGGGTCGGCGGCAATGATCGAACGCTGGGCCGCGTCGAAGATCATGGCGTATCCGCCCTCGGCGCGGAGGCTCTCGATGGCCTCCGACATCTGTTGGAGGATCGGTTCAACGAGCTCCTGCTGGCGCTGCGAGGCCTCCATCTCGAGCTCCTCGACCCGCTGCTGGAAGCGCGCCTCCATCTGGCGGATCTCCTGCTCCCGGCTCTCCCGCGCCTCGGGGTTCAGGGTCCCCGCCTGGCGCTGGTAGCTCTCGATGAGGTCCTCCAGCTCCTCGCCGAGTCGCTGGACTTCCTCCCGGTAGCGGGTCATGTCCCGATCGAACTCCTGCTGGGCTTCCAACGCTCCCGGCGCCGCCTGCAGAATCACCTCCGAGTCGATGTATCCGATCCGGACGTTCTGGGCCTCGAGGGCCGTCGCCGAGCTCAGCAGGATCAATCCCGCGAGAACGAACGAAGCAATTCGCATTCTTATTCTCCATCGAGTTGGGAGGACCGGTGATGCGGTTCACCGACCTCCGAAGGTGATTCAGCCATGGTCCGGTCAGAAGGGGCTCTGACCACCCATTCGGAAGTGAAGCTGCCATCCCGGAGTCGGCTGGTCGAACCCGTAGGCGACATCGAGCCCGATGGGACCGAAGGGGGTGACGAGCATCATGCCCACACCAGCCCCACGTACCAGTCGGGTCGGATTCACCTCGCGTACGTCCCGCCAGACATTTCCGGCCTCGTAGAAGGCCGAAGCCGAGACCTGGTCACTCAGTCGCACGGCGTACTCGGCGCCGATGGTCAGGAAGGCGTCTCCGAGACGATCGATGTCGGAGATCCCGCTGGCCCCTCGGGGGAAGATTCCTCGAGGAGTCACCGTCGTTTCCTCGTAGCCTCTGAGAGTCTCTCCGAATTGTACACCACCGACCCAGAAACGGTCGAAGGGAAAGTTCTCGGCATTGCCGAAGATGGTGCCTGCACGTGCAGTGAGACCCAGGGCGAGACGGATCGGGCGCGAACCGGCCTCACTTCCCCCGATCTGGCCGATTGGGACCCACCACTGACCCTTTGCCGTGTGCTTGGTGAAGTTGCCGTCGCCTCCGAGGATGCCACCATTGAACTCGGTGGTCCAGTTGAGTTCGGATCCCACTGAAGGGAAGAGGGGCGAGTCGAGGGTGAAGCGGCGGAGTCCCACGGAAACCTGGCTCTGGGTTCCCGGGGGACGGCCGAAGAGCGAGGTGTCCTGGGTGCTGCCGGCGAGTCTGTAGTCGGTCCGGGAGAGTGAGTAGCCCACGAAGGCCCGGGTGCGGGTCGCGCCCGGGATGGGGACGCCGAAGCGGGTCTGGAACCCGCGCCGGCGTCGCTCACCGGTGGCGAAGGAAAAGTACTGGTCCCGGCTGTTGAAGAGCGAGAGGGAACCGCTCATGCGCGTGCCCAGGAGCGCCGGATCACTGTACTGGAGGAGGAAGTTGTTCTGGTAGCGCCCGAAGTCCCATCGCAGGCTTCCCGACTTGGCTTGTCCGAAGAGGTTCGGCTGCTCGTATCCCACGAAGCCGGAGACCCCCGTCACCCCGCCCATGGCAGTTCCGAAATTGATGGATCCCGTCGGCCGTTCCTCCACCACGAAGGTGATGTCCACATCACCGGTTTCGGGATCATCCTGGATGTCCGGGAAGGGGAGCGGGGTCTCGAAGAATCCGAGTCCCGAGATCGCCTGGTAGCTTCGGATGATGTCCTGCTCGGAGTAGACGGACCCGGGAAGGATGAAGATCTGTTCCCGGATCACCCGGTCATGGGTGAAGGTGTTCCCCTCGATGTTCACACGGCGGACGTAGGCCGGCTGCCCCTCCTGGATCCGCCAGGTCAGGTTGACTCTGGGGAACTCCTCTCCCTCGGCCTGAGGAAGGGGCTGGATGACCGGTTCCACATTGGAGTAGAGGTAGCCCTGGTTCCGATACATCTCGCCCACGCGTCGAGTCGCCTCGAAGAAGGCGGTCTGGTCGAAGACTCTCGGGCCGTCCTGGGAGGGCCGGCGGATCCGGAGGGTCTCCAGGAGGCCTCCCTCCTCGTCCTGGTAGAGCGTTTCGAGCTGTTCGTAGGAGAATCGCCGGTTCCCCTCGATCTCGAGCCCGGCCACCCGGTACTGCGGGCCCTCGCTCACCGAGATCTCGATCCGTCCCTTCCCGGTGTTCTCGTCCACCAGAATGGTGTCGGAGAGGACCCGGAAGTCGAGGTAGCCGTTCGATGCATAGAACTCGGGGAGCCGGACGGAGATGTCCTCCTCGAAGGTGTCCTCCTGGAACTGGCCGGAGCGGAACCAGAGGAAGCCCTCCGGCCGGGAACCCATGGCCCGATGGAGTTCGGAGTCCGAGAAAGCCTCGTTTCCCGTGAAGACCACATCGGCGATGGCGACCCGCTGCCCCTCCTCGATCTGGAGAATGAGGTCGATCTGGTTCGGTGAGCCTTCCACCGGCTCCTGGATGGCCTCGATGCGGGCAAAGGGGATCCCCTTCTCCGCCAGCTCACTTCGGATGAAGTCGCTCGCCTTGGCGATCCGATCCGGTCGGTAGATGTCGCCGGACTCGAGCTCGAGTGCGTTTCGAGCGTTCCGTTCGGTGATGTTCACCGCACCCCGGACCAGGATGTTCCGGATGGCGGGGTGCTCCTCCAGGTGCACGGTGAGGACGACCGGTTCGTCGTCTTCGCCATGGACGGTGATCCGCATGTCGGAGAAGCGACCGGTCGCCCACAGGCGGTGCTGGCCCGCCTGGAGTTCCCGGAAGGTGATGGGGGTGCCGAGGGGAACCCCGAAGGTGGCGATCACTTCGGACCGCTCCACCATCCGGTTCCCCTCCACGGCGATGGAGTCCAGGACGACGCCCGCCGGTGCGGGAGGATCGTCGGGGACCTGGGCGCTCCCCACCAGGGGGACCAGGAGCGCGAGGAGCAGGAGCAGCAGCGTGCGGCGGGCCGGGCTGAACATCGATTCGGGGCCTTCCGGTGAAAGCATCAGGTCTTCGTGGTGGTGGAGGCGGCGCTGAGAGAGAGGCGATCCCCCTCGGGGTCCACATCGACTTCGATCTCGGCACCGGGTCCGAACTCCGCCATCAGGATCTTCTCGGAAAGCGGGTCCTCGAGGAAGCGCTGGATGGCCCGACGCAGGGGACGGGCACCGAACTTCTTGTCGTATCCCTTCTCCACCAGGAAGTCGACGGCCGCATCGGAGATGGAGAGGGTCAACTCCTCCTCCTTGAGGCGGCCCCGGACATCCTTCAGGAGGATGTGGACGATCTCGCCGATCTGCTCCCGGGTGAGCGGATGGAAGACGATGGTGTCATCGACCCGGTTCAGGAACTCGGGGTTGAAGGCGCGTTCGATCTCCTCGCGCACCTTCGTCTTCATCACCTCGTAGCTCGACTGCGGATCGGCGGTGTGGAAGCCGAGCCCGCCGCCCTTGGTGATGTCGCGGGCACCCAGGTTCGAGGTCATGATGAGGACGGTGTTCTTGAAGTCGATGACCCGTCCGTAGTTGTCGGTCAGGTGACCTTCGTCCAGGACCTGAAGAAGGAGGTTGAAGACATCGGGGTGCGCCTTCTCGATCTCGTCCAGAAGGACCACCGAGTAGGGGCGCCGGCGCACGGCCTTGGTCAGGGTTCCCGAGTCCTCGTATCCCACGTAGCCCGGAGGGGCACCGATGAGGCGGGAGACGGAGAACTTCTCCATGTACTCGCTCATGTCCACCCGGATCAGGGCCTCGCGGTCCGCGAAGAGGAACTCGGCGAGGGCACGGGCGAGCTCGGTCTTACCCACCCCGGTGGGTCCGGAGAAGATGAAGGAGCCGATGGGACGGCGTGGGTCCTTGAGGCCGGCACGGCTCCGACGGATGGCGCGGGAGATGGCCTGGATGGCATCATCCTGCCCCACCACACGCTTGTGCAGTTCCTCTTCCATGTTGACGAGGCGCTCGGTCTCGGCCTGGCGGAGGCGAGTCACCGGAATGCCGGTCCAACGCGAAACGATGAAGGCCACCTCTTCGGGACTGATGGAGGGGCGGTTCTGCTTTCGCTCCTCCTCCCAGCTTTCCTGGCGGTCCCGGATCCGCTTCTGGACCCCACGTTCCTCGTCGCGCAGTTCCGCCGCACGCTCGAAGTCCTGGTCCCGGATGGCCGACTCCTTCTTCTCGGAGATTCCGGCAAGCTCCTCCTTGAGTTCATCCATGTCGGGGGGCGGGACCTGGGCGGCAATGCGTGCCCGGGAACCGGCCTCGTCGATGACATCGATGGCCTTGTCGGGGAGGAAGCGGTCGGTGATGTATCGGTCCGAGAGCCTGGACGCGGAGTCGAGGGTCTCGTCGGGAATGGTGATCTTGTGGTGGTCCTCGTAGTGGCCGCGGAGGCCCTTGAGGATTTCCACCGTCTCCTCCACTCCCGGGGGATCGACGACGACGGGCTGGAAGCGACGCTCCAGCGCACCATCCTTCTCGATGTACTTCCGGTACTCGTTCAGGGTCGAGGCCCCGATGCACTGGAGTTCGCCCCGGGCGAGGGCGGGCTTGAGCATGTTGGATGCGTCGATGGCACCCTCGGCCGCGCCGGCTCCCACCAGGGTATGGAGCTCGTCGATGAAGAGGATGACGGTCCGGTTCTGCGAGATCTCGTTCATGACGGCCTTGAGCCGCTCCTCGAACTGACCCCGGTACTTGGTGCCCGCGATGACCGCGGCCATGTCCAGGGCGAGGACTCGGTGGCCCTTCAGCGCCTCGGTGACCTCGTCGCGGGCAATGATCTGCGCCAGCCCCTCCACGATGGCCGTCTTCCCCACCCCGGGCTCCCCGATGAGGACCGGATTGTTCTTCTTCCGGCGGCAGAGGATCTCGATGACCCGCTCGATCTCTTCCACCCGACCGATGGTGGGGTCGAGTTCACCCTTCCGGGCCAGTTCGGTGAGGTCGCGGCAGAAGTGGTCCAGGGCGGGGGTCTTCGACTTCTTCTCGCCCTTCTGGGAGGGGGAGGAGGAAGGTGTTCCCGTGGGGCCACTTCCGATTCCGGCGGGCTCCGAGGGGCCCACGTCGGAGCCCAGGACCTTGAGGGTCTCGCTCCGGCCATCCTCGAGGGTGATCCCCACCGAGTTCAGGACCTGTGCGGCGATGGCCTTCTCCACCCGGAGGAGTCCCAGGAGGAGGTGCTCCGTTCCCACATAGGAGTGGTTCAGGTCACGGGCCTCGGCCATGGCGAACTCGAGGACCTTCTTCGCCTCGGTCGTATACGGGAGCTCGCCCAGGGCGATGGTCGCCTTCCCCTTCTTGACCGCCTCTTCGATCCGTTCGTGGATCTGGTCGAGGTCCGCGTTCAGGTTGGTGAGTACCGCGGCGGCGACGCCCTCTCCCTCCCGGATCAGGCCCAGGAGGATGTGTTCCGTACCCACATAATCATGCTGCAGGCGGATCGCTTCGTCGCGGGCCATCGCCAGCACTTTTCGGACACGGTCTGTAAAATTGTATTGCATTGCAGTGCCTCTGCGGGAGATCCGGCGTCAGCCGGAGGGCTCCGTGGGAGCGTCGTCGGGGTCGCTGTCGGGGCGGACCCGACCTTCTGTCGAGAGGATCTCCCGCACATACGCGGCCCGGTGGGCATCGCTCTCGCGGGAGGAGAGCTCGCGGCCGGCCGCCTCTTCCAGGTGGGCCGGTTGGGTGAAGATCATGACCTTGTTCAGCGGATATACACGGAGTCCGGGGAGTAGTTTCAGACCCACTCCCAGGCGGACTCCGCTCAGGAGGTTCATCAGCTCCTCGAAGGAGAGCGAACGTGCGTAACGAAGGAGGCCGTAGGCCCTCCAGATCTTGTCCTCGGTGACCCCTGCCGCATCGCGCATGAGGATCTGCCGGGCCTTCGTCTCGTACCGGATCACCTGGCGAACCATCCGGTCGAGATGGTCGATGAGATCTTCCTCGGACTTTCCGAGGGTCGTCTGGTTCGAGAGCTGGAAGAAGTTTCCCACCACCTCGGAGCCCTCCCCGTAGAGGCCACGAAAGGTGAGCCCCATCTGTGACAGCCCCTGGAGTACCTTGCCGATCTCCTTGGTGAGGACGAGGGCGGGCAGGTGGAGGAGGACCGATGCCCGGAGGCCCGTCCCCACATTGGTGGGACAGGAAGTGAGGTAGCCGAACTCGTGATGAAAGGCGTAGGGGAGTTCCTGGCCGAGCTCCTCATCGAGGGCGTCCACGGCGGTCCAGGCACTGCGGAGGCTGAGTCCCGAGGCGAGGGACTGGAGGCGGAGGTGGTCCTCCTCATTCACCATGACCGAGATCGGCCGTTCGTGAGAAAGCACCACCGCACTCCCCTGCGCCGGACCGGACGACTCTCCCAGGAGGTCCCGGGAGACCAGGCGTCGCTCCATGAGGACTTTCCGGTCGCGCGCCGAGAGGGATTCGAGTTCGTGGAGCTCCGATCCGGCAAGGTGGGGGACTTTCCTGCGCGCCGCCGCCATCCTGTCGAGGACCGCCGCCCGGTCGTTCACACGGGCGCGGGAGCCGAAGGCATGGCCCTGCAGGTTCCGGGCAAGCCGGATCCGTGTCGAGAGAACGATGTCGGCATGTTCTCCCGAGGCGTCGAGCCACGCCAGTCCGAAATCCGCGGCGCTGTCCAGATCACTCATGGCCGCTCCCCGCACTCTCGGAGTGCTCGAGTTCGTGGATCCGGTCTCTCAGTTCCGCCGCCTGCTCGAACTCCTCCAGTTCCACGGCGCGCTCGAGCTTTCGACGGAGTGCGCCGATCTGACGCTCGAGTTGGGAGTCGGTGGGGTTGGGGGTGAGGTAGACCTTTCCCACATGCTGGTGGCTCCCGTGGATCCGACGCAGGAGGCCGCGAAGGTGGGGTTCGAAGGTGGACCAGCACTCCGGGCAACCGAGACGTCCGCTGTCGCGGAATTGCTTCAGTGTGAGCCCGCAGAAGGGGCAGGCCCGATCCCCGCCGCCGGCGCTCTTCTCCGAGGCCCCCTCCTTCTTCGGCGTCGCGCCCATCTGGGCGAGAAAGTTCGCCAGGGGGAAGTTCTCCGGCACGGGGTTTCCTTCGACGCCCTGCTCCGCCGCGCACTTCTCGCAGAGGTGAAGGGTTCGCATCTCGTCGTCGACGATCTGGGTTAGCTGGATGACCGGCTTGTCCGCGCCGCAGTTCTCGCATGTCATGGGGCCTCCGGAGCCGCTCGGGGGGGCTGGGTCTCGGAGGAGGGGGGCTCCTCGGATAGCAGAACCCCCTCGTGGAGCGAGAGGGTCCGGTCGGCCCTCGATGCGAGCTCCAGATTGTGGGTCACCAGGACCAGGGCGATCCCCAGTTCGTCGCGCAACCGGAAGAGAAGGTCGTGGAGTCGACCACTGGTCCGAAGGTCCAGGTTGCCTGACGGTTCGTCGGCGAGGAGGAGGGGCGGGCGGTTCACAAGGGCCCGGGCCACGGCCACCCGCTGCTGCTCCCCTCCCGAGAGCTGCCAGGGGCGATGGTCGAGCCGATGACCCATCTCCACTGCCTCCAGGATCTCGGTGGCGCGCGATCGTGCCACATCGGGTGCCACCCCCGCCATGACCGCCGGAAGCGACGCGTTCTCCAGAGCGGTGAATTCCCTGAGGAGGTGGTGGAACTGGAAGACGAAGCCCACGAACCGGTTCCGGATGCGGGCCACCTCGTCGGAGCTTCGTGACTGTA
>SLSF01000169.1 GCA_007130605.1 Gemmatimonadota bacterium | reverse complement strand
GTGATAAAGGAGCGGGGGAGCGGGGGGGGGAGGGCGGTGGGTTGCGCTTCCTGGAGGGAGCGTCCCGTTCAGAGGATCTTGAAATTCCCCACCTCCACCATATGGGCTGCTGCCGGTTCATCCTGGGGGTCGACCGGTACGGAGACGTACTGTTCGAGGATCCCGTCGATCCAGGACCGGGCCCGATCGTTCAATTCGTGGTCATCGGTCATGAGGCGACCCGGTGTGATCAGGATTCCCAGGTCGGCTCCCTTGTAGCGGTAATCTCCCGCCCGCGAGATCCGGAGGAAGAAGGCCTCGTCCTCCCGTTCCACCGTGCGCCGGTGGGTCTGGACCCGCTGGAAGTCGATCTTCCCCTCGTCGACCAGCTTCCAGACTCCCGAGCGGGGGGCCCGGGTGATGTGCTCGACGGTGTCATCGGTGTGCTTGATGACGAGCTGGCTCCAGCTGTCGATGTTCTCGGGGTCGGCCCAGCGGCTGTTGAGCTCGTCGACGTCGAGCTCGAATTCCAGGTCCGACCACTCGAGGAGATGGAAGAGGAAGAGGGGCGCATCGGCGTGGGCGAAGGCGGCGAGGTTCGTCATGGCGCTCGCGCCGGTGATCCGCGGGTTCACCTCACCCAGGTAGACGTCGTCGGTGTCGAGGTCGGTCAGGAAGTCGAGCTCGAAGTAGCCGCGGTACCCGATCTTCCGGAGCTCCTCGCCGAAGCGGACGGTGGCCTCTCGCGCCTGCTCGCGGACGGTCTCCGGAAAGGCCTCCGCGAAGACCTCGTTCCCACACCACCCGCCCCGGTACGGGGTGAGTTCGGGAAAACCCACGAGTTCGGTCATGAGGGGACCCACGATGGTTCCATGCCGGGTCACGCACGCCTCGAGCGCCGAACCGCGACACCGGATCCGCTTCATCACCTTCACCTCACCCCCACCCCGGATCTCGTCGGCGTGCCGATCCCAGTCCTCCTCGCTGGAAATGAAGAAGGTGGTGTGGCCCGAATCTCCGAAGGCCGTCTGGATCACCAGGTCATCGCCCAGCTCCGCGGCGACCTCCTGCAGGTGCTCCCAGCTCTCCACCGGGGTGAGGACGTTGGGCACCGAGGGCACGCCGGCCCGGTCGGCGATCCGGGTGGCCGAGATCTTGTCGTCCACCTGGCGGCGGATGGCGGCGGGCGGGAAGCAGACCTTGAGACCCAGCTCCTCGCAGAGTGCCTCGGTGTCCTCGTCGAAGAAGAGGAAGACGGCGTCCCCCCCACCGCCGCGCCGCTCCATGTAGTCCACCACCTCCTTGTGCTCCAGGAGGTAGTTGTTGATGTCTTCGATGCAGGTGAACTCGTTGTGCGGACGGTCCGAGGGGACAAAGACATTCGGATGATCCCCGTCGAAGCAGTCGATGTAGTTGATGAATCGGAAATTGCCCACCCACTCGTCCATCCCCAGGAGGTTGAAGTTCGTGGCGCTGATAAAGTAGGTGGGCTTCCGGTTCCGGAAGAAGTGACGCCGGATATCGGAAATGCCTCGAAGCACCGAGGGCCCCTCCTCACTGGAGTCGCCGGCAGAGGCCTCATCCGGACTCGGATCCTCCGCCACAGCCTCGGTTGGCGGGGTCTCGTCTTCGGTGAACGGTTCCGTCCAATCCTGGTGCGACATGTTCAACTCCCTTGCGCCTGGGTGAGTTCTTCAGGTTCCTGAGGGGGGTCCTTCTGCACCCCCGGAGCGATCTGTGGTCTTCTTCCGCGGGAGGCGCCCTCCCTCAGCGAGATCCCCTGCCGGGGCTCCCGTTCGAGCTCGAGCATGGTCGATTCCCGAAAAACCCGCAGCCCGAACTCGGGCCGGTAGCCGTGGATCTCCTTCACGTCGAGGGCCAGAAGGTAGGAGAGGATCTCGGGGCTGATCACCTGTCCGGGGACCAGTACCGGGAATCCGGGGGGATAGGGGGTGACGAAGGTCGCCGAGACGACCTCCCTGCCCTCCGTCACCTGTTCCACGAGCTCCCGCCCCAGCTTCAGGTGCTCGCACGCTTCGGCATCGTAGGCCAGGAAGAAGGCCCGCCGCATGTCGCCCTCCGGGGTCGTGCTGTCGGGCGAGGTGAGGAAGGCCGGATGGAAGCGGCTGAAGTTCGGCAGGGGAGGGAGGTCCTGGGTCAGGGAGGCCACCCGCTCGCGATACAGTCGTGCGGAGGCGGCCGCCTGGTGGGCGATCTCCTCGTCGAGTTCCCGGGCCACGGCGGTGAGCACCTTCACCAGGTGGGCCACCGTAGCCGGGGTGGTACCGATGTGGATCAGGAAGAGGACCGTGTTCCGCGAGGTCTTGTTCACCTGGATGCTGTACCGATCCATCAGCATCTGCTTGAAGGTGTTCCCGTCCAGCCCGGTGCGGCCCACATGAAGGGTGATCCGGGTGGGGTCGAGGGTGAACTCGTCGGAGAGCCAGGTTCGCGAGAGTTCGGCCCAGCCTTCCTCGGGGTCGTAGTAGTACCCGAGCCCCGAGGGACGGTACTCCGCCTCGATCATGTCTCCGGGCCCCAGCACCCGGAAGTATCGCTGCAGCACCGGATCAGAGTGGATCCGCTCGCGGAGGGACATGGCGATCTCCACACTCTCCTGCACCAGGCTGTATCCCTCGAGCTCCACCTGCCGGCGTCCCATGTCGAGGGAGGCGAGGATGGGGTAGTTCGGCGAGGTCGAGGTGTGGGTCATGTACGCCTCCTCGAAGGCCTCGCTCACCCGCTGGTGGAACTCCTCATCGCGGATGTGGATCATTGATCCCTGCCGGAGCGAGGTCAGGGTCTTGTGGGTGGACTGGGTCGCGTAGACCCGCACCCGGGCCCGATCCGGATCGGGGAGGAGGGGTTCGTCGATCCAGCGGTCGTCGTCGGCCCCTTCCGGATCGAATTCGTCCTGCCAGGCCTCGTACGTCTCGCGATACGCCTCGCTCCGGAACTGCTCCTCCAGGCGACGGGCGCTGTCCATCGCCGTCCGCCGGCGCAGGGTCGGGTGGAAACGACCGTAGGCGAACCACGCCTCGTCCCACACGAAGACCATGTCGGGCTTGATGGCGAGCACTTCCGACATGATCCGTTCCGGGTCGTAGGTGATCCCGTCGAAGGTGATGTTCGTGAGAAGGAGCATCTTCACCCGTTCGAGCTTTCCCGCCTTCCGCAGATCGATGAGGTGCCGCTTGATCTCACGCAACGGAACGCCTCCATACATGGAGTACTCCGAGAGCGGGTAGGCATCGAGATACACGGGAAGCGCACCGCTCATGATCACCGCGTACGGATGCGACTTGTGGCAGTCGTGTGCGAGCAGGACGATGTCGCCCGGTCGGACCAGGCCCTGCATGACGATCTTGTTGGCCGTGGAGGTCCCGTTGGTGACGAAGTAGGTCTTGCGGGCCCCGAAGGCGCGGGCGGCGAGCTCCTGGGCGCGCTTGAGCGGACCATGAGGCTGGAGGAGGGAGTCCAGGCCCCCGGTGGTGGCCGAGGTCTCGCCGGTGAAGCCGCTCGGCCCGAAGAAGTTGGCCGTGTCGCGGATCCATCGGGACTTCCGGATCGACTTCCCCTGGCCGATCGGGAGTGCGTGGAAGACCCCCGTCGGCTTGCGGCTGTATCGCTGCAGCGCGGTCAGGAACGGGGTCTCGGCCCGGTCGGCCACCCCCTTCAGGATGCTCAGGTGGAGCTCCTGGTAGTAGTCCTGCCGATGGAAGAGGCGGTCGAACTTCTCCGTCTCCTCGCCGGCCACCTTCTCGATGGGGGAGTCGCTCACCAGGAAGAGGTCGATTTCAGGGCGGAGACGCTTGAGGAGTCCCCCCAGATGGCGGCTGCGCTCGCTCCCCAGGAGCGATGCCAGCGACTCCAGCTCCTCCTTGAGGAGCTCGGCAGTTTCCGGGATCAGGGTGAGGCCTCCACTCCGGGCCCGGAAGGGGAAGATGTACCGGATCACCGCGGCCTGGATGTCACTGTTCAGGCGAACGGCGGTGAGTGCGTCTTCAAAGGAACGGGCCACGACGATTTCGTAGACGAATTCGTCTTCGGGGCTTCTGAGCGCACGGAGCTGAAGGCGAAGCTCGGTTTCCTGGTCCGGCGTGAGGTCGTCGACGACGAGGACCTCGAAGTAGGGCCGGCTTCCCTCGCGCACACTCTCCTGAACACTGTCCACCACCCTCGACACATTCACCAGGTCCGCATACTCGCTCAACCGCGTCGACGCCAGGTCGATGCGACGGTAGGAGTCATTGGCCATCAGGCGGACCACCCGTGCGGTCTGGGCGGCGAGGGCGTCGTAGGCGCCGGCCTCGTAGAAGCCCTTGAGGCGCTCCAGAACGCGGGTTCCGGGGAATGCCCAGTAGCCCTCGTAGGGGCGGAGGAGCTCGAGGTCGCGCGCCACCTCCGCTTCCCAGCGTCCGGGGTCGTCGTCCGAGACCTGGCTCTCCGCCTCGGTCCGCGCCAGCCGGCGGGCCAGGTCACGGAGCCGGTGCCACCCATCCAGTCGCAGGCGGGTCACATTGTAGTGGACACTGCCCGGATGCCTCCAGGGCTCCGGAGACGGGGTATCGGGGTCGTCGGGGCGGCTCATGGCACGTACCCTCCTCAGAACGTCCCGGAATAGCGCCGGGACCGCGCGTATCATTCGGATGACCGATTGTCCCGCGGCTTGCGGGACCGTGTCGGACGCCTCGGCTTCTCGAGGGGGCCGAGGGTGTCCAGGTACATGGTCTCGTCTTCGGACTTTCCGCCCCTCCACAGGGGGTTGTAGACCCCGAACCGCACCTTCCGATCGCGGAAGCTCTTGAGGGGCTGTCCGAGCCCCTTGAGACCTTCCTCGCGGGCGCGGCGGACCCGGTCCAGCTCTAGGGGCACCGGGATCAGCTCCTCTCCTGAGCCGGCCTGGTGCAGCACCTCTCCATCGGGTCCGACGATGATGGAGCGGCCGATCCCCCCTGCCCCCGTCCCATTGATGTCGACGAAATAGCACTGGTTCGTGGCGGCCGAGGCCCGGGCGATGG
>SLSF01000008.1 GCA_007130605.1 Gemmatimonadota bacterium | reverse complement strand
GTTCGGGGGCCCTCGGGCGTCGTGGCCGGGACCCGGCGGGTCAGAAGGGGGAGGCGCCCACCGCCTCCATGGCGGTCTCGATGGGGACGGCGAAACCGATGCCCACGAAGACGCGCTGGTTGTTGGGGTTGAGGATGGCGGTGACGATGCCCACCACGTGGCCGTCTTCGGTGACGAGGGGGCCTCCGGAGTTGCCCGGGTTCGCGGCGGCGTCGAACTGGATCAGGTTGCCGAGGAGTCGCTCCCCTTCGGGGCTACGGAACTCCCTCCCCAGCCCCGAGACGACGCCCGAGGTGAGCGAGGGGCCGATGCCGAAGGGAAAGCCCACAGCGATGACCCGGTCCCCCACATGGAGGTCGCGGGTGGAGCGGATGGTGGCGGGGATGAGGTCGTCGGGGAGGGTGAAGGCCCGGATGATGGCCAGGTCCTGATCGAGCTGGACCCCGATGATCTCGGCCTCCGATTCGGTGCCGTCGTAGAAGATGACCCGCACCCGCTCCTCCCCTGCCACCACGTGGTAGTTGGTGAGGATCGTCCCGTCCTCCTCCACCACGACGCCGGTGCCTAGGCCGGTTCCGGCCTCCTCGATCTCCTCGCCGTCGTCGCCGATTTCCACCCCGATCCGCTGCACCCGGACGATGGAGGGCTGGATGACCCGGAAGGCCATCGATTCCACCGAGGGGGCGGCGGGCTGGTTCTCGAGGGTGTAGAGGACCGCCCGGTCGATGTCGTCCTGGGTGAGCTCGAAGGGGGCGGGTCGGAAGGTCCCCATGGCGGCCACCAGGAGGAGGGCGAGGGCCCCGCCCGCCACCAGGAGGGAGGCGCGTTCGTGGCGGCGGAAGAAGCGGGTGATGCGGGAGGGCGATGGGTCGCCGGACTCGGTGGGGGACTCCGGAGTGGTGTCCGGGGTGTCGGGATCGCCGGTGGACGCACCGGGGCCGTCGGCGCGCCGTGACGAGCTGTAGAGCGGTGATCGCCTCATGGTGTGGTTCCTGGCTGAGGGGCCGGCCCTCGGTCGGCGGTCGGGGGAGCGCATGGCCCGCCCCGGCGGGGTCCCGCTCTCTTCGGGAGGGCCGCCGACCCTGAAAGGTTAAAACGTGAGGGGGTCACCAGGTTCCCTCCGGGGTGGTCCTCTGGCGTCCGCGTTAGTAGAGTCTTGGTGCACATTCGCCGCCCGGGGGCGCCGCCCCCAGACGACCCCACCTGGAGAACCGGCCGACATGAGTGACTCCCCTTCCATCCAGTACACCTGGACCGACGAGGCCCCCGCCCTCGCGACCCACGCATTCCTTCCCGTTCTTCGGCGCTTCGCCGGTGCCACCGGGGTGCCGGTGGAGACCCGCGACATCTCGCTGGCCGGGCGGGTGCTGGCCGCCTTCCGGGACCGCATCGACTCCGACGAGGAGATCCCCGACGACCTGGCGGCGCTGGGTGAGATGGTGGAGCGACCCGAGGCCAATGTGATCAAGCTGCCCAACATCAGCGCCTCGGTGCCCCAGCTCAAGACGTGCATTGCCGAGCTCAGGGCCCAGGGCTTCGACCTCCCCGAGTACCCCGACGAGCCCGGCTCCGACGAGGAGCGCGAGGTCCGGGCCCGCTACGACCGGGTGAAGGGGAGTGCGGTGAATCCCGTCCTCCGGCAGGGGAACTCCGATCGCCGGGCGCCGGCGCCGGTGAAGGCGTACGTGCGGAAGAACCCGCCCCCCATGAAGGCGTGGCCCGACGATTCCGGGGCCCATGTGAGCTTCATGTCGGAGGGCGACTTCCGGAACAATGAACGGTCGGTGACGGTGGAGGCCGACACGGTGGCCCGGATCGAGCACGAGGCGTTCGATGGCACGATGACGGTGCTCAAGGCGGAGCTCCCCCTGGAGGAGGGCGACGTGGTGGATGCCTCCTTCCTGAGCCGGAAGGCGCTGGTGGGCTTCCTCCGTCGGGAGCTCGACGACGCCCGGGAGCGAGGGGTCCTCTTCTCCCTCCACCTGAAGGCGACCATGATGAAGGTCTCCGACCCCATCATCTTCGGGCACGCGGTCCGGGTCTACTTCGAGGAGCTCTTCAGGGACCATGGGGAGACACTCGCCGAGGTGGGCTTCGATCCCAACGACGGGATCGCCGACCTGGAGCGGCGGATCGACGACCTCCCTTCGGCCCGGCGCGACGCCATCCGTACCGAACTGGAAGCGGCGTACAGGCGGGGACCGGATCTCGCCATGGTGGACTCCGACCGGGGGATCACGAACCTCCATGTGCCCAGCGACATCATCATCGACGCCTCGATGCCCCCCATGGTGCGGGACGGAGGCCGGATGTGGAATCCCGCGGGCGCGCTCCAGGACTGCAAGGCGGTGATCCCCGACTCGAGCTACGCGCCCATCTATGACGTGGTGGTGCGGGACTGCCAGGCGAAGGGGAAGTTCGATCCCACGACCATGGGCACCGTGCCCAATGTGGGACTCATGGCCCAGAAGGCCGAGGAGTACGGGTCCCACGACAAGACCTTCGAGGTCCATGCCCCCGGCACCATCCGGGTGGTGGACGATGCCGGCCGGACCCTCCTGGAGCACGCGGTGGAGGAAGGGGACATCTGGCGGGCGTGCCGGACCACCGATTCGGCCATCCGGGACTGGGTGAAGCTCGCCGTGCGCCGTGCCCGTGCCACCGGGTCTCCTGCCCTCTTTTGGCTCGATGCCGAGCGGGCCCACGACGCCGAGCTCATCCGGAAGGTGGAGGTGGAGCTCGACTCCCTCGACACCGACGGGCTCGAACTCGAGATCCTGTCCCCCGCCGATGCCATGCAGCGCTCCCTCGACCGGATCCGCCAGGGCGAGGACACCATCTCGGTGACCGGCAATGTGCTCCGCGACTATCTCACTGACCTCTTCCCCATCCTCGAGATCGGAACCAGCGCGCGGATGCTCTCCATCGTCCCTCTCCTGAATGGAGGTGGGCTCTTCGAGACCGGCGCCGGTGGCTCCGCCCCGAAGCATGTGCAGCAGTTCGTGAAGGAGGGGCACCTGCGGTGGGACTCGCTGGGCGAGTACATGGCGCTGGCGGTCTCGCTCCAGCACCTGGGTGAGAACTTCGACAATCCCGGCGCCCGGGTGCTCGGTGATGCCCTCGACCGGGCCACCACCCGCTACCTCGAGAATTCCCGCTCGCCCTCCCGGAAGGTGAAGGAGCTGGACACCCGCGGGAGCCACTTCTACCTGACCCTCTACTGGGCTGAGGCCCTCGCCGAGCAGGACGACGATGCCCGGCTCGCCGAGCATTTCCGCGGGGTCCACGAGGAGTTGGCCCAGGCCGAGGAGAAGATCCTGGAGGAGCTGAACGCCGCACAGGGCCCGGCCCAGGAGCTGGGTGGGTACTACCGTCCGGATCCGGTCCGGACAGCGGCCGCAATGCGGCCGAGCTCCACCCTGAACCGGATCATCGACTCGATCTGAGCCGACAGGGGGCCCGGGGGTGGACCCCGGTCCATTGACGGTGCGGGGGAGATGGGGAGGAAAGGAGACGCCCGGCCGGTCAGAAGGTCAGGGTGACGCTGTGGCTCCGGGCCATCCGGGCCATGTCGCCGGCTCCTCCCATTCGGGCCCCCGCGATGAGGTCGCCTTCGCCGATCCCCCGAGCCCTGGCGCACGGGGTGCACACGACGATGGCCAGGTCGTGGTCGCGGAGGAAGGCGACCACATCGCCGACGGGAGGAAGGCCCACCGGCTTGATCTCGGAGAGGTCGGTCCCCTTGTGGGCCAGGTAGGTGGCCTCCTGCATGAGGAAGACCTCGGGGGGCTCACCGGGGAATTCCCCCGATTCGATGGCGCCCTTCAGGGCGACGAAGGGGAGTCCGGCGTGGTTGGGCTGGTCGGGGCCATGGGTGGCGATGATGAACATGGGGTCAGTCCTTGGAAGGATGTTGAGGGACCACGGTGCACCGGCTGGGTCGGTGGGGGATCAGCTGTCTTCGCATGCACTCATTCTCTCCATGAGGGCTTCCTGTTCCTCCATGGAGATTCGCTCCATCCGGGTTGCGGCCTCGATGTCTCCCATCATGGCGTCCAGGTAGTTCCGGGCCCGCTCCTCGCCCAGCACATCGATGAGGACATCGGCGGAGCACTCGGCTTCCGACTGGGAGAGCATCCCCTGGCTGCTCTCGACCATCCGGTCGGCCAGTTCGTCGCGGACCTGGTCCTCGCTGTCGCCGCCGCACCCGACGGGGAGGAGGGCCAGCAGGACCAGGAGGAGGGTGGTGGACACGGTCTTCATGGGGACCCCTTCGGGTGGTGGGATGGAGGGTTGATGCTCTGACGATGGTGGGATGAATTGCCGGTGAAGGCAACAGCCCCCACACAGACGGCCCCCATCCCTCCGGGGGACGGGGGCCGTTCGTTATGGCGCCGGCTCCGGACCGGGCATCAGAAGTGGTAATGACCTCCGAGACCGAAGGTGAAGTACTGGGCAGTGAATCCGCCTCCGGCATCATGGGAGATGAGCCCCACGTGGGGCGTCAGGTAGAGGCGGGGCGCGATGGGCATGTCGAACCCGGTACCGAGTTCGAACCCCAGATTGCGATCGCCCGAGACGTCATCGGTACTCAGGGCGTGGGCGATGAGGCCCCCTCGGGCCCAGAAGAGTGCGTCCTGGGGGCTCGGGAAGACGAACTTCAGCCCTCCGCCGAAGCCGGTGCTCCTGGGGCTGTTGCCCACGTCACAGTCGGAGTCGCATGAAAAGCCGTGGCGCTGCAGGCCGATGTAGGCGGTGAGGTTCGGACGGAAGGTCATCATGAGTTCCGCTCCGATCCCGAGTCCGGCCTCGGCCCCTGCGTCGGAGAGGTCACCGGTGGGGAAGGTCACACCGACCCGCCCTTCTCCGGCGATGCTCCGCTGCGCTTCCAGGTCTGCCGCGGCCGGCGCGAGAAGGAAGAGGGTGGCGAGGAGTGCTGCCAGTCCATTGGTTCTCATATGTCGTCTCCAGGGTCGTTCAGGGCATGGTGATCGGTCCCGAACCCGGCGTCGGTGCGGAGCGCCGGGGCGGGATCGTGGAGACCAGAAGGTTCACGAGGCGTGCCAGGGGGCGGAACGTGTGGGGGGTAAGGGACAGGAATGGCGCCATTGCAGGAAAAACCAGCCCTGGGCGAGGGCGTGGCCAGTGCTCCCCGGGCATGGGGCATGGGCGACGGAGCAGGAAAATATTTCCGGGTCCCCGGGAGGGGCCGCTCCCCCGTCAGGGGCCGTCTTCCGGCCCGCCCCGCTGAGACTTCACATGGCGATCCAGGAGCCGGCCCACCTCCAGGAGCGACTCGCGGGCGTCCTCGATCTGACGGTTCTCCAGTGCCTGGCGGGCCCCGTTCACCGCCTCCCTCACCGGCTCGGCGATGGAGCGGTGGACGAGGTTCTCCTGGCGCTCGTGGAAGGTGTCCAGGGCCTCGGTGGCCTCCTTCCAGTCGTCGTCGGTGGGCTCGGCGCTCCGTCTGAGTCCCTCGATGGAGAGGAGGGTGCGGGTGAGGAGCCGGGGAAGTTCGGCGGGGAGGGGATTCTCGGCCATGGGAAGGCATCCTGGACTCTGGGGCGACGGGAGCGGCATCCCAAACGTACACCCCGGGGAGGCCGGACGGAACCTTGGATCGCTTGACGTGTCGACTAAAGGTGGTGCTGGTGGTCTTTTTCGATGGGAATGAAGGGAGTTGTCGGGATGCAGGTGAGATGGGGTGGGGTTCCACTGGGATCCGGGTGGTTTGAGAGTGTGTTGCCGGGGGTGTCGGCTTCGGCCGTGGCCCTTGCCGTTCTCCTCATCCTGGCGAGCACCTCGCCCCAGCCCGTCCAGGCACAGGAGCCGGGCGGTGACCTGGGTGAGCTTTCCTCCTCCCCTCCCGCGGTCTTCCTGGACTGCCAGTCGCGCCGAAACTGCAACCAGAACCAGTTCATGACCGAGGTGGAGTTCGTGCGCTGGGTCCGGGATCGGGCCGACTCCGACATCCACCTCATCTTCACCAGCCAGGGCATGAGCGGGGGCGCCCGGCAGTACACCCTCGACTTCGTGGGACAGGGGCCGTACGAGGGACTCAACGAACAGCTCACCTTTCATGAAGATGCCCAGGATGTCCAGGCCGAGGTGATGGATGGGCTGGCGCGCACCATGCGGCTCGGACTCTTCCGCTACGCCCTTTACAGCGGGATGGGGTCCGAGATCGATGTCCGCTTCGACGGCACGGCCGTCGACGAGGCCGGCGGGGACCTGGACGCCTCGGAGGCCGATACCGGATCGGAGCTCTACGACCCTTGGAACTACTGGACCTTCCGGGTCTCTCTCTCCGGCGACATGGATTTCCGCGAGACCCGAACCTCCTCTCGCATCGATCCCCGGATCGACGCCGACCGGGTGACCGAGGAGTGGAAGATCAATCTGCATGCCCGTACCGACTTCCGACGGGAGCGCCGGGAGCTCTCCGATGGACGTGAGGTCCGGGACGACCGCGACGACTGGCGGCTCTCCGCCCTGGTGGTCAGGAGCCTCGGGAACCATCTCTCGGTGGGGGCCGATACCGATTTCCGGAACTCGGTGGCGCTGAACCAGCGCTCCCGCCTCCGGGTGAATCCGGCCATCGAGTACAACTACTACCCCTACGCCGAAGCGACCCGCCGGCAGATGATCGCCCACTACTCGGTGGGCTTCCAGCGTTCGGACTACTTCGAGGAGACGATGTTCGGGGCCACCCGCGAGACCCTCCCGCAGCATCGGCTCGGGGTCCAGTACCGGGCCCGCGAGGAGTGGGGGAACGCCGGCTTCGGGGTCGATGCCTCCCAGTTCCTCCACGACGCGGACTTCTACAGCCTGGGAGTCCGGGGAGATCTGAGCTACCGGATCGTCCGGGGGCTCGAACTGAGTCTGTCCGGGTCGGCGTCGGTGGTGAACGACAACATCCACACGCCCGCCGGCGACATCTCCGACGAGGACATCCTCCTGGGCCGGCAGGCCCTTCCCTCGTCCTACCGCTACCGGACCTCGGTGGGGCTCAGCTACCGGTGGGGGTCGTCGTTCGCCAATGTGGTGAACACCCGCTTCCCGGGGTCGGTTCGCTGACCGGGAGTGCGCTGCGGCCCGGGACGGCCTGAGGGGCCGTCCACCCGCACCCCCGTCCGGGTGGGCTCCTCACTCCGCGTGCGACTCTCCCGCCACCCCAAGAATCATCTCGAAGAGTTCGTCCCACTCCGCCACCTTGCTGCAGAGGGGACGGTCGGGGGGGGGCTCCGGTGGATTGCCCCCGGTGAGGAGGAGGACGCGCCGGTGCTCTTCCGGCATCGACTCCCGGAGTCGTTTCAGCACCTCGAGTCCCGAGATCGATCCCAGGTTGAGGTCCAGGAGGATGCAGTCGGCCGCGGAGTGATCCCGGATCCCGTCCAGCACGCTCTCCACCGAGCGGCCATCCATCACATGGAGCTCGGTCACCTGGGCTCCCGCCCTTCGGAGCACCCGTGCGAGAACCGAAAGGAGGGTCTCGTCGTCGTCCACCAGGGTGAGCCGTGTGTCGGCGAGGGGCCCCGCGGCCCCCGAATCCCCCCGGGTGGAGGCCCAGCGTCGCCGGAGCACCGGCTCCGATCCCTCACCGGAAAGGGGGACGGTCATCCGGAAGGTGGCACCCCCCAGAGTCGAGGAGGGACCCGTGTACTCCAGTGTCCCCCCGAGGCGCTCCAGGGCCCAGCGGCTGAAGGAGAGCCCCAGGCCCAGCCCATGGGTCGAATGGGTGGCGAAGGGGGTGAAGAGAGAGGATTGGGCCTCCCTGGAGAGCCCCGCCCCATCATCCTCCACGAAGAACTCCGCATGGTTCCCCGAGGCCACGGGGCGGAGGGAGAGCTGGATTCGGCCCTTGGCGTGCCGCCCTGCGTTCCGGAGAAGATTCCATAGCGCACGTGTGAAGAAGCTCCGGGGCCCCCGGACCTCCAGCGAGTCGCCCAGCGACGATCGGAGGGTCGTGGTCACCGAGGGGGCGGTGCGGATCCAGCGGTCCACGGTCTCCTCCACCGACTCCCGGAGCCGGAAGGTGGTTTCGGGCGGATGGTCGCCTCCTCGCAACTCGTCGAGGATCTCGGAGACCATCCGTCGCAGGTCGTCCACATCCCCCTGGATCCGGTTCAACTCGTCGGAGGGAATGCGGCCCCGGGCCGCCTCGTCCCTCGCCAGCGCCACCCGCCCCGAAAGGGTCTGAAGGGTGCCGCCCAGATCGTGGAGGAGTTCCGCGGTGATCCGTCCCACCGCCGCGAGGGACTCCGGGTCCGGTGGGGAGCTCCGTTCGGAACCATTCGGCCGGGTCATCATGGCATCAGACCTTTTCCTGGGTCAGGTCGCGAAGCTCGTGGATCTCCGCGAAGAAGGCCTTCGAGACCGTCTCGAAGGCACCCATCCGCCTCAGCTCGGTGGGAGAGTAGGGCACCACCGACTTGATGGCCCTCCGGAGCGCCTGGTCGCCCGAGTAGCCGCATGCCAGCCCCACACTGAAGACGGTGTGCCCCGGGTCGTCCAGGAGCGCCGAAGCGAAGAGGACCCGCATCCAGAGGAGGAGTCGGCGAGGCTTCGGGATCTGCGAGCGCTCGCACCACCGGAGGAGGGTCGCCGGCGAGAAGCCCAGGGAGCGGGCGAGGTCCTTCGGGTACCCTCCCACCATGACGGTGGCGATGGCCGCGTCGAGGATGCTCCGCGCCCGCCCGGTGAGCTGGATGGTGTCGTCGTGGGAGAGGAGTCGCCGGAGAGGCTGGGCCCGGGCGCTGAAGAGCCGCCGACGGAGGGCTGACTGGCTCGAGTCCTCGTAGATCTGGAGCACCTCGGCAATACCCCACTCCCCCAGGAGCCAGAGGTCCCGGTGCTGCGCCAGGTCGGAGTTCAGCGCCACCACGATGGTGGCCGAGGGATACGACTGGAGGAGTTGCTGGAGGTAGGGCGACGGGCCGGAGCCATTTCGCTGGCCCCGGTACGGGTCCACCAGGGCGATGGCTGCCGGGGGAGCCTCGGCGATCCCCTGCCGGAGTTCCTCCCAGTTGTCGACCCGGATCAGCCGGAAGCGGTCGCGCGCAGCCCGACGAACCCGCTCCAGGAGGAGCCGGTCATCATGGAGGAGGAGAAGGGGACGGGGCTGGAGCTTCATGCCTCGGTGTCCTTCTTAAGATGGAATCGGTATCGGTTCTGATTGAATCGGTGTGCGTTCCCGTCGGTGGATCCCCTGAGCTTCAAGGTGTCGGTCCTGCACTGAGGCAGATCTCCGACATCATCCTGGATCAGGGAGTCCATCATGCGTTCCTTCCGTCTCATTGCGCTCTTCGCTGCTCTCGCCTTCTTCCTTCCCGCATGCGGCTTCTCATCGCCCACCGAGATTCCTGCCGACGACGCCATCCCGGCGGTGGCCGCCTTCGGTCTCGACGAGGGGGACGAGGGGGACGAGGAGGACTGTGTCGAGGAGGACGGCGAGATCAAGTGCGGCCTGGGCGGATTCCTCGGTTCCGGAAGCTGAGGCAACGTCGGGGGAGCGTATCCGCATCCCGGCCCCAACCGGCTGGACAAGGTCGCCGCTGCCACCGGTGACCTACCAGCCGGCGGGGGAAGTCACCGGGGTGCGGCCCTCCTCCAGCCCGGTCACGATCTTCCGGGTGAGTTCATCGCGCGACCTGGAGCTGGGGGCCTTCGGGGTCTCCTGCAGGTGCTCGGAGGCGCGCTCCTCTGCGGAGATGGCTTCGAGGACCGACTCGGCCATGAAGCGGATCTGGCCCTCCATCCGGCGACGGGCGAGGGCCTCGGCTTTCACGGCAGCCTCCCGGGCCTCGTCGTGGCGGCCCAGGATGAGGGCGCCCCGGGCCACTTCAACCCAGGCCTCGGCCAGCCCCACGTCCTGGGGGAAGGCGCGAAGGCGGGCTCGGGCCTCCTCGAAGATGTCTGCTCGTCCGGCTCCCGCGGCAGCGCGGGCGAGGGTGCCATTCACCGTCGCCTGGGCCTTGTCGGGAAGCTTGGGGAGGAGATGGAGGAGGATCTCCATGGCGTTCTCGTAGGCGCCTTCCATGAGCCAGACGAAGGCGATGTCGTGGGAGAGCCGCACGAAGCGCTCGTGGTCCGGTCCGTAGAGGGCAATGGCCTTGGCGGCGTACTTGTCCCCATCCTCCTGGTTCCCCAGGTGGTACTCCACCACGAAGAGGTCGTGGACCGCCATGGCCCGGACTTCCTTCAGTCCCTGGCGGGTGGCCCGCCGGTAGCCCTTCAGGAAGGAGCGACGGGCGGCGGGCAGGGCGCCCTTCCGGAGCATCATTGTGCCATGGGCCAGGTAGGCCCGGATGTAGGAGTCCCAGTCCCGGCACTGGCGGGCGAGTCCCACGGCCCGGTGAAACCACGCCTCGGCGCGGGGATACTGCGCCAGGTCCCGTGCCGCCCGCATGACTGAGAGGGCAAAGCGGGGGTTGGCGGGGCAGGCGAGGGAGGCGGCCTGGAGGAACTCCAGCGCCGTGCGCGGTGCGCCTTCACCCTCGGCCCAGGTGGCGATCCGGTTGCATGCGAGTCCGATCCGTTCGGGCTCCACATGGACGGGGTCGTTCAGGAGGGCGAGGAGGTCCTCCATGGGCTCCCGGAGCTCGGGGATCTCGTCGGGAACGATGGCGAGGATGTCGGCCTGTCGGGTCGACCCGATCTGCTCGTTGAAGAGGTCCCCCCGTTCGGCCCCGGGGACATCGGCCCAGAGGAGGACGGAGCGGAGCTGCTTCCAGAGGAGGACACCGAGCTCATTCTCGAATTCGTCCAGGACGGTGAGCCCTTCCGGGCCGGGGGCCTCGGGCCCGCGGAGCACCGGAGGCGGGATCCTCCACCGGCGCTTCACCTCTTTCTTCTCCGTTTCCGACCGGCTCCGGGCCATGGCGACTCCTCAGTCTGTGCGTTGCAGGGGATCCTCACCGATTCGTGTAGAATCCGAAGAAAGCTATCGTCTCCCCCCCTGTCACGTCCAGTCGGCGCCTTTTCCTTTCGGAAGGTTCTCCCCAAACTTAGAAGGATGTTGAAGAAGGGCAGGGACCACTGGGACGGGGTCTTGCGGCCCTGTCCAACCGATCTTCGGTCCGGATCCAACTGGTGTGAGGAGGCGTGGTGAGCGCGAAATTGATCGATGGGCAGAGGGTGGCGGAGTTGATCCGTGCCGAGGTCCGGGAAGATGTGGAGGCATGGGTCGAGGACGGTCATCGTCCCCCCTTCCTCAAGGTGGTGCAGGTGGGAAGTGACCCGGGGTCCACCAGCTACATCGGGGCCAAGACACGCGCATGCGCCGAGGTGGGCATCGGCTCGGAGACCCTGCGACTGCCCGACACCATCTCGGCCGACGAGCTGGTCCGCGCCATCCGGCGGCTCAACGCCGACGATGGGGTGGATGGGATTCTCGTGCAGCTTCCCCTGCCGAGCCATCTCTCCTCTCACCATGTCATCGAGAGCATCGACTACCGGAAGGATGTGGATGGCTTCCACCCCATGAATGTGGGGCGCCTGGCCCTCGACCAGCCCACCTTCCGGTCGTGCACCCCCGCCGGCATCTTCGAGCTCTTCCGCCACTACAGCATTCCGGTGAAGAGCCGGCACGCCGTCGTGGTGGGCGCCAGCAATATCGTGGGCTCGCCCATGGCCATCATGCTCTCTCGCGAGAACTCCACCGGGAAGGCGACGACAACCATCTGCCACAAGTTCACCAAGGACCTCACCCGGCATACCATTGACGCCGACATTCTCGTGGTGGCGGCGGGTCAGCCCAACCTCATCAAGGCCGAGATGGTGAAGGAGGGGGTGGTCGTCATCGATGTGGGGATCAACCGGGTCGCCGACGAGACCCGGGAGCGGGGCTACCGGATCACCGGCGACTGCGACTTCGAGAGTGTCCGGGAGAAGGCGAGCTGGATCACCCCGGTACCCGGGGGGGTGGGGCCCATGACGGTGGCCATGCTCATGAAGAACACCCTCCTCGCCGCCAAGAAGTCCATCTACCCCGCCGAGATCTCCACGTAGGTGGGATGAATGGCGTTGTTCCCGTAGCCATGCCGGTTCCAGCGGGCATGGTCGGGTTGGCGGTCGCCCGAGGCGTCGGTGGCCCGGCACCGGAGGATGTGGAGGCCCGGTCCCGACGGGATCCAGTCGAAGGTCCAGCGATGCCATGCGTGGCGTGAAGAGGGGACCTCGACCCGTGCCGGCTGCCACACGTCATCGCCACCGCCGACGGCGACTTCCACCGCGTCGATGGGCCCCTGTCCGGACCATGCCCACCCCCGGATCCGGACCGTTCCGGCGGGAAGCCGGGCGTTGTTCACCGGGTCGGTGATGATGGCGCGCGGGCGCATGACGGTGACCGGCGCGGAGCTCCCGTCGGTGTACTCGTACCGGTAGCGGGCGTGCTGGAAGTGCCCCCGGAAAGGTTGGGTGATGGCCTCGATGGACTCGAGCCACTTCACACTCGCCATCCCGTACCAGCCAGGCACGATGAGTCGCAGGGGAGCGCCGTGCTCCAGGGGGATCGGTGCCCCATTCATGGCCAGGGCCACCAGGGTATCGGGGTCCCGGGCCTTCTCCAGGGGGAGGGAGCGCTGGAAGTGGATGGGCCCGGACGCGTCCCCGGCTGCTCCACGGTCCCGCCCGGTGAAGAGGATCGCCACCGCCTCGGGGTCGACGTCGGCCTCCTCCAGGAGCTCCACCAGGGGGACCCCGGTCCACTCGGCGGTACTCACCGCACTCCAGCGCCACGGTTCCCCCTCGGGAGTGGGCGCAAAGCCGGTCCGTCCGTTGCTGGCGCACTCGGTGGTCACTACCAGGCTCCGCTGGACCCGTTCCAGGAGCGCCCCCACCGTCCATTCCCGCGCCTGGCGCACCGCACCGCCCAGGCGAAGGGGTTGGTCCTCTCCCGTCCCGGGGGGAAAGGGAAAGTTGCTCCGGATGTAGAAGCGCTCGGCCGGGGTCTGCTCGAGCCAGAGCGCCTCCGGCCGCACTTCGGCATTCACGGGATCCGGCCGGATCACCCGGTGGGAGTCCTCGAAGGGACCGGGATGGGTCACGGGGCCTCCCCGGCTGGGGCTTCGGCGTCGGGCAGCTCGATGCGGAAGAGCTCCTTCGCCGTGCCCCAGGCGATGTGATCCCGGTCCTCCTCCGACACCTCGATGCCGGCCAGGAAGCGGACGTAGCTCCGCATCCCCGCCAGGGGCCAGTCGGTGCCGAAGAGGAGCTGCCGGCCCGGCTCACCCATGTAGATGAGCATGTCCTTCACCCGCTGCATCACGTACCGCTCGAACTCGTACTCGAAGTCCCCGAGGGTGAGTCCCGAGATGTCGGCGTATACATTGTCATTCTTGTAGAGGACCTGGGCGCAGTCCTGGAACCAGGGGTTCCCCAGGTGGCACATGACGAAGCGCACATCGGGAAAGTCGACGGCGACGTCATCCACCAGGAGGGGGTGGGCGTGCCGCACCTTCGCATGCTTCGAGTAGGTGTCGCCGGTATGGATCATCACCGGCACGTCGTGCTTTCCGGCGATCCGGAAGACCGACTCCAGCGAGGGGTCGTTGATGGCGAACTGGTCGTAGCCGGGGTAGAGCTTGATCCCCTTCACCACCCCGTCGCGGATCCGTTCCTCCATCCGGAAGAGGTCGGTGCGCTCGTCATCGTACCGCCAGCGGAGCCCCTCTACCAGCGAGATCCGGGGGTGGTCCCCCACCGCCTGGACCAGTTCATCGATGTGGGGCCGGAGGTCGTTGGCAGTGTACGAGCTGAGCACCACTGCATGGTCGATGCCCGCCTCGTCCATCGACTCCATGAGCTTCGAGATCCGCGACTCCAGGGTGGTGGGCCGGGTCTCGTCGTACTCGTTCAGGTGGGTGTGGCAGTCGATGATCACGGGCTCAGACGTCGAATTCGATGCCCTGTGCCAGGGGAAGGGCATCGCTCCAGTTGAGGGTGTTGGTCTGTCGGCGCATGTACGCCTTCCACGCGTCGGATCCCGATTCGCGGCCTCCACCGGTCTCCTTCTCACCTCCGAAGGCCCCGCCGATCTCGGCGCCACTGGTGCCGATGTTCACATTGGCGATGCCGCAGTCGGACCCCCGGTGGCTCAGGAAGGTCTCGGTCTCGCGCATGTTGAGCGAGAAGATGGAGGAGCTGAGTCCCTGGCGGACCCCGTTGTGGAGGGCGATGGCTTCGTCCAGGTCGCGGTAGCGGATGAGGTAGAGGATGGGCGCGAAGGTCTCGTCCTGGACGATCTCGTAGTGGTTCTCGGCCTCCACCAGCGCCGGACGGACGTAGGGGCCGGGGAGGTCCTCCACCGGCTCTCCACCGTACACGACCGTGCCACCGGCCTCGACCACCGTGCGGAGTGCGGCCTGCATCGCCTCCACCGCGTCGTCGTCGATGAGAGGGCCCACCAGGGTCCCTTCGTCGAGGGGACTCCCGATCCTGATTCCCTCGTACGCCCGCACCAGCCGGTCGCGGAGCTCGTCGAAGATGTCGTCGTGCACGATGAGGCGTCGGGTCGAGGTGCACCGCTGGCCCGCCGTGCCCACCGCGCCGAAGACGACGGCCCGGATGGCCATTTCCAGGTCGGCCTCGGGGGTGATGATGATGGCGTTGTTCCCACCCAGCTCCAGGATCGTCCTGCCCAGGCGGGCGGCGACGGCCTGGCCCACCGCCCGTCCCATGGGGATGGAGCCGGTGGCCGAGATGAGGGGGAGGCGGTCGTCCTCGGTCATCCACTGGCCCACGTCGCGCCCTCCGGTCACCAGCGAGAAGACACCCTCGGGGACCCCGTTCCGCTCCAGGACCCGGCCCACGATCCGCTGCACGGCGATGCCGCAGAGGGGGGTCTTCTCGGAGCCCTTCCAGATCACCGTGTCGCCGCAGATGGCGGCGATCATGGCGTTCCAGGCATAGACTGCCACCGGGAAGTTGAAGGCGGAGATGACCCCCACCGGCCCCAGCGGATGCCACTGCTCGTACATCCGGTGCTTCGGCCTCTCCGAGTGCATGGTCTTTCCATAGAGCATCCGCGACTGGCCCACGGCGAAGTCGCAGATGTCGATCATCTCCTGGACCTCGCCCAGCCCCTCCTGGTAGATCTTCCCCATCTCGGTGGAGACGAGGCGGCCCAGGGGCTCCTTGTACTCCCGGAGTTCGAGCCCGATCTGGCGCACGATCTCACCCCGCTCCGGTGCGGGCATCATCCGCCACTCCCGGAAGGCCTCGACGGAGCGCTCCACCACCTGGTCGTACTCGGCGCGGGTGGTCACCCGGACCTGGCCAAGGACGGAACGGTCGATGGGGGTTCGACTCGTCAGGACTTCGGCGCCATCGTCCTGGAGGAAGTCGGTGCCGGTGGAGGTGCCGGGATTGTGATCGTGGAGTCCAAGGGTCTGGAAGAGCTCTTTCATGGAGATGGGGCTCGAGGGGTTGGAGTCGATTGGGGGGTGGGGCCGCGCACCCGGTCGGGGGTCGCGCAGCCATGGGTCACAACTTGGCATGGTCCGGCCGGAGGGGAAAGCGGGGGCGCTCCACGCGGGCGATGGGTGCCGATGGCACCGGGAGCCCCGGCCGATTCCCCTGCGGTCCCGAGCCGCTCACGGGCGGGATCCGGGTCAGCTCCGCTTTGATCGCCGTCGCCCCCGGAGTCCGATGGCCCCCTTGGCGCCCAGGTGGTAGAAGGGCGCGAAGAGGAGACCGGCGATGGGAACGAGGGCGCTCCAGCCGAAGATGAAGGGGGTGGCCAGCGGGACGATGACCGTGAGCAGAAGGAGGAGACCCGCGAAGGAGTTCCCGTAGTACGCCGCCCTCCCCAGGAGGGGAACGACGATGGCGCCCGCCAGGGCCACGATGCCCGGGGCCCATGCGGGGGGATCGCCCGCCAGCACGACGAGCCCGGTTCCCAGGAGGAGGGCAGCGTGCACCCCCGAGGCGATGAGGGCGTGGCGGACCCGGCGGTGGGCCCGCTGGATCGACGGCGCGAGGCGGCTGCGGTCGCGCGGCTTTCGTTGGGGTTGCTGCATGACGGTGCAGGGGTGGCTGGGTAATCTTGTCACATGGCGAGGGTCGGGCTTACGTTCAGGGAGCGACGCACATTGCTCACGGCTCGGTGGGTCCCGGTTGCAGCGCCAACTCGGTCCCTCGAAGTCGGGTCGGCAGGGTGAGTCCCGGAGTGAACGATCACCCGGCGTGCGGTCCAGGGCAATGTCACCGTGGCGCAGGTCCCCGAGACCACTCGTTCCACGAGGACTCGGGTTTCCCCTCCAGACCCGGTCCGGTCCCTTCATGACACCTGCACGCATGCTCGACACCGAAGAGATGTTTCGCCAGGTGGTGGAGACCGCCTACGAGGGCGTCTGGATCATCGATCCCGACGGGCGGATCGCCTTTGCCAACCCTCGGATCGCCGAGATCCTGGAGTGGCCCCGGGAGGCCCTGGTGGGACGTTCCCTCGAGGACTTCGTCTTCGATGCCCTTCGTGCCGAGGCCCTCCTGGCGCAGGCGAGGCGGATGACCGAGGCGACCCACGAGGTGCACAGCCTGGAACTCCGCACGCAGACGGGGGAGCGACGGGTCGCCCTGTTGAGCTCGAGCCCCTTCCTCGATTCCACAGGCCGGCTCCGTGGGACCCTGGCCATGATCACCGATGTGACCGATCGCGTCGAGGCGGAGGAGCGGCTGCGGGAACTCAAGAAAGAACTCGAAGAGAAGGTCCGGGAGCGGACCGCGGAACTCGCCGACACCAACCGGAGTCTCTCGGCGGCGGTGGCCGAGATGGAGGCCTTCACCTACTCGGTCTCCCACGACCTGCGGGGTCCTCTCCGGGCCCTCGACGGCTTCAGCCAGGCGGTCCTGGAGGACTACGGGGAGCGCCTCGACGAGACCGGGCGCGACTACCTGGAGCGGATCCGCACCGCCTCGCAGCGCCTGGGCTCCCTCATGGACGACCTCCTGAAGCTCTCGCGCGTGGGGCGAGAGGCCGTACGCCGAACCCCCGTGGAGCTGGGGGAGATGGCCGAAGCCCTCCTGGAACGCTCCCTTCGCTCGGAGCCGGAGCGCCCCCTCGAGGCCGTGATCGCCCCCGACCTCCGGGTGGAAGCCGACGAGGGCCTCATGGAGATCCTCCTGGACAACCTGATCGGGAATGCCCTCAAGTTCACCCGGGATCGGGACCCGGCCCGCATCGAAGTCGGGTGGTCGGACCGGGAGTCGGGGGTGATCCGGGTCCGCGACAATGGGGTGGGTTTCGATCCCCAGTATGCCGACAAGCTCTTCCTGCCCTTCCAGCGGCTCCACCCGAAGCGGGACTTCGAGGGGAATGGGATCGGACTGGCCACTGTCCGACGGATTGTCGAAATGCATGGTGGCGAGATCCGGGCGACCGGTCTGCCGGACGAAGGCGCCACCTTCGAATTCACCCTTCACGAAGGGGAGGAACGATGACTTCCGGTGGAATCCACCAACGCAATGTCGTCCTCCTGGTGGAGGACAATCCCGACGACGAGATCCTCACCCTCCGGGCCTTCCAGAAGAGCAAGCTCGCCAACGAGGTCCATGTGGCCCGGGACGGGAGTGAGGCGCTGGAGTACCT
>SLSF01000116.1 GCA_007130605.1 Gemmatimonadota bacterium | reverse complement strand
GGAACGCGCCTCCGAGGCCACCACGGTACTCGTGGTGGAAGACAACGCGATGGTCAGGAAGCTCGCCGTGAGGATTCTGGGCCAGATGGGCTTCCAGGTCCTGGAGGCTGCCGACGGAATCGAAGCCCTCGAGGTATTCGAGGCCCACCAGGATCGAATCCGGGTCGTTCTGTGTGATGTGACGATGCCCCGGTTGGGGGGATGGGAGACGCTCACGGCACTCCGCCGGATCGATCCGGAGATCCCGGTGATCCTCACCAGTGGATACGACGAGGCGACCGCCACCTCGGAGAGTCACCCGGAGCAGCCCGATGCCTTCGTGGGAAAGCCATGGCAACTCGAGCGGCTCCGGGACGTTCTTGGGGAGGTGATGGGAGGCAGGGACCAGGGTCACGGTTTGATCCGATGGGAGTGACGGCATTGAATACCATCAATGGCCGGTACCTCATCGACCAGAGCTTCCGGATCACACGGACCCCGCCCCCGCCGTTCGACGAGTCTCCGCCGGGGCTGGAACGCCGGTTCAGACCACGATGAGCGCCGTCAACAGGACCCCGGCGGTGAGCCCGCTCAGGATGCGCGGGATCCTGTGGGTCCGGGAGACCAGGAGATGGAAGGTGATCACCGCCCCGATGGGCGCGGCGAAGGCATAGATCACCACGAAGTTCATCACCGCGCCGCTGAACCAGGTCTCCATGAGCTCCACCATGGCGGGCATCCCTCCACCGGTGGCCAGCGAGAGGAGCACCCCTCCGAAGTCGATGAGTATGAAGAGCATCGTGAAGAAGGCGCCGAGCTGGAGGTAGAGCCGAACCTCGGTCCGGGCCCTGGGCTGGAAGGGTGCGGTGAGGGTGGCGGTGAAGGACCGGAGGAGGAGCGCCGGGGGTGACCCCGGCCGATTGAAGTGGTAGAAGAGCCGGAGCCGGTGGCTCCACCGCAGCAGGGTGCCCAGCACCGGCGTGCCCGCCCGGCGGCCCAGCGCGTCTCCCGACGAGGCGAACGCCGCAAGGAGGAGGACCGCGAAGACCGCCTCCCAGACCCCTCCCTCCTTCGCCAGTACCGCAACCGCAATGCCGCTGAACCCCAGGACCGCGACGTCTCCAAAGAGCCGAAGCCTCCGGCGGACGACATCCGCCTCGACCCACTCGGAAACCCACTCCGGGGGCCGGCTCAGCACCTCGGGGTCGAGAGCGGGCATGAAGCCCAGTTCGGCCGGGGGGAGCCCCTCCGCTTCCCGTCGAGCCTGCTCCCGGACCTGTTCCCGAACCATGGAGGGCAGGAGGAAGGCATCCACGACCCACCAGACCATCCCTCCCCCTCCGGTGAAGAGCATGAGCAGCCCCGTCCCGGGACGATCCAGGTAGAAGCGGTGCGCTCCCAGGAGGCCGAGGGTGCCCCAGAGGAGCCAGGCCAGCCAGAGGCGCTTGCGCTGATAGCGGTAGAGGTCCCCCAGGACATCGGCGGCAAAGTCCGGGTCGAGGCGCGTGTCGGGTCCCATCGGGCGGGGGGCGGTCATCCTGCTCGGAGTCGGTCTCGGTCCATGCGTGCAGGTTCTCGGTTTGAGTGGTCACCCTCGATCAGCGGCGCTACGGACTCCCCTGACCATGGCTCCGGACCGACGTCTCGTCAGAGCGTACGATGCTCACGGCCAGGGCGAAACCCCTGCCACGGCTGCGCTGAAGAGGATCATGGCCAGGCCGGGGTAGCCGAGCAGTGTAAAGCTCGTCTCCACCTGCATCAAGAGGGCGGCACCCACGATGAGTGCGGCCATGACGAGCCCCAGGGTGATCCGGTTGGCGATCTTCTGGAGTCCCTCCATCATGTAGACCTCGTCGAAGGCGTCCACCTTGAACCGGATGCGGTTGCCGGCCAGGAGGTCGAGTGACTTGTTCAGGTTCTCTCCGAGTCGCTCCAGGTTCCGGGCCTCCTGGCGGTAGTCCAGCTCCTCCAGGAGCGCCTTCCGGAACTCCCCGACCATGGCCACGAGGTCGAACCGCTGCCCGAGCTCGGTGCGCTTCGCCATGACCTCGGCGACCTCTTCCATCGCCTCGAGGTCGCTGGCGAGATCCGCACCATCGCTCATCCGGGGTATGGCCCGCCGGTAGGTTATCCTCCCTTCGGGGGACCGGACCTCCTTCCCTGGTCCACCCGACCTACCCCGAAAAGGCGATACGACTCCAGCCTGGATCCCCGTAGCTTCCAGTTCGCGCAACGATGACCGACGGGTGCGAGTCCATGCAGGCACACCGGCCCTGGGGAACCCTGACCTGCAGAACCGGGAGCTCCACATGAGCAAGATCCTCCGAGGGGCCGCCGCCGGCTATGGCGCGAAGAAGCTTGGAGGGGGCTGCCTGAGCACCGTCCTCGTGTTCATCGTCCTCTGGTGGTTGCTTGGCAACTTCGAGATCTTCGGATAACCACCGAAGCGAGCGAGTTCAATCGTCCACCACCAGGTACGTCTCCATGGGGAAGACGACCCCGTCCTGGTCCGTGGATTCCTGGAGCGCCTCCTCCAGGAGGAACCCGCCACCCTCGTTGCCGATGCCCTGACCGGTGGAAGTCGTTGAGCCGCTCAAGGGCCCACCCCCCATGGCGTTCCAGCGGACAGCACCATACAATAATGGTGGGTCAGTCTCCTCTACCCGGAGAAGCCCATCCCCTGCGTACACGGAGCCCGGTCCCGCCATGCGCCACGCAAGGAAGCGGCTCACTGAACTCCTGGGCGAGATTCGACGTCGCCGGGTGTACCGCGTCGGTACGGTCTACCTGGCCTCCTTCTTCGTTCTGGTCCAGAGTGCGAACCTGCTGCTTCCCGCAGGCATGCTTCCAGACTGGGCGTACCGCTTCCTGATCCTCATCGGGGTGATCGGATTCCCCGTCGCGCTGGTCCTGACCTGGCTGTACGACATCACTCCGGACGGGATCCGACGTACCACCGGGGGGCCGGTTCTCTCTCCCCTCGCCCTGTCGGGAATGCTCTCGGTCGGGGTGCTGGTGACCATCGGAGTGGGGGTCGCCGCATGGATGCTCAGCAAGCCCGGGCCCGCCGACACCGCGGCCACCACCACCTTCTCGCCCGCAGACCCCAATCCCACCCGCCTGGCCGTCCTCTACTTCGATGACCACAGCCCGGGAGGCGAGCTCTCGTACCTGGCGGAAGGGCTCACCGAAGACCTGATCCATGATCTGGCGAACTCCCCCGCCCTCAGCGTGGTCTCACGGCATGGGGTCAAGCCCTTTCGCGCCGGCACCACCAGCCCGGACAGCCTCCGGCGGGCACTCGGGGTCGGGACCTTCGTCGAGGGAAGCGTCACCCGGTCGGGGGACCTGGTCCGGGTGACCGGCCAGCTCATCGATGCCAACACCGGGATGCACCTGGCGAGTCACATGGTGGAGCGCCCCATGTCGGATCTCTTCGCCCTCCAGGACGAATTGATCGAACAGATCTCGACCTCGATCCGGCGGACCCTGGGAATCGAGGTCAGAAGCCGGGCCCGGGCCCACGAAACGGAGAGCGTGGAGGCGTGGTCCTACTTCCAGAGGGCCGGAGAAATCGCCGACCGCACGCACGCCATCTGGCTCGAGGATGCCGCAGCGGGAGCCCGAAACCTCGCCCGGGCCGACTCCCTCCTTCTGAGGGCCGCCGAACTGGACCCCTCCTGGCTGCAGCCGATGCTCGCACGGGCATGGAACGGGGTGGACCGTTCCCGATTCTCGAGCGAGATCCCGGGCTCCTACTCCGGCCCCGAACTCGAAGCGATGCTCCCGCTGGCCGACAGCATCATCGAGCGTGCGGGGCCGGAATCACCGGACGCGCTCGAGCTACGGGGAACGGTTCGCTTCCGGCTCGCCGGGGCCGATGAGACGGAATGGGGACATCTGGCCCCCTCGGCGGAGTCCGACCTGCGGACCGCCATCGACCAGGACCCGCACCGGGCCCGGGCGCGATGGACCCTCGCCCAGCTCCTGAGGGATCGCGGAGAGGTGACGGAAGCACGTCAGCTCGCGGAGGAGGCCTTCGCCCGGGATGCCTTCCTCGAGGAAACCCCACGGATCATCCAGATGCTCTTTCACACCGCATTCGAGCAGGAGGACCATGTCGAGGCCCAGGAGTGGTGTGACCGGGGCCGCCGACGATTCCCCGAGAACCGGGATTTCGTCATCTGCGCGCTCCTCCATCATGCGTCGGCCGAAGGGGCTCCGCCAGACATCGAGCGCGCCCGCGCCCTCGCCGACACCCTGGCCGCCATCAGTCCGCCCTCCGACCGCGAGCTTTTCCGGGCCTATGGAGACATGCAACTGGCCAAGACCTTTGCCCGCGCCGGACTTCCCGACAGCGCCCGGGTGGCCATCGACCGGGCGCATGGCGAGGGGTTCCAGAGCTGGTTGGGCTACGACGAAGCACACGCCCGGCTTCTCCTTGGAGAGACGGAGCGCGCCCTGGAACTCCTGGAATCCTACCTGGAAATGCGGCCCGGGCGCCGCGCCTACTGGCCGCGAGACTGGTGGCTTCGTCCGTTGTGGGACCACCCGGACTTCATCGCCATGATCAGCGATGACCGATGACGATGTCCGGATCCAGGGTGATGACCTCCCCCTTGTCGGCATCCCACACCGTCACCACGTACTCCCACTGTTCGCCCAGGCGGGCGCCGGGTTGAACGCGGACGGATCCTGCCTCTCCCGGACCCCCTCGAGCGCTCTGTCGGTCCAGTGGGGGAAAGCGACGCTCGCTGCTGCCCGGTCTCCCCTCTCCGACGAACTGAATCGCCCAGGGGTGGTCGGCACACGACCACTCGACCGTGTCCCGTGGAAAGACGCCGACCAGATCCTCGGGCTCGGCGGAGAGGGTGGTCCCATCGTAGTCGATGGTGACATGGTGGGTCTGCGGGGGGCCGGGCCGGCCACTGGGGTTGTTCATCGGGGGCTCCTCGTACGGGGAAAGGGAGCGGCGTCTCGCAGCGGTGCGCGAAAGCATCTGACGGGAGTCTCAACGTGGGATCCTGCGCGAAGTGGGGCAAGCGTGGGGTTTGACGGTTCCGGTTCGTGCTCCCATCATGTCGGTCTCCT
>SLSF01000039.1 GCA_007130605.1 Gemmatimonadota bacterium | reverse complement strand
GCCGGCTCCCGAACGTGCGGGTTCGGGTGCACCGGGTAGAGGAGCTGGTACTCCGGGTGGCGATCGAGGATGTCGTGGACCGTCCGGAAGACCCGCCGGAGGGGCTCTCCGAAGGACTCCCTTCGATGGGCGGTGAGGAGGATGAAGGGATGGTGCCCTTCGAGGAGGCGGGCGAGGGCCTCGTCCTGGATGGGGAGATCGGCGTCGGCGATCCGGAGAAGTGCGTCCACCACCGGATTGCCGGTGCGGTGGATCCGGCCTTCGGGGACCCCTTCCCGAAGGAGGTTCCGGACCGCCTCCTCGGTGGGCGCGAAGTGGAGGTCCGCGAGAACCGAGGTGAGCCGTCGAAAGCCCTCTTCGGGAAAGGGGTGGGCCAGGTCCCTGCTCCGGAGGCCCGCCTCCACATGGCCGACCCGGACGCCCTCGAAGAAGGAGACGAGGGCGCCGAAGAAGACCGAGGCGGTATCACCCTGTACCAGGAGGAGGTCCGGGGACTCCTCGGTCATGGCGTCGCGGAGCCCGTCGAGGGCCCGATGGGCCACATCGTAGAGCGACTGTCCCTCCCGCATGATGCCCAGGTCCCGGTCCGCCTCCAGGCCGAAGACCTCCAGGACCTGGTCCACCAGTTCCCGGTGCTGGCCGGTGAGGAGGAGCCGGGTACGGAGCTGGGGACGGGCCCGGAGCGCGGCGACCACAGGGGCCATCTTGATGGCCTCGGGCCGGGTGCCCACCACGACGAGGATTCGGGGAGGGGTCACCGGGTGTTCCGTCGCCGGAGGGCCTCCACCTCCTGGCGGAGTTGCGCCACCATTTCGGCCAGGAGCCCGAAGCCGAAGAGGGTGACGCCCACCGTCTCCAGGAGGAGGACGAGGGTCAGGAGGGGCCGGAAGCCCATCCCGTGCACGAAGCGGAACCAGAGCGCCACCCCGCCGACCACCAGGCCGAGGACGATGAGGGCAACCCCCAGGGTCCCGAAAAGGAGGAGGGGCTTGCGCGAGAAGATGAGGAGGAACCAGACCGAGAAGAGGTCCATGAGTCCCACCACCACCCGCCAGGGGCCGGTGTACTTGGACTCCCCTGCCCTGCGGGGGTGGAGCTCGATGTCGATCTCGGTAACGGTGTGACCCCGGGCGTGCGCCAGGACGACGAAGAAGCGGTGCCAGTCGTGGCGGAGGTGGATCTCGTCCAGGACCGCCCGCCGAAAGGCCTTCATGGAGTTCAGGTCCGAGGCCGGCACCCGGAAGATCCTGCGGGAGAGGCGGTTGTAGACGGAGGAGACCGCCTGCTTTCCATAGGCGCCCACCTTCCGGCCACAGACGATGTCCCACCCCTCCTCCATGGCATCGAGGAAGCGGGGGATTTCCTCGGTGGAGTGCTGGAGATCGGCATCGAAGAGGACGAGGATGGAGCGGTCGGTCGCCCGCGCCGCCGTCATCATCGCTTCGGTTTTCCCCCGATTCATCCCGTGAGGGAGGATCCGGAGGGCCTCCCATCCGTCGGCCGCCTCGAGGATCGCCTCGGCGGTCCCGTCGTCGGATCCGTCGTCCACCACCAGGACCTCGCCTCGCAGGTCGTGGGCCCGGAAGGTCTGTCGGAGCTCCCGAACCAGGTCCTGGGCCACCGGGGCTTCATTGTACGCCGGAATCACCACGGCAAAGTCGGACCGGACTTCAGACACGCTTCCGCATCCGTGCCGGGAGGATCCCGAGCTGGTCCCGGTACTTCGCCACGGTCCTCCGGGCGATCTTGATCCCCTCCGACTTGAGGAGGTCGACGATCTTCTGGTCGGTGAGGGGCTTCTTCGAGTCCTCCTGCTCCACCAGGATCCGGATCTTGTCGCGAACCCCGCGGGCCGAGATCTCCTCGCCGGAGGTGGTCTCGAGCCCGCTGGAGAAGAAGAACTTCAGGTGGTAGACCCCCCGAGGTGTCTGCACGAACTTCTCATTGGTCACCCTGGAGACGGTGGACTCGTGCATTTCGATGTAGTCCGCCACCTCCCGCAGGGTGAGGGGCTTCAGGTGCTGGACCCCCTTCTCGAAGAAGTCGCGCTGCCGGTCCACGATGAAGTTCATGACCTTGAGCATGGTCTGGCGGCGCTGCTCGATGGCCTGGATCATCCAGTTGGCGGAATTGAGCTTCCGGGAAATGAACTCCTTGTTCTCGCCCTTGAACTTGTTCCGGTCCCGTGCCACCTCGCGATACGCCCTGGAAATCCGGAGCCGGGGGAGCGAGGTGTCGTTCAGGAAGACGTGGTACTCGCCATCGACCTTCTCGACGATGAGGTCCGGAAGGATGTACGACTCCTCGGGGGGCGCGTAGCGGAGCCCGGGCTTCGGATCGAGCTGGGCGATCCGGTCCGCGGCGTTCTGGACCTCCTTCGGGGTGAGCCCCAGGCTCCGGGCAATATCGGTCCACCGATGGTTCAGAAAGTCGTCGAAGTGTGCCGACACAAGTGTATGGGAAACCGTATCTTCCTCCCCCTCGTGCCGGAGCTGCAGGAGGATGGACTCCCGGATGTCCCGGGCCCCGACCCCCGGGGGATCCATCGCCTGGACGACCTCGAGGGCCGCCTCGGCGTCTTCCAGGTCGAAGGGCTGGAAGAGGGCCTCCAGCTCGGCCTGCTCCTCGGCCCGGGCCTCGGGGTCGTCGATGGCCTCGGCTCGCTCCCGGGCCACTTCGCGAACATCGGTGAGCCAGTCGTTGGCGCACCGCACGATCTCCTCGAGTTCGCACGAGAGGAAGCCGGCCTCGTCGATATTCCCGATGATCTCCTCCCCCATCCGGATCTCGCGATCCGAAATGGAGAGGTGATGGAGCTGCTCCAGGAGGTGGTCATGGAGATCGGGGGCCTCGGTGACCGTGGGGAGGGTCATCTCCTTCTCTTCGAACTGCCCCCGTCGCTTTCCGCCCTGGTTGTAGTCGTCCAGGAGAACCTCCTCCCAGTCGACCTCGTCCTCCTTTTCCTCCTCGGGGGTCGTCTCCTCGAGGCTCACCTCGTTCAGGACATCGGCCTCGGCCATCTCCAGGAAGGGGTTCTCGGCCATCTCGGTCTTCAGGTGCTGCTGAAGGTCGAGCAGGGGCATGTAGAGGAGTTCCATCGCCTGGTAGAGGCGTGGATTGACCTTCATCTCCTGGCGGAGATCCTGGCTCTGGAAGAGGCGGTTGGAGAGGGGAGTCATGGGGGACTCAGCTCTCTATGGATGGGATCAGGGCATCGTCGAGTTCCACCGGGGAGTCGGGTCGGTCGTAGCGCTGGCGCATCCGGTGGGTGAGGGTCGGGCCGAGGTAGATCTCGGCCACATCGTCGTTCCAGACCAGCTGCGGGACCGTCCCCGACACCCGGATCCGCCCCTCGTACATGATATAGGCGCGATCGACGATGTCGAGGGTCTGCTCCACATTGTGGTCCGAGATGATGACCCCGATGTTCCGGTGCTTCAGCCCCGCGACGATCCCCTGGATGTCATTGACCGCGATGGGGTCGATGCCGGCGAAGGGTTCGTCGAGGAGCATGAACTTGGGTTCTCTCACGAGTGCGCGGGTGATCTCGAGTCGGCGTCGCTCACCGCCGGAGAGGGCGTACGCCTTGCTCTTCCGGAGATGACTGATGGACAGTTCCTCGAGGAGGGCCTCCAGCCGCCGCTTCCGTTCCTTTCTGGGAATCTTCAGTGTCTCGAGGATCGCCATCACATTATCCTCCACCGTCAGTTTTCGGAAGACCGACGGTTCCTGCGCCAGGTACCCCACCCCCAGCCGGGACCGCTTGTACATGGGGGTTCGGGTCAGATTCCGGTCGTCCAGGTAGACCTTCCCGGCATCCGGGGGAATCAGTCCCACCACCATGTAGAAGCTGGTGGTCTTCCCCGCCCCGTTGGGGCCGAGAAGGCCGACGATCTCTCCCTGGCGGACCTCCAGGTCGACCTCGTTCACCACCTTCCGGCGGGAATAGATCTTGGTGAGGCCGCGCCCCGTGAGGACGCTCGAGCCCGTCTGGGCCGCCACGGCCCCCTCTTCCTTCACTTCATCCACCATCGTCGTCTCCCTCCGCTTCGTCGTCTCCCTCGACTTCGTCATCACAGATGGGATCGAGCTGGATCCCATCCACCTCTCCACCATCCCCACCCTCCGCCTCCACCCGCTCCACCTCGCCCTCGGCCATCTGGACGAAGACCCGGTGTGCCATGACGTACGAGATCGACCATCCGCACGCGCCTTCCGAACGCTGTCGGAAAAAGGACCGGGCGTTCCCCGTGCTCTCCAGGGCCTCCAGGAGGTAGTCGTCGGTGGCGCCCGGGGGGGCGGGTCCCTCGGGCTCGTCGAGGTCGGGCTCCTCCAGCCCCTCGAGTCGGCGGAAGGTGGCCACGATCTCGTCTCCCTCCATCCAGTCCCGATCGAGGAATCCGGCCAGCTCTCCCCCGTCGGCCTCCTCGTCCACCTCGATGGCGGGACCACCGCCTCCGGTCTCCCCTCGAGCCAGCCCGGTGGCGCGCACCACCCGGGTCTCGCCCTGCGCGCTCTCGATCTCGACGACCCGACCCACGATGGAGACCTCCTCGGTGGTGAGGGTGGCCAGGATGTCGTCGACGCCCTCGGCCCGGATGGACTCCACCTCCTCTTCTTCCGTCAGGGTGACCAGGACATCATCGCCGGTGAGGCGCTCTCCACCTCCGGTGACGATCTGGCCCTCGCGGCGGGCGCGGAGCGACTCGAGGCGGTCGTCGGAGATGTTCAGGTTGACGATTCCACCCGAGGCGGTCACGTCGCCCCGGACCACGTGGGCATTCCCCGTGAGGATGAGCTGGCCGCCGTTCTGGTCGAAGGCGAGGGAGTCGGAGGTGGCCGCCAGGTCCTCCCGGTTCACCTCCACATTTCCGTCGCCCCAGAAGAAGTCCTCACCCTCGAAGCGGAGCCGGTCGGCGCCCACCTGGTAGGGGTCTTCGGCACCATCTCTCGGGAGGAGTCGGGCGGTGGCGCGCTCCCCCCAGACAGTGAGCTGGTCCTCGGGCCGCCCGGCACGGGCTTCCCGATAGTCGAGGGTGTCGCCCCGGACCTCGTTGCCCCCTTCCACGTCGAGGAAGCGGACGTCGCCCCGGGC
>SLSF01000130.1 GCA_007130605.1 Gemmatimonadota bacterium | reverse complement strand
TCCGAGGCGTCGATCACACTCGTCCCGGAGCCCCGGGCCTCGATCGGGAAGGAGGCCAGGATCGGCGCGAAGTTCGCCCGCTCGACCGCCATGAAGACGGGCATCTCGGGGTCACCATCCATCTCGTACGAAATGGCCCGGAGCCGGATGCGGTCTCCCTCTCTCTCCCAGCGCACGACCATTTCGGGCCCGGGCTGTGTGCCATCGAGGGGAAGCCCGGTCTGGGTGGCGGCGTACCGGCTCATCAGCAGCATGTCGCGACCGAGCATCGCGTCGGGGATCTCGAAGAGGAGGCGGTCGTCGACCCGATGTACGCTGAAGAGGCCCTCTTCGGTCTCCGCGTTCGAGGGTACGACCTGGCCGAACTCCTGCTGGGCTTCGAGCGAAGGGACCGGCGCCAGGACGAGCACCCCTGCCAGGAGGAACGAAAGGATGCAGCCGAAGGGCCTCGGAGGTTTCGGGGAGAGCGCGGGCATGATTCGAACCTCGGGGTCTGGAGTCATCGTCGAACGAAGCGGAACCGGGTTATCTGTTCGAGCCGCATCCGGTTCCAGGAAGCGGGGAGGCCCACATCGGCTCCCGCCGCACGTTCGGCTCGACGGTGTTCGAAGGGAGCTTATGGAGCGGAGGGGACCGCAGCAAGAAGGGGGAGGGGTGGCCATCGCTTCCAGACCGCCCGGCCTCGACGCCTCTTCGCCGCAGGGTACGAACGCCACGTACGAGGCCGGATGGGGGACGCCGGTGATTCCGCCATCGGCCTCCCGGTTTCAACGAGGGGGCCGCCCCGCTATCTTGAGCCGACACCGCCAGGGGTACCGCGGCCTACGCCGTGGTTGAGACAGTCCCTTTGGAACCTGATCCGGTTCATACCGGCGTAGGGAGTGCGGCCAGAGTTGAAGAGATCGACACGAGTCCTCGGATGAGGGCCTGGATCTCATGGCCGTCCGCTGTTCGGGACGGCATTTTTCTTGGGCGCGACTCCCGATGTCGGGGGGGCCGGAGGAGGGTTTCGAACCTTCGTCCGAAGCATCAGGAGCCATTCCATGAGCCGCCCATCGATCATGCCCTCCGCAGCCTCCGCACCTGCAGATCCCTTCGCACCTGCAGATCCCTCCGCACCGGACTACCCCGACGCCTTTCCCTCCTCGAAGAAGGTCCACCTGGAGGGCCCGCACGGCATCCGCGTGCCCATGCGCGAGGTCGGCCTTTCGGGCGGCGAGCCCCCGCTCCGGGTCTACGACACGAGCGGCCCCAGGGGCACCGATGTCCGCCGGGGACTTCCTCCCCTCCGGCAACAGTGGATCGAGGTGCGGGGTGGGGTGGAGGAGACCGAGGTCTCCTACCGGCCCATCGATGGGGCGAGCGACGTGGAGGTCCCCGAGTCGCTCACGAACCGACCGCTTCGGGCCACTCCGAACGGCGGCCCCGTGACCCAGCTCCACTACGCCCGTCGCGGCGAGGTCACCCCGGAAATGGAATTCGTGGCGCTCCGGGAGGGCTTCGAACCCGACTTCGTGCGCCGGGAGGTGGCCGAGGGCCGGGCGATCATCCCTGCGAACATCAACCATCCCGAGATCGAGCCCATGATCATCGGGCGCAACTTCAAGGTGAAGATCAACGCCAACATCGGGAACTCGGCGGTGCGCAGCTCCATCGAGGACGAGGTGGAGAAGCTGCGCTGGGCCACCCTCTGGGGTGCGGACACCGTCATGGACCTCTCCACCGGAAAGAACATCCATGAGACCCGCCAGTGGATCCTCCGGAACTCCCCGGTGCCCATCGGCACGGTTCCCATCTACCAGGCGCTGGAGAAGGTGGGAGGCGTGCCCGAAGCACTGACCTGGGAGGTCTACCGGGACACCCTCATCGAGCAGGCGGAGCAGGGGGTGGACTACTTCACCGTCCACGCCGGTGTGCTGCTGCGCTACATCCCCATGACCGCGGAGCGGATGACCGGAATCGTCTCCCGCGGGGGGTCGATCATCGCCAAGTGGTGCCTGGCGCACCACCAGGAGAGCTTCCTCTACACCCGGTTCCGCGAGATCTGCGAGATCATGGCGGCGTACGATGTCTCCTTCTCGCTGGGAGACGGGCTCCGACCGGGGTCCATCGCCGACGCCAACGACGAGGCGCAATTTGCCGAACTCAGGACCCAGGGCGAGCTCACGAAGATCGCGTGGGAGCACGATGTACAGGTGATGTGCGAAGGGCCCGGGCACGTGCCCATGCACCTCATCAAGGAGAACCTGGACAAGCAGCTCGACTGGTGCCACGAGGCGCCCTTCTACACCCTGGGGCCGCTCACCACCGACATCGCGCCCGGCTACGACCACATCACCAGTGCCATCGGCGCGGCCCAGATCGGCTGGTACGGGACGGCCATGCTCTGCTACGTGACCCCGAAGGAACACCTGGGGCTCCCGAACCGCGACGATGTGAAAACCGGGGTGATCACCTACAAGATCGCCGCCCACGCGGCCGACCTGGCCAAGGGGCATCCGCGGGCGCAGGAGTGGGACGACGCCATCAGCAAGGCACGCTTCGAGTTCCGATGGCGCGACCAGTTCAATCTCTCTCTCGATCCGACGACGGCGCTGGAGTTTCACGACGAGACGCTCCCCGCCGAGGGAGCCAAGGTCGCCCACTTCTGCTCCATGTGCGGCCCGAAGTTCTGCAGCATGAAGATCACGCAGGACATCCGGGAGTACGCCGCGGAGCATGGACTCGACACGTCGGAGGGGATCGAGCGGGCCGTCGAGGCCGGCATGAGGGAGAAGTCGGGGGAGTTCCGCGAGATGGGATCGCAGCTCTACGTCGAGGACACGACCGGGAGCCCCTGAGGCCCTGCGCCCCGAGGCCGGGTGGCGCGGAGGGCGACGGTGCATGGGCCCTCCTACTCTGGAGAGGTCGGGCCGGCGGGGTCCCGCGAGCCGCCTCGACGGGATGCGGTTGTCTCGGTACCTTCCCATGTTGGCGGGCCCAACCTGACCGTGGGGCCCGGGACTCCTCCCTCGGCCCGGCATCGGATGCTGACGTCACTCCACCATCGACGAAAGGTGATCGCGCCCCTCCTGGCGCTGGTCTTCGCATTCGGTGGTCTCGCGGGGAGCGTGGGAGCGCAGGAGAGCCCTGCTTTCGACGGTGGAGCAAGCGAGGCCGGGCAGGAGGATGTGCACGGCGCGCACGACGGGCACGCCGATCATGGGCCGCATTCCACACACGATGAGCACGCCGCTCATGCCCATGGGCCGCATGCCGAGCACGAAGCACACACGGCGGATTCCAGCCACGAGCATGTCGGGCCGGAATCCATCGTTCCGGACCCGACGGGCCACGAGTACCACGATCCCGCCGGGCATCACGCCGAGCACGGTTGCGACGACTGCGTATGCCCCGGGGCCACCGGCTGCTCGGGGACCGCCATCGCTCCGGTTGCCCGCTCGACGGGGCCGACGCGACGGGCGGCGCCGACCGGACCTCCGGTCACACCCGAGGCTCCGCGCAACCCATCCCACCACGGCATCTTTCGGCCGCCCCGATCCTGACCTGAATCCGTGTCCCGGCGCCCCTCCGGCGCCTCGCTATTCAGTCTGATCGGGAAATTCACCATGTCCGTACGTTACCTATGCAGGACTTCGGCCCTCCTTCTGGCGATGGTCGGAATGCTCGCCCTCTCCGGAACCGCGGCCGCGCAGGACCACATGGATCACGCCGCGACTCCGTCCGAAGAGGAACCCTCCCACACCATGTGGATGACCTCGCTCCCCGGGGGCTGGCACCTCATGGGGATGGCGCACGTCTTCCCCTCGCTCACCCTGGCGGCGCCCTTCGAGTCGGAGAGCCCCCTGAACCGGACGCAGCTTGCCTTCCCTCACGCGGCCGCCATGGCCAATTTCGAGAGTCCGGACTCCCGCTGGGTTTTCCGGTTCATGCCGAACTTCGAGGGCATCTCCATGCCCGACGGAGAGGTCACCTTCGGTGGATGGGGAGAGGGGTTCATCGACGCGCGTCACCCCCACACCCTCCTGCACGAGGCGATGCTCAGCTTCAACTGGTGGGATGCCCCGGGTGGGGCGCTTTCCCTCTCGGCCGGGCGGGGATTCGCTCCCTTCGGGACCGGTGATCCCATGTACCGCCCCGCCCTCAAGTATCCGACCAATCACCACCTGTCGCAGATCCTGGAGCGGTGGACGGTAAACGCGAGCTACCTGGCCGACGCCGGGCTCGGGGTCGAAGTCGGGGTCTTCGACGGAACCGAGCCCGAAGACTGGCTCGATGTGGGGAACTACCGCGACTTCGGAAACTCCTGGTCGGGACGGCTCTCCTGGCGCTTCGGCGAGGTGACCGGGATCACTGCACCCTGGGAGATCTCTGCGTCCTACGGCGATGTCACCGAGGTCCACCACGGCCATGAGGAGCGGACGGTGCTCTACAACGCGGCGATCCGGCACGACGCCCGGTACGACTTCGGCGCCCTGTACGGTCTTGCCGAGGCCTCCGTGAGCGATCCCGACGACGGGGACGGATACTTCTCCATCCTGGGAGAGGTGCAGGCCAGCCTGGGCATGGGAGCGCGGCACCACCCCTTCTATCGGATCGAGTACGCCACCCGGCCGGAGTATCCCCGTGAGGGCCCCGATGGCGACGACTTCTTCCGGTACGACCACGGCGATCACGCCATAGGTGCCACCCGGTGGCTGATCCAATCGGTGGGCTACTCCTTCGACTGGAGTCCTCTGCCCCTGAGCGCCCGTCCCTTCGTCGAAATCGGGTACAACCAGGTTCGCCTCGAGCGGGGCCCCGAGTCACTGAACCCCGAGGCGCTCTTCGGAGGGAGTTCGTTCTGGAGCTTTACCGCCGGCGCACGGATCTTCCTGGGGGGAGGCCCCATGCGGATGGGGACCTACGGCGTGCTCGATCCCATGACCGCCTCCATGCGGGGTGCCTCCCACGACGAACATGATGACCACGATGCCCACGAGGGTCATCACCACTGACGCCTCTGAAAGGTCAGACGCCCCGGAGCGGGCTCCTTTCACACGGCATCCCTCGAACCCTGTACGACGAAGGGGAGGCATGTAGCGTATACGCTACATGCCTCCCTGAACGGCGATTCCACGGGGTCGGAGGCTGGGGTTAGCGAGATAGGAATGTAGCGTTATCGCTA
>SLSF01000217.1 GCA_007130605.1 Gemmatimonadota bacterium | reverse complement strand
GGAGGACCCTCCCTTCACCCGGGTGGAGATTTCGCCGGGTGAGGGTGGACACGTCTGCGCCCTGGCCGCCGACGAGACCCTCTGGTGCTGGGGCCGGAACGAGGCCGGTGAGCTCGGGAGGAGCTCGGACGACCGCTGTCGCGAGGGAGACCTGACACGATCCTGCGCTCGCACGCCCGAGCGCGTGCCCGGCCTTTCGGCGGTGGGGGACTTCACCGTGGGGGCCGCCTTCAGTTGTGCCGTGGCCTCCGAAACCGGGACAATCCACTGCTGGGGGAACAACGAACGAGGACAGTTCGGAACCGGACAGGCCTCCCTGGGAGGCACGGACGCCACCGAGGCGGCCACCGGCCGCTGAATGGCGCGGGGCGGGGTAAGACGCACGATGTCTTCCGGGTCGCTTGCCCAGCCGGGAGGCCGCGCCATACGTTGCTCGCACACGCTGCAGCGCGTCTGGACTTCCCAATCCCCCAGGTGACGAATGAGGCCCATGCGAAGAATCTTCCGGCTCGCGCTCCCGGCCGCCCTTGCGCTCTCGGTCGCCCTGACCGGGTGCGCGAATGACCCGGACCCCGGCGACGTGACGGCGGAGTGGGTGCACGAGGAGGTGATCCATGGCGACACCACCCTCGTGCGCACGCTGAGCGGAAGCGTCTGGGGCGACACCATGATCCTGGTGCCCGAGGTGGTGATCGGCGAGCTCGACGGCGCGGATCCCTATGTATTCGGGAATGTCACCTCCGTTGATCGCGACGCACAGGGCCGGATCTGGGTGGCCGACCGACAGGCAGGCGAAGTTCGTGTCTTCGGTCCCGACGGCGACTTCCTGCAGGTGGTGGGAAGCCGCGGAGACGGTCCGGGCGAGTACCAGGAACCGGACTTCCTACGCGTGACGTCGTCCGGCGAGGTGGTGGTGCGCGATCAGCGGGGAGGCCGGTTCGTGGTCTTCTCCACCGAGGGCGCGTATCTGCGCTCGTGGAGGCTCTCGGGGAACTTCGTCACCACGGCGCCCTTCACCCTGGATGCGCAGGACCGCATCTACAACCCCGACCTGCGCTGGGGCACCGATATCGCAGACGAGAATCGGAACGTCCTCGTCCAGATCGATATGGCCACCGGGGAGGCCCTCGATACCCTCTCCACGCCACGCGCCGAGGCCTCGCCCGCCTTCGTGGAGCTGCGGATCGAGGAGGGCGAAAACCGCATGATATCGCGGAGCAATGTCCCCTTCTACCCCACGGGGACCGCGTCGCTGACTGCGGACGGGGGAACGCTCATCGGACTCGGGAGCCGATACGCGCTCCAACTGGAGCGTCCCGACGGGTCGGTGCTCGCCATCGAGCGGGCGATCGAACCCGTCCCGGTCCTCCCGGCCGAGGCCTCGGCCGCGCGTAGTCGGATCGAACGGGGCTTTCGCCAGCAGGACGCAGGGTGGCGCTGGAATGGGCCAGAGATTCCCGACGTGAAGCCACCCTTCCGATGGGCCGGCATGGGGCCCGACGGATCGATCTGGGCGCTGCGCCACACCCTCGGCCGTGAAGTCGACAACCCCGACTGGGATCCGGAGGCGCCCCCTGCCCGGGAGCAGCCGCGCACGATCTGGGAGGAGGACAGCGTGATGGATGTCTTCGATGCCGACGGTCGATACCTGGGCCCGGTGCGGATGCCCGACGGGTTCACCCCCCAGGTCGAAGGCGTGTTCACCGCCGACGAGGTGCTCCTCCGGGTCGCCGAGCCCGAGCTGGGCTACCACCAGGTGGTGCGCTACCGAATCGCGCCGCGGGCGGAGGCGGAGAGAGGCGGCTGAGTTCGACGCACGGGATGTCGGGCTTGTTTCAGGGGTCGTATGGTGTTCCCCTGGATCGGTTGCGGAGGATCCTACGGCTGCGCTTCACGATTCTACCCTCTCCAGTCGCCCCTTTCGAATGAGGTTCTTGTAGTCCCATCGGATCTTCCGGGCCTTCTCCAGCCAGCGGCGCAGATCGGATGTGTCGACTTCGTCGGGGTGGTTATAGAAGATCGACGCGTCCTTGAACTTCTTGCCGACCACGTTCAAGGCCTCCTCGTCAAAGTCAGCGCCACTCCAGAACATCAGCCGAATCCCGGGCTTCTGCCTGCTGTATCCTACCGTCGGATTCCCATCCAGGAACCAGACCGGATGACGATGCCAGATCTTGTTCTCGCTCTCCGGAAGGGCCCGGTCGATCTCTCGGGCCAGGAGGTCACACACCTTTCTGTGGTCCGTTTCCTGTCGTTCGTTGTAGTCCAGGATCTCTGGGTGCATGTCCGTTCTCCCAAGTCATGTGGGCTGGGGAGGCCCGATGTACTCGCCATCCCTCACCCACAGCGTTTCCACCGGCCGGACCTCCATGGAGAATCCGACTTCCCATCCGATCCGTGCGGCCGGATGAAGTGAAGCGATCTCCTTCGCCTCGTCCAGGCTGTCCGCCTCGATCAGGAAGAACGACCCCACCACCTCCCTGGTCTCGGCGAAGGGCCCGTCGGTGATGGAGGGACCCTCGGGGCCCGGACGGATATGCGCGCCGGCGGAATGCTGGAGAGTTGCCACATCGAGGACCCTTCCGGTCCCGATGAACGTCTCGTCGTGGCGCCGACACCGCTCACCGAGCGCCTTCCTCTCCTCGTCGCTCAGGGCGTCGAAGGCTTCGGGGGCGTAGTAGCCCAGGCAGAGGTACTTCATCAGGACGCCTCCCCTTCGGTGGCGGGCATCGGGCCGGGCTCAAGGTGGTCGTGTCGGTTGGGAATCAACAGCATGGTCGATCGCATCGTCCAGCTCCGTCGGGTGGTCAGTGAGGTTCGGACCGGCGTGATGTCCTTTGCGGCCCCTGTACACCTATATCGAACGAAGGCCGGCGATTTCGACCGCTCGGCGCAGGGCCTCGCACCATCCTTCACGAGGGAATCTGCGCCATGGGCTGCTACGAGAGTCGCTCCCCAGTCCTCACATAGGTACTACGTTCGCTTGCCCCTCCAGGGCGGCCCGCCCTATCTTGCCGGTACGTGTGGGGGGCGTTGGGGTGTTCCGCCTTCGAACTTGTTCAGGGAGACATTCGATGCGGGCCGTTGTTCTTGCAGCCTTGATGCTCCACGGCGTTGCAGCTTGCTCCGACTCCAGCAGCAGTACCGAGCCCGCCGTCCCCACGGCACTGGAGGTCGTGTCCGGAGACGAGCAGGAGACGCTGTCCGACTCGCGGCACCTGCCCGACCCGTTGCGGGTGCGCGTCATGGACCAGCATGGCGAGCCGGTGGAGGGAGTGCGCGTGTACTGGTCCGCCACCGTGGGCCCGATTTCGCCCTGGGCGCCCGTGACCGACGAGTCCGGCGTGGTGGCTGCGGGCTGGACCCTGAGCGATACTTTCCCGGTCATGCTCGGGGCCCACTCCGCGACAGCCCACGTTCCCGGAGTCGGGTCGGTGACCTTCACCGCCTATATCAGATTCGGCCTCTCGCTAGAGGGGGTCTCGTTCAGCCCGGACGAGGTGGATATAACCTCCGGCTCGGCCGCGGTGTCCGTGAGCGTGGGGGCGAGAAACGACTTCGGCAGTGTCCACGGGCCGGAAGTGACCTTCACCAGCCCCTCTGGAGAAGAGACGATCCGCGAGACCGCATCTTTCGAGTTGATCGAAGGAACCATACATGAGGGCGTCTGGGAGGGAACCGTGGTGTTCCCGGAGGGAGCGGAAGCAGGCGTCTGGAGGCTCTCGGTCCTGTTCGTCGACGGGTACCGGGCTGACACTGGAGCGCGCGTCTGGACTCGGCTCACGGGCGTCGCGATGGAAAGCCGAGGGTGGCCGGTGGAGCTGACGGTCACCGCGAATTAGGGGGATCACGCAGCCCGTCGTGTCGCCACCGATCGTATGCGTCCGGGCGGACCCCGGGCGCTCCGGGGCAGTACGATCTTCCACTCTTCGAAAGGGAGCCCACGCCATGAGGGACACCGGGGGAGGCCTCATCCGCCGTGGAGCCACCCCGCTCCTGGCCCTCGCCTTCGCCTTCGCTGCCGGATGCACGACGGCCGACTCGGCGGATCCGGGCCACCTCGACGCCCTCCCCCTCCTGTCGTCGGAGTCGGACCTGCGCATCGGCGACTTCGACGACCCGGATCTCGGGTTCTCGCGGGTGGCCGGCGTCGACCTCGATGACGAGGGCCACATCTACGTGGTCGAGGGCTCGGTGCCCGAAATCCGGGTGTACGACACGGAGGGCTCGGTCCTGAGGCGAATCGGTGGCCGGGGTGAGGGACCGGGGGAGTTCGGAGGGGCTCCCTCCTTCGGAGTGGTGGGCGACACGGTGTGGACCATCGACGGCTCGCTGCAACGGATCACCCTCTTCGACCGCGAGGGATCGGTGCTCTCCACCGCCCGGGCCGAGGGAGTGCCCATCGCCCTTCCCCGCGCCTACGGGTACGTTCGCCCACAACAGATGCGGCCCGACGGCCTCTTTACCGGGTCCCTCAGCATGCTGCGCTCCCTTCGGTCCGACGAGCCCCCCACCGGGGTGAGTCCCACCGACAGTATCCCGGTCCCCATGGTCCTCTTCGATGCACAGGGCGAGGTGACCGACACCATCGGGTGGGCCGGGCGCCCCCCTCCCCGCATGTGGCGCCCGCCGTCGGACGAGCCCTCGACCTCGGAACTCATCGAGGTGGGTGACCGGCGGATGAGGGTTCCCGCCCCCCCGACCGTGCTCCCGCATTGGATGCCCCTCGTCGACGGCTACGTGGCGGTCGAGACTCCGCTCGCCCGCTCCCCGGACGAGGGGACCTTCACCGTCACCCGCATCGGCCTGGCCTCGGACACCCTCTTCCACCGGGAGATCCGCTACCGCCCGGCGCGCTATTCTCCGGCCGACCTCGACTCCATCGCGGCGCGCGCGGCGCGGGGGGGAGTCGGGATCCCCATGGGAGTAGAGCCACCGCCCGTTCCCGACAATGTGGACCAGATCGCCCGCAGGCTCCGGAGCGCCATGGACTTTCCGGAGTTCAAGCTGCCGGTGCAGTTTTCCTGGCTCGCCCAGGATGAATCGGTGTGGGTCCGCCTGGCGCCCGCCAATGAAGGGGAGGAGACGGCAAGCTGGGTCATCCTCGATCCGGACGGGAGCCCGCGCGGCCGGATCGAGCTCCCCTCGGCGCACCGGATCTTCTGGCACCGCGGGGATGT
>SLSF01000277.1 GCA_007130605.1 Gemmatimonadota bacterium | reverse complement strand
TGGAGGGGCTTCCGCCCCCTTCCGGCCCGTTCCCACCGATGTACCTGACGTGGAGGATTTCGATGTTCGCACGCGCACTCGCCACACTCCTGGTGGCCCTCTGGCTCGTCCCCCTCTCCCTCATGGCCCAGGAACTCCCCCAGTGGGAGATCCATGACCGGCTCGCCTTCGTCGATGTGACGGTCATCCCCATGGACTCGGAGCGGACCCTCCCCGGGCACACCGTCCTGGTGGAGGGCAACCGCATCGTGGCGGTGGGCCCCACCGCCCAGGTGGAGATCCCGGCAGGGACCCACCGGATCGAGGGTGAGGGACGCTACCTCCTCCCCGGCCTCGCCGAGATCCATGCCCACGTCCCTCCCGGCCAGGATCCGCCCACCGAGCTCATCGAGGAGTACCTCTTCCTCTACCTGGCCAATGGCATCACCACCATCCGGGGGATGCTGGGCGCCCCGTACCAGCTCGACCTCCGCGAAGCGATCCGGGCAGGCGAGGTCACCGGCCCCCACTTCTACGTGGGCGCCCCCTCGCTGAACGGGAACACTGCGCCCACCCCCGCCGACGCAGAGGCCAGGGTCCGGGAGCACGCCGAGGCCGGCTACGACTTCCTGAAGATCCACCCCGGTGTACCCCTGGACGCATGGGACCGGATGGTGGAGGTGGCGGAAGAGGTGGGGATCACCTACGCGGGCCATGTCCCGGCCGCAGTGGGGATCGAGCACGCCATGCGCACCGGAATGGCCACCATCGATCACCTGGACGGCTACCTCCAGGTGACCCGGATCGAAGGAGTTTCCGGAGAGACCCACGACCCCGCCGAGGTCTACCGGGCCACCGACCCCGAGCGCCTCGACGCCCTCGTCACCGAGCTCGCCCAGCGGGGCGTCTGGCAGGTCCCCACCCAGTACCTCTGGAACCACCTGAATGGATTCGTCGACGCCGACTCCATGCTGGCGCTCCCCGAGTTCCGCTACATCTCGGCCGAGCAGCGCGAGAGCTACCGCCGCGCGAACCAGGCCCGGATCGACAACCCGGCCATCACCGAAGAGTCGACCCTCGCCCATCGGGAGATGCGCCAGGACCTCCTCCGGGCCACCCACGCCGCCGGGGTGCCCATCTTGATGGGCACCGACTCCCCCCAGCTCTTCAATGTCCCGGGCTTCGCCCTCCACCGCGAGATCCCCCTCATGGAGGATGCCGGGATGAGCCCCTTCGAGGTCCTGGTCTCGGGCACCCGCGAGGTGGGGCGCTACGTCGCCGAGTCACTGGGGCAGGATGGCACCTTCGGCACCGTGGAGGTGGGGCAGCGGGCCGACCTCCTCCTGGTGTCAGGCAACCCGCTGGAGTCCCTCGACGCCCTCCAGGATGTGGAGGGGGTCACCGCCGCCGGACGGTGGCTCTCGGGAGAGGCCATCCGCACGGGGCTCGACCGGATCGAGGCGCGGTATCGCGACTAGAAACGCCATTCGAGCCCGAAGAGGGGGAGCACCGAGCGTTCTGCCACCGGTCGCACTTCGGGGCCCCGCCACTCCTCGAAGTAGTAGAAGAGGGAGTCGCGGCGGTTGAGGGCGTTCAGGAGTCGGAAGTAGGGCCGGAGCTCGGTGCTCCGCCCCCCCAGGACGGGGTGGGTGACCCATGACGCCTCCAGGTCGATGCGGAGGAAGTCGTCGGGGTGGATGAGGTCCAGGGGATTCTCCTCTCCCCCCTCGGCGAACTGGCTCACCGAACTGGAGCCGGAGAGGCTCCGCACATTGGGCCGCCGGCCCTCTTCGTCGACACTGAGAGGGACCTCGGTGAGGGGAAGTCCGGCGCCGTACTCCACCGAGATCCCCATCTCGAAGCCGGTGGAGCTCCGGGCCCGTCCTCCGGCGGTGAGGAGGTGCCGACCCCGGAACTCGTCCGCCGAAGTCATCCCTGCCCGGGGCTCCCAGAACCAGGAGAGGGAGTAGCCGAGCCATCCGTCGGTGCGCTCCCCCATCCTCGAGATCCGGAGATCGGTCCCGGAGGCGTTCACCCCCCGGTCGCCGATCTCGCGGCGCTCGCGGAACCGCTTGACGAAGCCGGAGACCCCCAGGGAGAGGTCTTCGGTGAGCATCTGGTCCAGCTCCACCACCAGGTGGCTGGCGGAGCCGAGTCCGAGCCCACTCCTCCACTCCAGGTGCGGCGCGGTTTCGCGGGTCGCCTCCTCCTCTTCGAGCCCTGGCTCGGGCAGGTACTGGTGGAAGGCCCCTCCGGAGATGGTGAGGAGGGCGTCGTCGGTGAGCGCCACCTGGAGTGAGCCCCGGGGTGAGGGGTAGACGCCCCCCACCCGGTCGAAGTGGTCGAGCCGCCCGCCCCCCTGCACCCGGATCCGGTCGGTGAGGTGGGTGTCGAACTCGGCGAAGAGCCCCATCCGGTCTCCCTGGACCGTGGAGGGCTCCTGGGTGAGCCGGGAGAGCGTCTCGCTCTCCCATCCCCCGTCCGAGTGAGGAGAGAGGAGGTAGCGGAGGTTCTGGCGTTCGAAGGAGGCGCCCCAGCGGAGCACCCCGTCCCATCCCAGGAACGACCGGAGGCTCGTTCCGCGCAGCTCGAGGCGCCGGCGTTCGGTGTCGGTCCGGGCCACCACCGGCTCCTCCCAGAGGACCGGAAGAGAGGCGCCGTAGCGGGCCACCGCTCCCAGCAGGTCGATGCGGTGGTCTCCGAAGGTGCGCGACCACCGGGTGGAAAGCGCCTGGTTCCCCCACCGGGTCCGCTCACCTTCCAGGGCGCCCTCGGGACCACCGGTTTCCAGGACCACCCCCTCACGATTCCGGAAGTAGGTCATGCGGAGTTCCCCCGCCCACCCCATCTCCAGATCGCCCCGCACCAGGAGGTCCTCGAAGGAGTATGGGAGGACCGAGGTGGGGGTGAGCGCCGCCTGGGCCCCGTGGAAGCTCCGCGCCGTCACGGCCAGGCCTCCCCGGTCCGAGTGGGCGATGCTCGCCCCACCCCGGAGCGCCAGTCCGTCCAGCGCCACTTCGAGTCGGGGCTCGTCAGGTTGGGCGGCCCGGGACTCCACGTCGAGGATGTACGACAGGCCGCCCTCGTACCGGCTGGGCGCGCCCCCAAGGAAGACCTCGGCGCTCCCCAGCGCCCGCGGGTCGAAGGAGGGGACGAGGCCCGCCAGGTGGAAGGGGGTGAGAATGGGGACTCCATCCAGGAGCACCATCCGGCTGTCGACGGTGGACCCCCGCATGAAGAGGGCGTGCTCGGGTGGGCGCTCCTCTTCGCCGGGAGAGAGCTCGGTTCGATGCTGGGCGAGCCCGCTCTCGACGATCCCCGAACTGCTCTCCATGACCCGGAGGCGCACCGCCGGGTGCCGGGGATCCGCCTGGGTGAAGGGGGAGCCCTCGAGGGGCCGCACCGGTTCGCTCCGGATGGCCCGGGCGTGCACCTCCGGCAGGGAAATCAGTCGGCGCTCCAGGAGGATGTCCACCTCCATGGTTCCCGACGAGGGGAGGGTCAGGTCGATGCGATGGGGCTCGGCAGCCAGGTGGTGGACCCGGAGCACCGCCTCTCCGGGACGGAGCCCCTCGATCCGGTAGCGGCCCCGGTCATCGGTGATCATCCGCTCCGCACGCCCTCCCTGCCAGACCTCGATGAATGCGCCGGGGAGGCCTGCGGAAGCCCCGTACGCCTCCATCCGGACCCGACCCTGGAGGACCAGGTCGGAGGGGGGCTCCTCCAGTGGCGCGGCGAAGAGCCATCCGGCCAGGAGGAGCCCGGTCATCGGTCGATCTCGGGCACGCGGAGGCGGACCCCGTCGGGGAGGGGATCGGCGTCGATGCCCTCCCCGAGCTGGAAGCGTCCCTCGCTCCAACGGACCAGGTAGCGGGACCCCGTCCGGAGAAGGACCTCGCCGGACCCGGGGGGCACCAGGATCTCCAGGAGGGCCTCCGCTCCCACATGCTCCAGGTTCACCCCGACCCGCCCGGCCGAGGAGTCGAAGCGGGTGTCGGGGTGGGCACGAAGCTGCACCCGGTCCCCACTCCCGCTCCGGATCTCCACCTGGAAGCCTGCAGGCGCATTCTCGAGGCCCACCTCCATCCGCCCGTCGCGGTACGACGCGGCCACCCCGATCCGGTCGGTCTCCCCCTCGGCGGCGAGCTCCTCCTGCGAGACCACCTGGGTGCCCGAACCGGACCAGAGCTCCTTGAGAGGGGAGCCGGGCACCAGGGCGGCGGCCCCCCCGGCCACCAGGACCAGGACGGCGGCCGCCGCCACACTCCGTTTCCGGGACCCTCGGCCCCGGCCGCGCGCCCACTTGCGCCGGACCTCCCAGCGGGCCTCGTCCAGCGAAGTGGAGGGCTTCACATCGAGCTGGGAGAGGGCCGCGGTGACGCCTGCCGCAGTCCGCTGGAGGCCCTGGGCGATCTCCCGGCACCGGACGCATCCCTCGATATGGGACTCCACCCGGGCCGACTCGTCCCCCCTCAGCTCATTGTCGAGCCAGGCCTGGATCGCGCCCTCTTTCACATGTTCACTCATTCCACCAACTCCGAATTCATGGCCGCCTCGAAGCGTGTCCTGGCCCGGGAAAGGAGGGTCCCCACCGACGAGGCCTGGACGCCGATGGCGCCGGCCAGCTCCCGGTAGGAGAAGCCCTCTTCCCGCATCAGAAGGAGGGTTCGATCCCGCTCATCGAGGGTCTCGAGGGCCTCCCGCACGCGCCGCACCCGTTCCTTTCGCTCCAGCTCCTCGGCTGGAGTCTCCCGAGACTCGGGGCGCACCGGGTTCGCCTCCAGGAGTCGGGCCCGGTTCGATTCCACCTTGCCCCGATCCCTGAGGATGTGCGTCGCCACCTTGAAGAGCCACGCACGGATCCCCGGAAGTTCACCTCGCACCTTGTGGTCCAGGAGGCGCACGAAGGCCTCCTGCGCCGCGTCCTCCGCGATGTCCGAGTCGGCGGTCATCCGCAGGCAGTAGCGGTGCAGCTTGGGATAGACATCGTCGAAAACGGAATCGAAGTCCACGGACCTCTCGGTGTATGGTTGCGAAGGGAGGGACCCCTCGAGGTCGCCTCCTCCCGGTCTCGGATGGGGAACGACCGGGAGGAGGCGTTTGTGACGGGGAGGCCGTGGGTGGGCTAGCGGACCCCTGCGGGTGTCACCGGCACCACCGGCTCCGCCGTCTGCCAGTAGAAGGGTCCCACCTCCCGCTGCAC
>SLSF01000294.1 GCA_007130605.1 Gemmatimonadota bacterium | reverse complement strand
TCCAGCGCACCGCCTACGGGTACCGGGATCAGGAGTTCTTCGAGCTCCGCATCTTCGCGCTACACGACACCCGCTACGAACTCGTCGGGTGAGATCCACGGACGGAAACAAGTGAAGAGCCATATAAATCTAGCGGAAGCACGAGCTACTCACCGGCTCTCGACCAAGCGGTTCAGGCGGCGCTGGCTCACGACTTGGTGGTCGTGGCATCGGTCGGCAACACGAGCGGGACGACCTTCAGCCAAGTTCAGTATCCAGCAGGGTTTACCGGGGTGATAGCTGTGTCTGGTGTTCGGATAAACGGGACTTTCGCCTCAGCTCCCGACGCGATCTGCCCGAACGCTTCACTCCATGGCCCACATGTTGACCTTGCCGGTGCCTTCTCCGGACCGACGACGGAGGGCAACAATGGTTACGGAGTGTACTGCGGAACTTCACTGGCTGCGGCGCAGGTCTCTGCCGCTGCGGTTCTGGTCCGAGTGGAGAACCCTTCTTGGTCCCAGAGCCAGGTCCGCGATCACTTGAAGTCGACCGCAGCTCCGGCCACACCGGCAGCGCACTTCGGATCGGGCATTCTCGATGCAGGGACAGCGCTAGGGGTCCCGTTGCCTCCCCCTCCTCCTCCACTTGATATCGAGATCACAGGCCCTGACCTGATCGAACCGAGCGCGACCTGCAGTTGGTCTGCGATCGCACACGATGGGACGCCACCATTCTCCTATTTCTGGCAGGGTGACGTGGTGCCGAAGTGGATTACGACCCAGCAATACACTGGCTCCAAAGACCCGTCACACCCCGGCACGACGTTCAAGGTGAAGGTCTCGGTTACGGATGCCGATGGTAGAACAGGAGAGGATGAGCTCCTGGTGACGGAATCGGTGGCAGCACCGACCTGTCTCATTTGAGTATGGCCTTGGTGCTACGAACATCGGATCGTCAATGGGGTATCAAAAACCGGGAAATATGCCATAGGTTAATCGGGCCTCTCGGGGGGCCGGGTGCCCTCGAACGGAGTTCGGATTGTCTCGCTTTCACAACCCAGGGAACGCTTTATGCAGAGGTACGCAAGGCTCCGTGAAGATCGATACGGACGATGGGTCACCTTGCCTTTCAAGCCGCTCCCTGCGCTTCTGATCGCCTGCCTCTGGCTCGGCGGATGCAAGTCCGAGCCCACCTCCCCCGTGGCAGAGTGCGTTCACGAGGGTGCTGGCTTCTGCTGGACCGACATGGGGTTCCATGGCGAGATCACCGCGATTGCCGACACCCCGTGGGGGCTCTTTGTGGGGACGCACGGGGAGGGACTTTTTCGGCTCGAGGCGGGTGGATGGACCTCGGCCGGTTTCCCCGGGGCCATGGTCGCATCCATCGCGGTCGGCGCGGACCCGGCACAGTTGGTGGTGGGATTCCGTCCGGGATCGGCCGGAAGCGTACCGTCCGCCATCGTGCGAAGCCGGGATGGTGGCGGAAGCTGGGAGGTGGCCGACGGGGGGTGGAGCGATCTGGCGAACCGACGTTGGGCGGACCTGGTCGCGATCCTTCCCGGGGAGCCCGAGGTCGTGCTCTGGGCGAGCCGGTCGCTCATTCTAAGGAGCGAGGACGGGACGGAGAGCTGGACGGCGGTCGAGGGGTCGGTCGAGCCTGTGCTTGGCGGATGGAGCCTAAGGGATTGGGCTCACGAAGATGGTTCATCCACAGTCTACGCGGGTGCGGCAAACGAGTTTGAGGTGACCTCGGGGGCTTTCTTCCTTCGGACGGAGGATCGGGGCCTGACCTGGGAACTCTCCAGTGTCGTCGGCGATTTGGAACCCGGACAGGGTGCGGGGCCGGACGCCTTCCGCTCTGTTGCCCACCGACCGGGCTTCCCCGGGGAGATCGTGGCGACCAAGAGCTTCCGCGACCTGTACTCGAGCGATGGCGGAAACACCTGGTCGATCGGACCCCGCGAGCCATCAGCGAACCGATTGGTGGTCTGGCCGGACTGGAGCGCGGACCCCATCGGTTTCGGTACTTCGAGCTCCGATTTTGGAGCCGGACCGTTGGAGGTGCGGGGCAGTCCGGATCGGGGTCGGACCTGGCAGGCGGAGGCGGGGATACCGGAGCTCCTGCTACCCGAGGTTCCCGTGGTTGGCATTGACCTGCAGGGACGCCTGTTGCTGACGGTCGAAGGCGGGCTCTGGAGACTGGAGCCGAGGTGATGGCCAGCCCGGGAAGACTTGTGGCACTGACGGGAGCGGCCATTCTCACCCTCGCAGCGTGTGAACAACCGTCAGGTCCCGAAACCGGCGGGGACTCCGGGCCGGTTCCGGAGAAGGTTTGGTTGGGGGCAACGGACCGCTTGATTCCGGTGGGTAGCCAGGAGAGTATGGGACTTGCGATCCGACTGAACGATGATGGGGTGACACGCAACTACCTCGCAAGCAACTGGCCGGACGATGCCGAGGTGCTCTGGGCGGTGAGTGACGAGGACATCATCGAGGTGGACGCCTTGGGGCGGATCGAGGCGATCGGTGCAGGCAAGGCGATGGTGTTTGTTTCGGTCGGAGGCGTTATCGATTCGGCGATGGTGCATACCGTTCCGCCGACCGCCAGGCTCGACGGCCCGACCCAGGTCGACATCGGTCTGGGTCTCGCGTGCGCACTGGATCAGTCGGGAGCCGCGTACTGCTGGGGTTCGGACCTCGGCGGGGCGATGGGACGTGGTAAGGCACGGGCCTGGACGGACGCGATGATGGCGGCTCCGGTCGTTGGCGGACATCGGTTCCGGGAGATCCGAGTGGGGCGCCAGCACGCCTGTGCCATCGGAGCTGCGGATCACCGGGCGTACTGCTGGGGACACGGAAACAATGGCCAGATCGGCAACGGGCGCGACGGCTCGGAGTTTCCATACGGGCTCGAGTACGGAGACCCACTCCTCATGGGGATTGCCGAGCCCCTTCCGGTGCTTGGCAACCTGACCTTTCGGGCACTGGCGACGGGGGGTGAGCATACCTGTGGCCTGACGGAGGCGGGAGAGGCCTTCTGCTGGGGGTCACACCAGTTGGGCCAGCTCGGTACAGGTGACTTTGTCCAAGGGAAGGCGGGGGCGACGGGGTCCGCATCTCCGGTCCCCGTCGCAGGGGGCCATCGGTTTGAATCCATCGTGTCCGGGCCGCACCACGTGTGCGGCCTTGACGAGAAGGGTCGAGCGTTCTGCTGGGGCTGGAACCAGGCGGGGCAGCTCGGCGCGGTTTCGTCATCCAGTTGCATCGGTGGGGCATGCTCGAAGGTTCCGATCCGGGCCGCCGACGGACTTCGTTTCGATCTGCTTGCGGCCGCCATCACGCGCACCTGTGGCTCGACCGTGGATGGGACCCTCTACTGCTGGGGGGAGGGACGCAGTCTGCCCGTAGAGGTTCCGGACGCCCCGCCTGCGAGCAAAATCGTTGCAGGCCAGATGTTCACCTGTATTCTCGATTTCGAGGGCCAGGTTCGATGTAACAACGGTGGGTTCGATTCGGGGTCCGGGTTCCAGGTACGGTGGCCGGACAGCGCGCATCGCTTCCTGTCGGTAAGCGCGTTGAGCCAAGCGGTGTGCGGCATCACCCTCGATGCCACGGTGCGCTGTTGGCATGAGGGTTACTATCACGGTCCGGCGGGAGTGTTCGGGATCGGCGGCGGCATCCCGAGCAATCAACCCGAGGAGGTCATTGTGGGTGGTGGATGATATCGAGGATAGCGAGGGATGTCCGGATTTCCGTGGAAACAGCCATTTGGCAAGTACACGGAAAGGAAAGTTCGAGGTGTAGGATGGACAAGGGAGTTGGACCTTTGCTGGACCGGCGCATGGAGGGAGGGATCCGTTAAACTCAGGGCGAGGGGAGATAAAGCGGGGAGGGGCCTCGCTGCCCGGGACGTCGGTCACCAGCCGCATACCCTGACTGGAATGTCCTTGCAGGACAGGGGGTCTGGGGTGCCCGTGCCTGATTGTGGCGAATGACGTATCTTCTTACCGCACGGTCATACAGTCCTACTCGACGAAAGTGCTGCGGGCACGACGGCCACGCCCGGTCATGCTGCTGCCCCGAGCGATGGATCGGTCTCGCTTGGGTGCGACGGGGGGGGCATGCGGAAATCCGTTCGTTCCGCGCAACCAGGTACTCCGACAGCCGAGGGCGCTGGCCCGCTCCCTTCGCCTGATCGGGCCCTCCCGCCCGGACTTCTGCTTCGTTCCCACCTGCGGAGATGGCAGCGCCTGGCTGATCCAGCCATGGCCTGGCCCAGATTCCCCGTGGCTTGGGAGATGGCCTCCCATACCTCATTCCTTCCCATTCCGCCCGTCGATGATCGGGCTCGACCCCGACACCGACGTACCGTGCTGCCGGCGCCGTCTATCGTCCCCCCACCGAGACGCCCCTCTATCCGGTGGTCCAGCACCACCTCGAGCCCTTCCTCGCCGAGGCGCAGGACGCCGACCCCATGGGCTGGGGGGTCCCCAAGTGGGTGGAGCGCAACCTTCGCGGCTACCTGCGGTGCGGCATCCTCGCCCACGGTTTCGCGCGGCTGCGATGCAGGGACTGCGGGCATGACCGGCTCCTGGCCTTCTCCTGCAAGGGTCGCGGGGTCTGTCCCTCCTGCAACGCACGGCTCATGGCGGAGGTGGCCGCGCACCTGACCGACGAGGTCATTCCGCACCTTCCCGTCCGCCAGTGGGTGCTCTCCGTGCCCAAGCGTCTGCGGCCCTTCCTGCACCAGACGCCCGAGGTGGCGAGTGAGGTGCTCACCATTTGCCTCCGGGCGCTCAGGTCCGCGCTTCGTGACGCAAGCCCGGGCGCGCCGGCTGCGGTTCGCTCTCCACCACGAACGCCACGCTCCCGCGCACCGATCCCGTATCCCGAAAGCGCCTCCACCGCCCGAGGGCTGAACGTCTGTTTCACCCTTCACCGCGCTTCGCCCTGCGGGTCAACTCCTGTTCTCTGCGCGGTGAGAGGAGGGTGGACGAGGTGGTCAACAGTCTGTTCGAGGAACAGGAAAAAGGCTGGACTCGGCTCCCTCTCACCCGTCCGCCCGCCGGAAGCGCCCTGTTTGCAAGGGGATCACGTAACGCGGAAGTGGGCAATCCTCCCAGGAGGTGTGTCCGTTCCCGACGAGATTCGCCGAGCCCGCCCGGGAACCCGGGTACGCGGCCCGGGGGCCAGGGGAGCGGCCTGCCGGGGTCGAGGCCCTGCCGGGCGACGGCGAT
>SLSF01000149.1 GCA_007130605.1 Gemmatimonadota bacterium | reverse complement strand
TGGACCGGAACCGGAGCTGGATCGAGCCCGAATACACGGGGAGCTTTCCGGAGAACACCGAGGTGCGGGCGGTCCTGACCTTCTCGAACAGCTCGCCTCCGGGGAGCCTGAACCAGGCCGCTCCCGACGGGACCGCGGCGACCTTCCAGCAGCACCACTCCATGGTCGCCCTTCCCGAGCTGGACGACGACTTCCGCCCGCGGAGCTTCGACCACCGGGCCGGCCTCTTCTCCACCGCCTTCCTCGACTTCTCGCAGGGGATCGACGGGACCTACCGCGACCGTTACGTGAATCGGTGGAGGCTCATCCCCTCCGACCCCGAGGCGTACGCGCAGGGGGAGCTGGTGGAGCCGGTGGAGCCCATCGTCTTCTACATGGACCCGGCGATCCCCGAGCCGTACCGGACCGCCTTCTTCGAGGGCGGACGGTGGTGGAACGAGATCTACGAGGCGGCCGGCTTCCGGGACGCCTTCCAGGTCCTGGATCTGCCCGAGGGGGTCGATCCCCTCGACGCCCGCTACAACATCATCTACTGGGTGCACCGGCGGGACCCGGGGCCCTCGGTGGGACCCTCCTTCCGGGATCCCCGCACCGGCGAGATCCTGAAGACGGTGGTGCGGATGGACTCGCACCGCTCGCTCGTCGACTACAACATCTGGGCAGGACTCCTTCCGGCGGCGGGCCCCGGCGGGCTGAATGTCGATGCCGAGGAGTTCACCATGGCCCGGCGGCGCCAGCACACCGCCCACGAGATCGGGCACACCATCGGAGTCGCCCACAACTTCATTTCGGCGAGCCAGGGGCGGGCCTCGGTCATGGATTACCCGGCACCCCTCATCTCTCTCGATGCCAATGGTGAACTCGACCTGACCGACGCCTATCGGGATGGAGGCGGGGCGTGGGATTCCCTCGCCATCCGCTACGCCTACTCCTGGTATCCCGACGAGGACGCCGAGGCCACCGGCCTGGCACAGGTCATGGAGGACGCCCTCGCCGACGGGCTCCGCTTCATCACCGGGGGGCACGCGGGAGCCGCGGGCTCGATCCCGGCGGCGACCCAGTGGGTGGAAGGGACGACGATGTTCGAGGCGGTGGAGCGGACCTCGGCGGTGCGGGAGCTCCTGGTGGATCGCTTCAACGAGGAGGCCATCCGGCCCGGGGAGCCCATGTCGATGCTGAACATGCGCTTCGCCCACGTCTACCTCCACCACCGCTACGCCCTCGAGGGGCTGGTGAAGTATGTGGGGGGGATGGACTTCACCTACGCGCTTCGGGGCGATGGCCAGACCCCGGCGCAGGTGCTCCCCGCCGCGGAGCAGCGCCGGGCCCTCGAGATGGCCCTCGACGCCCTGGAGCCCGAGGCCCTCGCCTACCCCGACCGGATCAACGACCTGATTCCCCCGAATCCCTATGGCTCCGATGGCTCGGAGTCGTGGATCGGCACTCCTGCGGGCACCGCATTCGATCCCATCCACCTGGCGGGAGGGCTCGCCACCGAAGTCATCGGAAACCTCATGCATCGTCAGCGGCTGCAGCGCCTGGTGATCTTCCATGCGAGGAATGCCGACAACCCCTCGATCCACGAGGTGCTGGAGCGGATCGTGGAGCGGAGCTGGGGCGCGGCGCCCTCCTCGGACCCGGGACTCCGGACCCTGGAGCGGGCGGTGGAGCGGGTGGTGCTCGACCAGCTCCTGGACCGGGCGGGAGATTCCCAGGCCACCTCCGAGGTGCGTGCGGCGGCCGGCCACCACCTGGCCGCGCTGGCGGAGCGGCTGGAGGGCGCCGAGGGACAGAGCCCCGAGGACCGGGCCCACCTGGCCATGGCGCGTCGCGACCTGGACCACTTCTTCGAGGGGAAGGACGATCCAGACCAGCGTCCCCGCTTCCCCGTGGTCCCCCTCCCCTGGCCCTGATGGGCGCGGGGCGGCCGGCCACTTCGTGAGCGGCCGGTGGCACAGATGAAGAAAGGGGGGAGGGCGTGGTGCCCTCCCCCCTTCTTTGTTCAAGGACTGCTCGGCAGGACCGAGCCGGGGGGTTTCCCGCCGGATCGGCCCACTTCGGGTCAGCTACGAGTCAGCTGTCTTCCTCCAGGGTCGCGCATGCGATGACGGTGTCGGGCTCATCGGTGGAGTGACGGACCTCGAGTGCGAACCCTTCCACTCCGTCCAGGTCCGCCGTGATGCCCGTCTCGCTCCAGTTGCCGTCGTCATCGAGGGTGATCCCGGGGAGGTCGTCCCAGTCCAGGAGTAGGTCTCCCGGGTTCTCGCACGATCCCTCGCTCAGGGTCCAGGGATGGCCGTCCTCGCCGGGATCGGGGGTCTCCTGGAGCGCCACGGCCACCGAAAAGGCCGACTCGAACACGGAGATGATCGCCGAACCAAAGACATCCTCGAACGCTTCCGCGGCCACGAACTGACCGGAGAACTCCGGCGGGGGATCGCCCGGCTCGGTGGGGTCCGAGTCACATCCTGCCGCCACGAAGGCGGCGAGCACGAGCATGCCGCCAAGTTGCAGCCGCTTCGTCCACTTCTGTCCCATCGTTTCCTCCTCAGATTCCGAATTGAATGGTCGGCGGACCGGAAGGTAACGCTCCCCTCCGCCGGATCGAAGGTGTTCATCGGGGCAACGAAGGAGGGGGGGGCGATGTGACGAGGGAGGGACCCACGGAGCCGGACCCGGGGTCGCGAATCAGGGGTTCGCGGCGATCCGGGCATCTACCGAACGGGGGCCGGCACCCACCCGGAGGAGGAAGAGGGTGGCCAGGAGCATGGCCACATCCAGATGGGCCTCCTGGATCGCAAAGAGAAGGCCCTCGGAGCCGATGGCCGGGATCTGCACCCGGACGAGCGCAAAGAAGATGATGACCATGAGGGGGAGCACCGAGACCCGCACCCCGACCCCGAAGAGGACCAGGAGGGCGCATCCGATCTCGAAGGCACCCACGAGGGGTCCCATGAGATCGGGAAAGGGGATGCCCCAGGCGTCGAAGGCCCCTGCCCCGTAGGTGGCCGGGGAAAGGAACTTCATGAGACCCGCCCAGAGGAAGACCCACCCCACCATGATCCGGATGAGGACGATCGACGGCTCGTCCGAGGTGCGGAGGATCACCACCCCCGGAGGGACGCCATCGTCATCGGTGAGGGTGGGAAAGGGGGATGGGCCGTGGTCCCCGGGGCGGTTGTCGGGCATGGGCGTGGGAGGTGGGGAGGTTCGGAAAGGGAGTCGGAGCGGCGGGTCCGGTGCCTGCCGGTCTCTCCCGCCACAGCTGTTGGTTTGACGGGAGCGCAGGCATGCGGGGAATCTTGCAACGATCGACCGGAGGCGCCAGAGCTGCTTGCGGCCGGGGAACCGATGGGATAGGGTGTCCCAATCGTTTACCCGACCCCGGCCCGTCGAGGGCTGCGCCACCCGATCGCACCCGGGTCAGGCCACCCCCGATGACCCTGAATCCCCCGGATGGCATCTCAATGACGGACTCTTCGAAGGATCGCCCGCGTTCGGCCCTCGCAGGCAACCGGCTTCCCCAGCCGCACCGTTTTCACCTCACCGATGGCCGGGTGATGACCGGATACCTCTTTCGCTCCCCGGGTTCCCGGCTCGCCGATCACCTGGGGGGCATCAAGGGCTACATCTCGGTGGTCGATGCCGTCGTCGGGCCCCACGAGGAGCCGATGAAGTACGTGGCGCTGAACAGCAGCCATGTCGTCTTCATCGAGGAGATCCCCGCCCCCGAGGAAGAGCCGACCGGGACGGGGCCGGAGCCGGTGTAGCTTCGGTGAGGGGCGCAGCCCGCTTTCTACTGGTTTCGCTGTCGATGCTGGGGATCGTCGCGTGCGGAGAGACCTCGACTTCGGGTGCCGGAGGGATGGTCACGGACAGCGCGGGGGTTCGGATCGTTCAGCTTCCGCCAGCAACCACGATTTCGTCCCGCTCCCTCGAACTCGACAGGTCCTGGATTCGGGATTTCGAGCTCGAGGTGGGCCACCTGGGCGATGTGGAGCCACTTCCCCGTGGCGGCGCAGTCGTGCTGGACGAGATGGGAGGGACCATTTCGGTACTGGGACCGAGCGGGGAGCTCCTGGTGGAGTTCGGGCAACTCGGCGAGGGGCCCGGGGAGTTCTCGCCCCACGGTGGGATCAGCCGTCTGGTGGCGACAGACACCTCGCTCCTCGTTCCCGACATCCAGCTCCAGCGAACCACCGAGTTCTCGATGGATGGCGAGGTCCTCGCGATTCATCCCTTCCCGGAGCTCGATCCGGCCCACGGGCCGGTGTACGGGGTGGAGTGGAGGGGACATCCGGAGGGCGGAGTCGTCTTTCGGGCATTGGTACCGGAAGGGGATGTGATCGTGTGGGCACGGGACCGGACCGTCGACACCCTCCACCACCTCCAACTCCCTTCCTCGGGTCCGAATGCGCTCCTTCCTCCCACCCCGGTCTGGGACGTGGGTCCCGACGGACGGGTGGTGGTGGGACGGTCGGACCAGGGGCGGATCGAGGCGCGCATGCCCGGGAGCGAGTCTCCGCACTGGACTGTCCACTGGCCGACGGAGGTCCGGGAGGTGTCCCCCGGAGAACGAGACCACCTGGAAGGGCTCATGCTGGCATCGGCCGAGGAGCAGGGGCTCGGAGGCCTCCCTGCCGCTGAGCGCGAACGGATCTTGGCCTCGGTGACCCTCCCCGAATCGGCTCCCGTGATCGCGTCCGTCCTGATCGACCCGCGGGGGGGCGTCTGGGTCCAGGAGGCGGATTCGATCCCGGGGATGGGCCGGGAGGCCCTGAGGGTCGGGCGGGCCGCCGGCTTCGGGGGCGATCGGTGGTGGGTTCTCGGTGCCGACGGCCTCGCCGAAGAGGTCGTGACGATGCCCCGGGGGTTCTCCCCACGACGCTTCTCGGGAGACTGCCTCTACGGCATCCTCGAAGACGAGCTGGGGGTCCAGCGGCCTGCCCGGGTATGCAGGTGACGCGGCCTCTCCACCGTGGCGGGGGCCAATGCCTTCACAATGAGTCGATCCTCAGTGGGTGATCTGGAGCTCGATGCCCACCCCGGCCACTGCGCCGCCCCCTTCCCGGATCCAGATCCCCGAAGGGAGCCCGAGCGGGGCGGAGGCCACCCCTGAAACCGAAAAAGCCCTCCCCCGCAAGACCGAGCGGGAGAGGGTTTTCTGAGTGCGCCGCCTAGGAATCGAACCTAGAACCTACTGATTAAGAGTCAGTTGCTCTGCCAATTGAGCTAGCGGCGCGTCACCATCCGGTCTGAAGCTCCGGAGCCATTAAAGTTAATGAGGAGGGTTGTGCCGTCAAGGACCCGCGGGTGTGCCGGCGGCCGGCGCGGATCCGTCCGAATGGCCATGGCTCCGCTGGCGGTAGCGAATACGCCACATCATGAGGGCGATGGAGGGCGTACTGTAGCGAATACGCTACAATCGTCGCGGAACGTCGATTCCGGTGGGTCGGAGGCTGGGGCGAGCGCCGTGAGGCTGTAGCGTTTTCGCTACATCGCGGACGAATATCAGCTCGCAGCCGGTGGGTCGCGGTGCATTTTTGTGAACGCGCCCCTTCAATGCCCCCTCCGTTCAGCATGATGCACGCCCGGGGGCAATGGCGGTGCGAGGCGCCACCGCTCCGTCCCACCCATCCCCCGCAGACCACCCTACTCCTCCCGCCCCTCCCCCTCCTCCCGCATCCGCCGCCGCAGCGCCGGCACGTAGAGCCAGAGGAGCCCCACCGTCTGCACGAAGAGCTGCACCGCGATACCCAACGACAGGTTCCGGTTGGCGAAGACGAGCCCCAGCCCGATGGAGGCGATGAAGACGATGGGAATGCCCCACCCGAAGCGCTTCGGGTAGGCGATGATCGTGGCGAAGGGCTCCTGCTCACGCAGCGTGGCCATCGTCTTCCTGGTCCCCCACCCTCAATACGCCGCGATCCCGGTCACCGCCTGCCCCAGGATCAGCCCGTGGATGTCGTGGGTGCCCTCGTAGGTGTAGACCGACTCCAGGTTCGCCATGTGACGCATGGCCGAGTATTCGATGAGGATCCCGTTCCCACCCAGGAGCCGCCGCGCCTCGCGGGCCACCTCGCACGCCATGTCCACATTGGCACGCTTCGCCATGGAGACCTGGAAGGGGTTCATCGTCCCCTCGTCCTTCTTCCGTCCGAGCCTCAACGCCATGAGCTGGGCCTGGGTGATCCCGGTCACCATCTCGGCCAGCCGCACCTGCTGGATCTGCTTTCCGGCGATGGGACCGTCGAACATCACCCGCTCCCCCGCATAGCTCAGCGCCTCGTGGTAGCACGCCATCGCCGCCCCGATGGCCCCCCAGGCGATCCCGTAGCGGGCCTGGGTCAGGCACATGAGGGGATTCTTGAGGCCGGTGGTCTCCGGAAGGATCGCCGTCGCCGGCACCTCCACATCCTCCAGGTGGAGCTCACTCGTGTCGGAGGCCAGGAGCGAGAGCTTCCCCTTCTGGTCGCGGGCGCTGAAGCCGGGCAGGTCGGTGGGCACGACGAAGCCCCGGATCCCGCTGGTGTCTCCGAGCTCGCCAGTCTGGGCCCAGATGATGGCCACATCGGACATCGATCCGTTGGTGATCCACATCTTTGTGCCGTTCAGGACCCAGCCGTCGGCCGTCTCACGGGCGGTGGTGACCATCCCCCCGGGATTCGAGCCATAGTCGGGTTCGGTGAGCCCGAAGCATCCGATGGCCTCACCGGTGGCGAGCCTCGGGAGCCACTCCCGCCGCTGCTCTTCGCTCCCGAAAGCATGGATGGGATACATGACCAGCGCCCCCTGCACCGAGGCGAAGGACCGGATCCCCGAGTCCCCTCGCTCCAGCTCCTGCATGATGAGGCCGTACGCCACATTGTTCAGTCCGGCGCACCCGTACGTCTCGGGCAGATTCGCCCCGAGCATCCCGAGCTCTCCCATCCCCGCAATGAGGTCGCGGGGGAAGCGCCGCTCGATGTACGCCTCCTGGATCACCGGCATGACCTGTTCCTCGACCCATTCGCGTACGGTGTCGCGGATCATCCGCTCCTCGTCGGAGAGGAGTTCGTCGAGGTCGAAGAAGTCGACGCCCTGGAAGGTGGCAGCCATGGTCTGTATTTCCCGTGAGGTGCGGTGAATGGAGGTCGTTGGGTCGGGGAGGCCCTTATCCGGCCCTCCTCGTGCGTCGTGTTGTGCCGGTTTCGTCGGCCGTCGCTCCGCTTCGTGGAACTCATCCGGGTCGGGCGGTCGGCAGGCCGCGTCGTTGAACTCATCCGGGCCGGTGGCAGTCAGTCTCTTTCGGAGGCCACTTCGTCGTCGGGGCTCGGCGGACGCGCTTCCACCGCCCTCCGGTTCCGGACCCGCATCACCCCGTAGGCGATCTCGCGAGAGACCCGGCCTCCGAGGTAGAAGGCGACCGCCAAGGTGGCACCCCAGAGGGCGGGAATCAAGCTCAGGTCGGGCTGGATCACGAACCAGATCCAGAGGGCGAGGAGCCCGGCGATGACCGCGCCACTCACCCACCCCACCAGATTGGCACGCCGCCCGGCGCGCGCCACGCATTCCTCGCACCACAGGAGCCGGTCGAGCTCCTCCTTCGGGAGTTCCTCGAGACAGCGGACACAGGTGATCTCCTCCGGCATCCGATCCCGCCAGGAGACCTTCTTCGAAGTCACTTCAGCTTCCGGATCACGAGGTCGGTGAAGGCGTCGGTCCCCTGCGTCCCCCCCAGGTCCCTGGTCCGGTTCTCCGGCTCGGCAAGGGTCTCCCGGAGGGCGTCACGGATCCGGCGCCCCGCCGCTTCCTGGCCGATGTGCTCCAGCATCATGGCGGCCGAAAGGGTGAGCGAAGTGGGGTTGGCGACCCCCTTGTTGGCGATGTCGGGAGCCGAACCGTGCACCGCCTCGAACATGGCCTCGTCCCGGCCGATGTTTCCGGCGGGAGCGAGTCCCAGTCCCCCCACCAGTCCCGCCATGAGATCGGAAAGGATGTCACCGAACATGTTCTCCATGACGAGGACATCGAAGTCGTAGGGGTCGGTCACCAGCTGCATGGCGGTGGCGTCGATGATGCGATCCTCGAAGTCGATCTCCCCCGCGTACTCCTCGGCCACCTCGCGCCCCACATCGAGGAAGAGGCCCTGTGTGTACTTCAGGATGTTCGCCTTGTGGGCCAGTGTCACCTTCTTCCGGCCATTCGCCTTCGCATACTCGAAGGCGTAGCGGACGATACGCTCCGCACCGAAGCGGGTGATGATCATCACCGACTCCGCGGCCGCCTTCGGGTCGCCCTCGAGCCCGATGTAGTGCTCCACGCCCACGTAAAGCCCCTCGGTGTTCTCGCGGATCAGGACCAGGTCGATGTCGCGGTAGCGCCCGTCGTCGGTCATGGAGAGGGCCGGACGCACATTGGCGTAGAGGTCGAACGCCTTCCGAATCGCCACATTGATGGAACGGAAGCCGGCCCCCACGGGGGTCGTGAGCGGCCCCTTCAGGCAGACCCCGTTTCGACGGATCGATTCGAGGGTCACCTCGGGGAGGGGTGTGCGGAGGGCCTCGAGCCCCGCGATCCCAGCCACCTGCTCGTCGTATTCGAGATCGGCGCCGGCGGCGTTCAGGATTCGGAGGGTCGCGGAGGTCACTTCGGGTCCGATCCCGTCGCCGGGGATCACCGTAATCGTCTTGGCCATGTCATCCGTTCGCGGGGATTCACTTGGGTCGAGTCCTGCCCTGGACCGGAGGAATGGCCCCGCATCGCCTCCCTCCGGTGTTCTCCCGCTACGGCCCCATGAGGAGCCTACGGGGAAATGTAGTCCGGATTATACTCGAATTCGGTGTGATCCTCACCCCAGTGCACCAGTCGGGTCATGAGCCCGGGGCGCTCGGTCCCGTCGCGGCGGGCCTGTCCGGCAATGTTGAGCGCCTCGCGCCACTCGCGCTGGCTCATCTCGTCGCGAGCGAGGATCGCCTGCGACATGGTCGCTCCCGACGGGTGGAGCACCCGTACCCGCACCCCGCCGAGTCCCGGATGGTCCTCGAATGCCGAGCGAGTCCCCTCGGAGAAGAGGAAGATGTAGGGGAGCGCCTTCGCCCAGAGATCGCCCCCCATCCGGTAGGGTTCCGGGTCCACGGTGACAGTGACCTGCGCCACGTTGCCACTCATTCCGAAGGCGAGATCGCCGGCGGGGAAGGAGTAGTAGCCCTCCAGGGCGGTGACCGGCGGCGGAGGCTCCGCCTCGCGTTCCGGAATGGGGATCCAGTCGCACCCGGCAAGGGCGACTGCCACGATCATGGGTACCAGAAGCGCCCGCCCGGCCCGAAGCCGCCGGAACGCCTCGCGAAATATCTGAAACTCTCTCATGACATCCATTCTCTCTCGATCCATCGAATGCGATGCCACACGGGGAATCCCCCGGGGCACCGTCCGCCCCCGGATCAGGGGACGAGTCGGCGTGCCAGCGCATCGACCGCCGAGGCGGTGGTCGCCAGCTCGCCGGGGGCACCTGCGGCACCCTCGACGACTCCGAACCAGAGGACCCGTCCACTTCTCACCTCGACGAGGGACGCGACGATCTCCACATGCCGTTCGGTGCCGCCCGTTGCCGCCTCCCTCTGTCGGACCTCCACCGGAAGGAGCGCCAGGTCGGCGTTCTCCACGGCCCCGAGCCGGTAGAGCTGGCCATAGAGGGGATCCCCGATCCGCTCGAGCCGTCCGGCGAGGAATCCCTGAACCGGGAGTCGCTCGATGGAGAAGTCGAGTTCCGGTGAACGCTCCATCCTGTCGCGGAGCGCCCCGGGCAGGACCCAGTCAATCCCCTGGCCCCGGTCCGTGAGCTGGAAGGACAGTTCCTCCTCCAGCGCCCCGTGTCCGGCGAGGGCGTTCTGAGGCGGGAGCACCAGGACCCGCTGCCCCTGGAGGCTCGGCACCCCGCCCCGCTCGTATCCTGCTTCGGGAGGGGCGTTGCCTCGCGCCCCGCAGGCGCTGAGTGCGAAGAGGAGCCCGAGGAGGAGGGCCCCCGCCAGGTGTCGGTTTCGGGGCATGGATGTCGTACCGCCTCGGGCGCGCGGCGTTCCACGCTTCGCACACGCCCCCCACCGCAGGCCATGAGAGAACCGGCCCGGAAGGCGTCTCGCAGGCTCGGCCCCCTGCACTGGATACAACGGGGCCCATGGGGGTAGGATGTGGAACTGGTCGGGGGGATCCGGCCCATCCATGGCTTTTTCAATCCCATCCATGGCTTCTCCAATCACGGCCCCATGTCGATTCGTCCGCATACCTCTGTCTCGGTGATCTCCCGGGGCCACGCCATCTTCCGGCCGATCCTCCTGGCCGCCGCAATGGGTGTGCTGGTTGCGAGCTGTGGCGATTCTCCCGCAGGCCCCGATCCCGCAGACGATGTCCGCTTCGCCTCGACCCTGGTGACCCTCGACGGACTCGGCCAGGGCGTGGCCGTGGTCCGGAACCGGGGAAGTGGAGCCGTGGGCCCCATCCACCTGGAGGGGGGCGAGATCCGATCCACTTCCGGCACCGTGATCCCGGGCGTCGGACTCCGCTTCGATCCGCCCTCGATTCCCACCCTCGCCGGTGGGACTGATCGGGAGATCTCGCTCCACCTGGATCCCGGCGAGGCCCTCGGCCCGGGAGTCTACACCTCCATCGTCCGGGCCCGGAATGGTTCGGGCACGCTCCTGGCCACCCTCGACGTGTCCCTGGAGCGCGCCTGTTCTCTCGAATACACCCCCGCCCACGCCCTGGAGCCCGTCGATGCCCCCTCGACCCTCCGTCAGGGAGAGGTCTCCCGGGTCCGGATCGAGGCCTTCGACAGCGAGGGGGCGCCGCTGGAGTCACCGTGCCTCACATGGTCGCTGGAAGGTCCGGGCGCGGGCCTCGTGATGGAGGACGGAGCCTTCGTCGCCTACGACCCCGGGCCCCACACCCTCGTGGTGGAGAGTGGCGCGACCCGGCTCGACCTGGAGTTCTCGGTTGAGCCCCGCGGAGTCGGGGGAGGTGACTTCACCGAAGTCGGGGCCGGCCGGTGGACCGAGCAGTACACCTCGGACCTCTGGCTCCACGGCGACGTGGCGTACACCGGAAGCTGGGGAGCCCGTGCTTCGCCGGTGGGTACCCGGTTCGGAAACGCACTCCACGCCTGGGACATCTCCGACCCCACCGCGCCCCGCCGAACCCACACCGTCGAGGTGGACGCCCGCACGGTGAACGATGTGAAGATCCGCGACGACGGCACCCTCGCGGTCATGACCCACGAGAACTCCAACGATGGCCTGAACGGCGTCACGATCCTGGACCTCTCGGACCCCTTCGAACCCACCCCCATCACCCGCTTCAAGGAGGGACTCGAGGCGGGGATCCACAATGTCTGGATCGAGGGGGATTACCTCTACCTGGTGGTCAATGGCATCGGCAACGGGCTCCGGGTCCTCGACATCTCCGATCCCGCCGACCCCATCCTGGTGTCAGCCTTCTACGGAGGCGAGAGCTTCCTCCACGACGTCTATGTCCGCGACGGCCTCGCCTTCCTCTCGCACTGGAATGCCGGCCTCATCATCCTCGATGTGGGTAACGGGATCATGGGCGGCTCCCCGGCGAACCCCGTCGAGGTCGGGCGCACCACCACCACCGGCGGACGCACGCACAACGCCTGGTACTGGCCGGAGACCGGCTACGTCTTCGTGGGAGAAGAGAATTTCAGTCGACCCGGGGTCATGCACGTCATCGATGCCCGCGACCTCACCAACCCCCGCGAGGTGGCCACCTACGCCGTTCCCGACCACACCCCTCACAACTTCTGGCTCGACGAGGACCGGGGCATCCTCTACCTCGCGTGGTACGGACGGGGGCTCCGGGCTCTCGATGTCACCGGGGAGCTCCTGGGCGAACTCGAGCGCCAGGGGCGAGAGGTGGCCACGGCGATCTACGAGGCCCCCGCCTCCACCGCCTCCTGCCATGGCGCAGTCGATGTGACGTGCACCTGGGCCCCCCAGCTCCACCGGGGCCACATCTTCGTCTCCGACATGAACAGCGGGCTGCGGGTCCTTCGCCCGGAGTTCTGACCGAGAGGCCCCAGGTGCGATCCTTCCCGGCGGCGCTCCTCGCCACCGTCCTCCTGGTCGCGGCATGCGGCCCCGACCCCGTCGAGGAACCCGCCCGCCTCCTGGTGGCCTCGGGCTTCACCGACCAGGTCTTCGTCCTCGATCCCGTCGACGGCACCCTCCTGGACTCCCTCGCGGTGCACGCACGGCCCGTGGCCCGCGACGAGCCCCATGGGATCACCGTCGCACCCGACGGCCGGCGGTGGTACCTCACCCTCGCCCACGGCGAACCCCTCCTCCGGGTCTACGAGCGCCCCGGGAACCGGCTCGTGGGTGAGCTCGCCCTGCCCATGGGCGGGGCCTCCCGCATCGGTCTCACCCCCGATGGCCGGATCGCCTTCGTGGCGGACTACGGCAGGAGTGCCGGCGACGAGCCCGGAGAGGTGGCCCGGATCCGTACCCGGTCCCTCGAGATCACCCACCGGGAGGCGGTCTGTCCCGCACCCCACGATGCCCGGGTCGATCCATCGGGAGAACGGCTCCTGGTCACCTGCGCCTTCGGCTCCGAGGCCCTCCTCCTCTCGGCCGCCGACCTCTCGATCCTCGCCCGGATCCCCCTTCCCGGTGAGGGAGATCACGGCTTCATTTCCGGAGATCGACCACCCGGCTCCCTGCCCGGCGAGGGAGAACACGGCTCCATGCCCATGAATGCCACCTGGTCTCCCGACGGATCCCGGGCATGGATCACCCTCATGGCGGCCGATGCAGTGGTGGAAATCGACCGGGAGGGAGCGGTGCAGGCGACCATCCCGGCCGGACCCGGTCCCGTCTCACCGCTGGTGACACCGGATGGCTCCCGTCTCCTGGTCACCGAACGGGGTGGAGCCTCCCTCGCCATCTTCCGACTCCCGGCCCTCGAGCTCGAACGCAGGGTCGACCTGGGCCATGCCCCCCACCCCCAGGGCCTCGCTCTCGACGGAGAGGGGAGGGTCGCCTTCGTGGGGTACGAGGGCGAGGTGGGAGGGGCCGGCGGGGTCGTCGCCGTCGCCATCGACGACGGGAGCATCCGCTGGAGGCGGGAGGTGGGCGCCTATGTCCTCGGGGTCGCCTGGCTCACCCCGCTCCCTCTTCCTCAACCTCCAGCCGAAGCGCCGCCGAATTGAGGCAGTAGCGGAGCCCCGTCGGCTCGGGGCCGTCGGGAAAGACATGCCCCAGGTGGGCGTCGCAGACGGCACAGAGCACCTCGGTGCGCCGCATGAAGAGGGAGCGATCCTCCCGCTCGGCGATGTGCGTGGGATCGATGGGGTCGAAGAAGGAGGGCCATCCGGTTCCGGACTCGAACTTCGTCCGCGAATGGAAGAGGGGGGTGTCGCAACAGACGCACCGATAGACCCCCTCGTCTCCGGTCTTCCAGTACGCACCGGTGAAGGCCCGTTCGGTCCCCCCCTTCCGGGCAATCCGGAACTGTTCCGGGGTGAGCCGCTCGGCCCACTCCTCGTCACTCCGTTCGACCCGCCCGGGTAGAGCATCCCCCCGGGAGTCCGGGCTCTCGCCCTCCCCCTTCATCGTCACCCCTCGCCGGGGTCGCCGACCCGGACGGAGGTCATCCGGACCTCGTCCAGGGGACGATCACCCCGACCCGTCTCCACCGAACCGATCTCCCGAACCACCTCCATCCCGTCCACCACCTTGCCGAAGACGGCATGGCGGTTGTCGAGCCAGGGGGTGGCGGCCAGGGTGACGAAGAACTGGGAGCCCCCGGTGTTGGGCCCGGCATTGGCCATGGAGAGGACCCCCTCGCTCTCATGGCGGAGTTCGGGGTGGAACTCGTCGTCGATCTGGTAGCCCGGGCCCCCGCGCCCGGTCCCTTCGGGGCATCCCCCCTGGATCATGAAGTCCTCGATGACCCGGTGGAAGAGGACCCCGTCATAGAACTCCTTCTCCACCAGGGAGACGAAGTTGGCGGTGGTCTCGGGAGCACGTTCCTCGAAGAGCTCCGCCTTGAAGGTTCCAAGGTTCGTCTCGAAGGTCACGGTTCGGTTGGGCATCGGGCCTCGGTGGGATGTTCGGTGGGTATGGATGGAAGGTCGGGGGAATTGACCGCCGGTGGCCGGGCTCCGCTCGACGGAACCGCTCTGCTCCGGTGGCCAGCCCCCCCGGCCGGTGGGCAAATACCGAAAAGGGGGCCCGACGTTCCCCCGTGCCGGCGGGGCCTGGCGGACGGGGGGACCCGGAGGGGAATCGACCTCTCGCCGAACCGGAATCGACCCGGTCACTCCCGGGTGACGATCCGGCAATCCCTCTGGAGGAACTCCCAGAACCGATCGCACGATCCGTCCCACTCCCACCGGATGGCCGCCACCCCCGGAACCCCGAAGACGGTCCCGTTCAACTGCTCCAGGAAGACCGCGCTCCCTGCCGACGACGAAGCGTTCGGCACCCGCTCCCCCACCTCCCGCAGGTCGATGATGGCGGTGTCGCCGGCCATCTCCACCGAGCGAAGGAGATCTCGGGTCTCCTCCGAGAAGAACGAATGGAAGCCCTCCTCATCCTCGGCGGGCGTCGGCCCCCCGAAGAGCTCGCCCAGGGCGAGGGAAACGAGGGTTTCGGGCGACGGGGCCCCGTCGGCCAGGGCGAGGCGGACCCGTCGCTGCACCGGTTCCGGAGACTCGTTCCGGTGGAGGACGATGGAGAGGGCGACATCGAGCTCGGCGCTCTCGGCCGGCTCACTCCCCGGGAGGGGATCGGGGGGAGGAGGGCCGTCGTCGCCACAGCCCCCCAGAAGGAGGAGGCAGGCCAGGAACACGACCCCCGCCGGTCGCGTCATCACAGCAGGTACCCCGCGTCCACCGGGAGCACGATCCCGGTAATGTGACGCGCCGACTCGGAGCAGAGGAAGAGGACGGCTCCGGCCACGTCCTGGGGGTCTCCCAGCCGTCCCAGGGCCGATTGCGCACGGGCCTGGTCCAGGATCTCCGAGGGCACCCGGTCGGTGAGCCGGGTGGTCCGGATGTACCCGGGCGCCACCGCATTCACATTCACATTGGAAGGCCCGAGCTCGATGGCCGCGCTCCGGGTGAGCCCGATGAGTCCCGCCTTCGAGGCCGAGTAGTTGGCGAGCCCGAACTCGGACCGGATCCCGTGGACCGAGGCGATGTTCACCACCTTCCCGAACTCCTGTGCCCGGAAGACCGGAGCCACAGCCCTGAGGAAGTGGAAGGCCCCCGTGAGGTTGGTGCGGATTACGTCATCCCACTCCTCGTCCTCCATCCGCCAGAGGGCCCGGTCCCGGCCGATCCCGGCGTTGTTCACGAGAATGTGGAGGCCACCGAGGGTCTCCTGGACCTCCTCGACGAAGCCGCCCACCGCCGCCGAATCCCTGCAATCCACCGCCCGGTGGAAGGTGCGGACTCCCTGCGCCTCGAGCTCTCCGGCGGTGGCGGCGGCTTCGCTCTGCGAGGCGTCCTCGCGGTCCAGGTAGTTGAAGGCGATGTGGCATCCGGAACGAGCGAGGGCCACGGCGCAGGCGCGCCCGATCCCGGTGGAGGCCCCGGTGACCAGCGCGACCGTGCCCCGGAGCCCCCCCACCGTCAGGAGCCCCCGGGGTTCGGTCTCGGCCTCCACCTCTTCGAGGAGCTGCTCCACCGCCGGGGTGGAGCGGCCGCCACCCGCCGAGGCGAGGGGGTCGCCGGACTGCTCCTCGCCTTCGCGGGTCCAGTCCGATCGGGGAGGACGATGGGGTCGGTGGCGTGTCATGGGAGGACCTCAGCTTCCGGTAGGGGGCCGGCCATTCCATTGGGGCGGAGGCGGCGTTCCACCCCGTCTCGATACCCCATTCCGGCGAAGGAGGCAGGGCACGGCACCGAGTCGGGATCGCGAATCCCGGGTATCGTACCATTCTGACACCACTTCGAACAGTCCCGGACCGGCGACCGGCCCCCCTCCCGGGCTATTCCAGATCCACCCGGGGAAGGGTGAAGTGGATGGTGGTTCCCTCGCCGAGCCCACTTTCGGCCCCCACCTCGCCTCCCATGGAGTGCACCAGGTGCCGAACGATGGCGAGCCCCAGCCCGGTGCCCCCGGCGGTCCGGTCCCGCCCGGGATCCACTCGGTAGAAGCGCTCGAAGATCCGGGGGAGTGCGGCCGAGGGAATCCCCACCCCGTTGTCGGTCACCGCCACCCGGAGCTCCGGACCCTCCGGGGTGACGGAGACCTCGAGTCGCCCCCCCTCGGGGGTGTAGCGGAGCGCATTGTCGAAGAGGTTGCGGAAGATCTGGTGGATCGCCCTGGAATCGGCCAGGGCCACCTCGTCTCCCCGTACCGAGAACTCCACCGCCGGAGGGCCACCCCCGGCCCGAATCTCCTCCCAGACCTCGAGGGCCACCCTCCGCAGCTCCACCTCCTCTTCCACCACGGTCCAGGCACCCGATTCCAGCCGCGAGAGATCGAGGAGGTCGTCGACGAGGTTCTGGAGGCGGAGTGTGTTCTTCCGGATGGAGGAGAGGAACTCCCGCCGCAGGTCCTCGGGCGGGTCCCCCTCCAGGAGGGTCTCGGCGAATCCCCGCATGGAGGTGAGCGGGGTCTTGAGCTCGTGAGAAGCGTTGGCGACGAAGTCGCGGCGGATCTTCTCCATCTTCCTGAGGTCCGTCATGTCGAGGAAGGTGATGACGGATCCCCCATCCTCCAGAAGGTGCGCCGAGACCCGGAGATGGCGGGACCCCACGGGGAACTCCCGAGGGGGAAGGGGAAGGATCACCGACTCCTCCAGGTAGTCGCGAAGGGCCGGATCCCGCACCAGAGTCCCGATGGGGGCGAAGGGATCCGGCTCGGCCAGGTCGAGGAGGTCGGCCGCCGCCCGATTGATCCGGAATACCCGGGCGTCTTCGGTGAGCGCGATGACTCCTTCGGCGATGGAGTCCACCAGGGCCAGGACCTCGGCCCGCTCTCCTTCCAGGCTCCGCATCCGGGTCCCGAACTCGGCCACGGCGCGCCGGAGGGCACCCTGCGCGGCCCACATTTCGGGCAGGAGCTGCTCCGGCGCGGGAACGGGGTCGAGGTCCCCATCCTCGAGGGCAGCCGCCGTCCGTTCGAAGTGGACCATCGACCGCCGGAAGCTCCGATTCAGAAGCCCCGAACCGACCACGAGAAGGGCCACGCCCCCCATCCCCAGGAAGGCGAGCGTGAACCAGTAGCCCCGGTAGACGATGATCAGGGGCTCCACGGGAAGCCCGAGCCGAAGGACGACGGGCGCCCCCTGGAAGGTGGTGACCACCGCCGCATAGAGGAGTTCCTGGCCCACCGTGTCGCTGAACCTCCGGGTGCGGTCCTCCGAGTCCCCCTCGATGGCCGCGTGCACCTCGGGGCGACCCGCATGGTTCGGCATCCCCGCCACATCCCCCCCCGGCACGCCAGAATCCCCCAGGACCGTGCCATCGAGGGCCACGAGGGTCACCCGGAGCCCCAGCCGCTCTCCCAGTTCCAGCGCGGCGGCAGCGGGGTCGGGGGAGAGGCCCACACCATCCACCACGGTGGGTTCGGTGATCCGGAGGAGGTGGGCGACCTGGTCCTCCTCCCGTTCGAGGGCCGCGCTCCGCAGGGAGACCGAGGCCAGGATCCCCGCCGTCACCAGGGCGGCCGCAAGGACGGCCACCGAGAGGAGGAGGTATCGGGAGCGCAGGCTCATCGACGCCTCACCCGACTCCGTCCGGCACCCTCAGGCGGTACCCGAAGCCCCGCACCGTCTCGACCCAGTCGCCGAGATCGCCCAGCTTGTTGCGGAGGCGCCGGATATGCATGTCGACGGTCCGGGTCTGGATCCGGTCGGCCACGTCCGCCTCCACGTCCCATGCCCGCTCCAGGAGCTGCCGGCGGCTCTGGGTGCGTCCCCTTCGCTCCATGAGGGCCTGGAGGAGCCGGAACTCGGTGGGGGTCAGGTTGAGCTCCTCGCCATGGAGGGTCACCTCGTGGGCCGCCACATCGACGGCCAGGGGACCGGCCCGGAGGATCCGTCCCCCCGACTCGGTACTCGGAGCGTCGGCCCGCCGGAGGATCGACTGGACCCGGAGCAC
>SLSF01000245.1 GCA_007130605.1 Gemmatimonadota bacterium | reverse complement strand
CGCCCTGGTGGTGGCGCCGGCGGCGGCGGCGCGGCAGTGGGTGAATGCGCTGGGCAGGATGGTGGTGCTGGCCGGGGTGCTGGGTGGGGTGGCGGGGGTGGTGGGGGTCGCCATCAGCAGTGCCGGACGGGGGATTCCCACCGGTCCGGTGGTGGTCCTGGTGGCCAGCGGGATCGTGGCCATCTCCCTCCTCTTCGCCCCCGGTCGGGGACTGGTGGCCGGTCTCGTGAATCGGCGGCGGGTGCGGAACCGGATCCGGGCCGACGCGGTGCTCTCGGACCTCTATGCCCTTGCGATGCAGCACCGGGGCGAGGCCCACGGCCATCCGACCGCGACGCTTCGGGCCATGCGCCGGGGCGAGGTGGGGATCGACCGCTCCCTCCGTCTTCTCCGGAGCCGGGGATGGGCGGAGGAGGGGGAGCCCGGCCGGTGGCTCATCACCGACACCGGACGGGAACGGGCCCGGACCCTCTTCTTCGGAGGGGAGGAGAACCAGTGAATGGCATGGCGCTGGAGATCCAGCTTCTCGCCGTGGTGGTGGCGGTGGCGTGTGCGCTCCCGGGGGTCTTCCTGGTACTGAGGCGGATGGCGCTCCTCTCCGACGCCATCTCCCATTCGATCCTCCTGGGGATCGTCCTGGCCTTCTTCTGGGTCCGGGACCTGAACTCCCCGGTCCTCATCCTGGCCGCCGCGGCGTCGGGACTCCTCATGGTGGCCCTTGTGGAGATCCTCCATGCCACCCGCCGGGTGAAGGAGGACGCCGCCATCGCCCTGGTCTTTCCGGCCCTCTTCTCGCTGGCGGTGCTCCTGATCTCGCGGTACGCCGGGAGTGTCCACCTGGACATTGATGCGGTGCTCCTGGGGGAGATCGCCTTCGCCCCCTTCCGCCGCCTCGAGTGGGGAGGGCGGGACCTGGGGCCCACCGCCCTCTGGGCCATGGGGGCGATCCTGGTGGTGAACGTCGCCTTCATCGCGGCCTTCTACAAGGAGCTCAAGGTCTCGACTTTCGATGCCGGGCTCGCGGCCGCCATGGGCTTCTCGCCGGTCCTGATCCAGTACGTCTTCATGGGGATCGTCTCGGTGACGGCCGTGGGTGCCTTCGACGCGGTGGGATCGATCCTGGTGGTGGCACTCATGATCGCGCCACCGGCCGCCGCACGGCTCCTCACCGACCGGCTCCCCCTCATGCTGGGACTCAGCGCCCTCCTGGCGGCGGTCTCGGCGGTGCTGGGCTTCCAGTTTGCCGATCTCCTCGACGTGAACATCGCCGGGTCCATGGCGACGATGGCAGGGGTCGTCTTCCTGGTGGCACTCCTGCTCTCTCCCGGGCGGGGGGTGATCGTGGCGGCCGTGCGACAGCGGCGGCGAAAGATGCGCTTTGCGCGCCTCATGCTCCTGATCCACCTCCTGAACCACGAGGGGGGCTCGCGTGCCGACGAGGAGAACCGGCTGGGTCACCTCCCCGAACACCTCCGGTGGCGCGCGGACTTCGCGAAACGTGTGGCAGATCGGGCGGAACGGGAGGGGTACCTGGTCCGGGAACGTGGAGACCGGCTCCACCTCACACCCCTGGGCAGGGAATCGGCGCGTCACTTCATGGCTCGCTGATTGCTGCGGAGAGCGGCCGACGAAGAATCAGGGGCGCCTTGGCGGAATCCTCGATTGCCCTTTACCTTGCTTCCGTCGCCCGCTGCGGCCGACCGTGTCGGAGCGGACCTTCCGGCTGCCCACAATCAGGACATTGCTTCGGTGACATCCAAACACTGGCTCTTCCGTGTGGCGGAGCGTGCAGGAATGAACCCCACCGGCCCGACGACGCTTGCGCCGTCGACGCCTGTCCGTGAGGCGTGGGGGAAGGTCGCCAAGTCCCTGGGGGTGGACGACCGGCGCCTGGCCGAGGCGGTGGCGCAGCACTTCCGGCTCGAGCTGGCGGACCTCGCGGTGGCGGATCCGGAGGCGGTGGATGTGATTCCCGAGACGGTGAGCCGGAATCACCATGTCTTCCCCCTGCAGATCACCGAGCGCCAGCTCGTGGTGGCCACCTGCGATCCCACCGATCTCGATGCGGAGCGTTCCCTGGGCTTCGCCTCGGGGCGGACCGTGGTCTTTCAGGTTGCTTCCCCTCAGCAGATTCGCGAGGCCCTCGACGGGAAGTTCACTTCGGAGCGTTCGGTGGAGGAGCTCCTGAGCAATCTCGACGCCGGGCGCGTCAATGAGGCGGACGGTGTGCAGGTGGTGGAGGAGCGGGGGCCCGAAGCCATCGGTGTGGACGATGCGGAGTCGGGGCCGGTCACCAAGCTGGCGAACCTCATCATCCGCGATGGGATCGAGGCGGGAGCATCGGATATCCACATCGAGCCCGGTCGTGGCAAGGGCCATGTCCGGATCCGGGTCGACGGAGTGCTCCGGACCCACATGGAGATCCCCATGCCGGCGCTCAATCGGGTGATCTCGAGGATCAAGATCCTTTCGAAGCTCGACATCACCGACCGACTTCGGCCGCAGGACGGAAAGGCCCGGGTGCAGGTCCGCAACGCCAGCTATGACCTGCGGGTCTCCACGGTTCCCTCGGCGGGCTCCGAGAAGTGCGTGATCCGGATCCTGGCCTCCACCCAGACCTTCACCCTGGAGGAGCTCGGGGTTCCGGCCAACGAGCTGGAGCGATTCCGGCGTCTTCTCCGACATCGGGAGGGGATCGTGCTGGTCACCGGACCGACGGGATCGGGAAAGACGACCACTCTCTACGGGGCGCTCCGGGAGCTGGCCGACGGGAAGGTGAACATCATGACGGTGGAGGACCCCGTCGAGTACGACCTTCCGGCCATCACCCAGATCCAGGTGGAGACGAAGCAGGGGATGACCTTCGCCGGCGCGCTCCGTGCCATCCTCCGACAGGACCCCGACGTCATCCTCGTGGGTGAGATCCGGGACCGGGAGACCGCCGAGACCGCCGCTCAGGCGGCCCTCACCGGGCACCTGGTTCTGGCCACCGTCCACGCCAACGACGCGGTGGCCGCGGTGGCGCGACTTGCGGACCTGGGGCTTCAGCACTCCACGGTGGCGACAGCCCTGCGGGGGACCCTCGCACAGCGGCTCCTCCGGAGCGTGTGCCCGGCGTGCGCCGAGCCGGTGCGGGGCGACCTCACCCCCGAAGAGGAGGAGCTCGCCCGGAGCCTGGAGGCCGAGGCGGTGGTGCGCGCCGTGGGGTGTTCCGAGTGCGGCTTCTCCGGGTACCGGGGGCGGCTCCCGGTGCTGGAGGTCATGATCCTCGACCCCAGGATCGAGGAGGCCATCGAGCTCCGAAAGGGGCACGCCACCCTCCAGCGTCTCGCCATCCAGGAAGGGATGCGGACGATGAAGGAGGTCGCCGTCGAGTACGTGAAGGAGGGGAAGACCACCCTGGTGGAGGTGGAGCGGGTCATCGGACAGCTCCAGGACCACGAGGAAAAGGAGGAGGCGCGAGGGACGCCTCGCATCCTCGTGGTGGACGACGAAGAGGACGCTCGCCTGGTGGTGACCGCCCAGCTCGAAGCCGCCGGTTACGAGGTCCTCGGTGTGGAGGATGGTCAGAAGGCGATGGATGTCCTCGCCGAAGATCCCGACTGGTCCCTCATGATCCTGGACCTCCGTATGCCGGTGAAGGATGGCCGGGAAGTCCTGCGCTGGGTTCGCGGGGCGGTGGATACGGCGGCACTCCCGGTGATCGTCCGGACCGGCAAGGAGGGCGAGGAGTCGGAGGCCGAGCTCCTGGAGGCGGGGGCCGACGGCTACCTCCCCAAGGGAATCGCGCCGGACCGCTTTCTCGCCCGGGTGAAGGCGGTCCTCCGCAGGGCCGCGCTCTGAGGTGCGGGGGCCTCCCGTCCCAGAATTGACACCCCACGGGTCCCCTGCGAAGTTATGAGGCTTGACAGGGGGGCGCTCCATTGTGGTCGCCCCGGCTCGTTCATCTTTTGAAGGTTCCACTCCCAGATATGTTCAAATCCATCCGAGTCCGGATCCTCCTGATCCTCCTCGTGGTGGGGACCTCCGGCTGGTATCTCTATTCGAACTACGCCGAGACCGGATCCCCCATCAAGTTGGGTCTCGACCTGCAGGGCGGGATGCACCTCGTCCTCGAAATCGACGATCCCGACGGACTCATGTCGCTCGAGGACCGTGCCGAGGCGATCCAGAGCTCGGAGCGGGTGATCCGCAACCGTGTGGACGAGCTCGGAGTCGAGGAGCCCATCATCCAGACGGTGGGGCAGGACCGCCTCATCGTGGAGCTCGCCGGGGTCACCGACGAGGAGCGGGCGAAGGAGCTGGTGGGGACCACCGCACTCCTGGAGTGGAAGCTGGTGCGCAGCACCTCGGCAGTGGAAGCGAGCCTCGGGCGCCTCGATGCCGCCATCGTGGCGGCGCTGGGTGTCGATTCCATCCGGGCCCTCGGGCGCGATGTGGAGACCCCCGGCGAGACGGTGGAGGACATCCTCTTCGGCGGCGAGCAGCCCCCGGTGGACGAGGATGAGATCCCCGAAGAAGTGCAGGAGCTGCAGGATCCCGACGTGGAGGCCCTCGAGGAGGAACTCGAGGACCTCACCGATGAGGAACTCGCCCTCCGTCCCTTTTCGTCGCTCCTCCAGTCGTCGGGGGGAGACGGGGAGTTCGTCGTCACCACCGAGGATTACCCCGTCGCACGCTTCTTCACCGAGCTCCCCGAGTTCCAGGCGGCGCTTCCGCGGGGGATCTCCCTCCAGTGGGGGTGGCAGCCCGTCGCCATCGGCGCCCGCACCTATCGGACACTCTACGTGCTCGAGCGGGACCCCTTCCTCACCGGAGACATGCTCGAGGACGCCAGCTCCGCCCGGGACCAGCAGTTCAACCAGCCCATCGTGCAGTTCCAGCTCTCCCGGGCCGGAGGCCGGATCTTCGGTGACCTGACCGGCCAGAACATCGGGGAGCGGATCGCCATCGTCCTGGACAACGAGGTGGTGAGCGCGCCGGTGGTCCGGGCCCGGATCATGGCGCGCGGGCAGATCGAACTCGGGGGCTCCTCCATGGAGGAGGCCCGGGACCTGGCCCTCGTCCTGAGGGCTGGTGCCCTTCCGGCACCCCTTCGGATCATGGAGGAGCGGACGGTGGGACCGTCGCTGGGGCAGGATTCCATCGACCAGGGGATGATCGCCGGGATCATCGGACTCCTCCTGGTCATCGTCATCATGATCGCCTACTACCGGGTGACCGGGGCCCTTGCCATCGTGGCGCTCTCGGTCTACATGCTCCTCCTCCTGGGCGGACT
>SLSF01000261.1 GCA_007130605.1 Gemmatimonadota bacterium | reverse complement strand
GAGGCCGAATCCCGCGCCGTTGCCGAAGGGGCCCGCGAGACCGAGTGGGAGAAGGTCAGCTTCATGCGGAACTACTTCGAAGGTCGGTTCCGCCTGGACCTCATCCATCCCCATCCGGAACCGGACCCCGAGGAGGCCGAGCGGGGCGCGGAGTTCCTGGAACGGCTGGGCGCCTTCGCCCGCGACCACATCGATGGCGACGAAATCGACCGCGAGGAGTGGGTGCCCGACGAGGTCCTCGACGGCCTCCGCGAGCTCGGGGCCTTCGGGATCAAGATCCCCCGGGAGTACGGCGGGCTGGGACTTTCGCAGCGGACCTATAACCGGGCCCTCGCCCTCGTCTCCTCCCGGTGCGCTTCCACGGGGGCCTTCCTCTCGGCCCACCAGTCCATCGGGGTGCCCCAGCCCCTGGCCCTCTTCGGGACCGAGGAGCAGAAGAGGGCGTACCTTCCGCGAATCGCCAGGGGGGCCCTCTCGGCCTTCGCCCTCACCGAGGCGGAGGTGGGCTCGGATCCCGCGAACCTCGCCACCACCGCAGAGCTCTCCGACGACGGAAGCCACTGGATCCTGAATGGCCAGAAGCTCTGGTGCACCAATGGCCCGAGGGCCGAACTCATGGTGGTCATGGCCCGCACCCCTCCCCGCGAGGGGGTCCGGGCCAGGCGACCGATCACCGCCTTCATCGTCGAGAATGACTGGCCCGGGGTCGAAGTGGTCCATGAATGCCACTTCATGGGGCTCCGGGGGATCTCCAACGGGGTGATCCGCTTCACCGATGTGAAGGTCCCCGCCGACAATGTCATCTGGGGAGAGGGCCAGGGGCTCAAGCTCGCCCTCATCACCCTCAACACCGGGCGCCTCTCCCTTCCGGCCTTCTGCGCCGCCGCCGGAAAGTCGGCCCTCGAAGTGTCGCGAAAGTGGTCCGCCGAGCGGGTCCAGTGGGGACAGGCCATCGGGAAGCACGACGCCGTCGCCCAGAAGCTCGGGAAGATGGCCGCCGACACCTTCGCCATGGAGGCAGCCCAGGAACTCACCGCGGCCATGGCCGACGCCAAGAGCTTCGACATCCGGATCGAGGCGGCGGCGGCGAAGATGTGGCACTCCGAGGTCGCCTGGGAGATCGGGAACGAGGCACTCCAGATTCGGGGGGGCCGGGGGTACGAGACCGCCGCTTCCCTCGAGGCCCGGGGCGAGGAACCGGTGCCCATCGAGCGCGCCCTGCGGGACCTCCGGATCAACCTCATCTTCGAGGGTTCTTCGGAGATCATGCGCCTCTTCATCGCACGCGAGGCGGTGGACACCCACCTGAAGGTGGCCGGCGACATGGTGGATCCGAAGGCTCCCATGGGCCGGCGGATCGCCGCCGGACTCCGGGGGGGCCTACACTACGCCTGGTGGTACCCGTCGCGGTGGCTCGGCTGGGGCCGGTGGCCCCGCTACTCCGAATTCGGTCCCCTGGCGAAGCACCTCCGCTTTACCGAACGCACCTCGCGCAAGCTTGCCCGCGCCATCTTCTACTGCATGATCCGCCATGGAGCCGGGCTCGAGAAGCGCCAGGCGGTGCTGGGGCGGGTGGTGGAGATCGGAACCGAGGCCTTCATGATGACCTCGGCGTGCGTCCGGGCCCATAAGCTGGTGCGCGAGAACCCCTCGGACCGGAGTCCCGAGGAGCTCGCCGACCTCTTCTGCCGCCAGGCCCGACGCAGGATCCGGGACCGCTTCCGGGCCATCTTCCGGAATGACGACACCACCGGATACGCCGTGGCCCGCAAGGCGATGGAGGGCCGCTACGCCTGGCTCGAGGAGGGGGTGCTCCCCCTGGTGGATGGCGAACGGTCCATGGATCCCGAGGAGGGGTCCTCCGACGACGCCCCGGCGCCTTCCGATCCGGACCGTCCCGAGGAGGCCATGGCGTCGTCGAACTGACGGCGGTAGAGGCGGGCATAGAGCTCGCTGGCATCGAGAAGGTCCATGTGGCGACCCCGGGCGGCGATCTCTCCCTGGTCCAGGACCAGGATCCGATCCGCCCTCAGGATCGTGGAGAGCCTGTGGGCGATGACCAGGGTGGTCCGCCCCTCCATGAGCCGATCGAGGGCATCCTGGACCAGCCGCTCCGATTCGGCGTCGAGGGCGCTCGAGGCCTCGTCGAGGATCAGGATGGTGGGCGCCTTGAGCATCACCCGGGCAATGGCCATTCTCTGGCGCTGTCCCGCCGACAGGGTGATGCCCCGCTCGCCGATCTTCTCGTCATACCCCCTGGGGAGTTCGACGATGAAGTCGTGGGCGTGGGCGGCCTTTGCCGCGCGGACCATCTCCTCCTCGGTGGCGTCGAGATTCCCGTAGAGGAGGTTTTCGCGGACCGTTCCCGCGAAGAGCATGGGCTCCTGGGGCACCAGGCCGATCCGGGCCCGGAGCTCGGCGAGCCGGAGGCGGCGGACATCGACACCATCCACCTCCACGGCACCCCCCTCCACGTCGTAGAAACGGGGAAGGAGGGCGGCCAGGGTGCTCTTTCCCGCCCCCGATGCCCCCACCAGGGCGACGGTCTCGCCGGGGGCGACCTCGAAGTCGATGCCGTGGAGGACCTCCGGGAGGTCGGGGCCATAGCGGAAGCGGACCCCGTCATAGCGGATCCGGCCCCGGAAGGGGGTGGGGAGGGGCTCGGGGTCGTCGGGCTCCCGGAGTTCCACCCGTTCATCGAGGATTCCGAAGATCCGACGGGCCGCACCGGACGCCTCCTGGAAATTCCCCCAGAAGCCGGCGAGCGAGGTGACCGAGCCGGCGATGAGGAAGGCGTAGAAAAGGAAGGCGACGAGGGTTCCCGGAGTGAGAGCCCCTTCGAGAACAAGACGCCCTCCCTCCCAGAGCACCAGGGCGATGGCCCCGAAGGCGGTGAAGGTGACGGTCCCGGTCAGGAAGGCCCGGGCCACCGCGCGCCGGAGGCCCTCGTCGCGGGTGGCGTCCACCTCGGTGGCGAAACGCTCCGCCTCGAGCCCCTCGCGGATGAAGCTCTGGACGGTGGTGATCTGGGTGAAGACCTGGTCCGCCCGCGACACGGCATCGGCGAGGCGATCCTGGATCCCCGTGGAGATCCGTCGGACCCGACGCCCCAGGAGCCATCCGGCGAGCACCGTGGGGGGGATCGCCACCATGGTGATGAGGGTGAGGCGGGGATGGGCCACGGTGATGAGGATGATGATGGCCCCCACCAGGAAGAGGCCCTGGCGCACCAGCTCCGGGATCCCGAAGCGGAGGATCCCCTGGATCAGCCCCGCATCCGACGCCAGGCGCGACGAGAGTTCCCCCACCCTCCGCCGTGCGAAGAAGCCGGGGGGCTGGCTCATGAGGTGCCCGAAGACATCCTTCCGGAGGCGGGCGACGATCCGCTCCGAGACCGACGCGGTGAGGTAGCTCTGGCCGAAGTTCACCCCGGCCAGGATCAGGAAGAGGACCGCCAGGAAGAGGGCGATCTGGTTCAGCATCGTCCGATCGCCGGCCTCGAAGGCGGCGTCGAGGAGCTCCCGCACGATGAGGGGGAAGGCGAGCCCGATGAGGGTCCCCACCACGATGAGAATCACCGCCCAGACGAGCTTGCCCCGGTGCGGACGCAGGCGGGGGCGGAGTCGGCCCAGGAAGTGGTATCGCGAGGGGGGAGTTTCCTCGTTACCGGATTCGGTCATGGAGGCGGATGTGGAGGCGGGTGTGGAATTGTGCGCAGGCGGAAGGGCGGGAGTCGAGACCCGGCCACCGGGGTCGTCGCCCCGGGTTCGAGTCCCTCGGAAGATAGGGATCCACCGGCGAGATGGACACCGGTCCCGCCCGAAGTGGGGCACGCCGGCCCCAGGGTGTGACTTCGGAGGCCGATCCTCTACCTTCCGAAATGTCTCCCGATCAGGATGCGCGTCGGACGGCGCTGGCCTATCTCCAGGTGGTACTCGCCGGATCCCTCTGGGCGACGGCCGGCCCCCTGAGCACCGCGCTCTATCGGATGGAGGTGCCCGCGGACTCTGTGGCCTTCCTCCGGCCGGCGATGGGCACGGTGATCCTTGCCCTCTTTCTCGTCTGGATGCGGGGAGGGCGTGCCTTCCACCTGTCGTGGCGCGGATTCCTCCACCTCCTCCTGGCCGGGGGGGTGATCGTCGCGATCTTCCAGTTCGCCTACCAGATGTCCACCGAGGCGGTGGGGGTGGCCGCCACCGTGGCCCTCCTCTACCTGGCCCCTGCCTTCGTGGTGGGGATGTCGGCCGTCCTCTTTCGTGAACGGCTCACTCCCGCCCGCGTATCCCTCGCACTCCTTTCCGTCGTCGGGGTCTGGCTCACCGTCTTCGGGGCGCGGGGGGTAGAGGTGGACCTGGGCCTGAGGGGGATTCTCTGGGGATGCGTTTCCGGGCTCTCCTACGGCTGCTACACCCTCTTCGGGAAGCACTTCGGGAAGGAGTACGGCTCCCTGGGCCCCCTCTTCTGGAGCACCCTGGGCGGCACCCTCATGCTTGGGATGGTGCGGGGGGCACAGGGGGAGTCCATCGTCCTTCCCCCCTCGGCCCTCGCCTGGTTCATCCTCTTCCTCCTGGGGCTCCTCACCATGGCGCTGGCGGCCCTCTTCCTCTTCAACGCCATGCGGACCCTGGAAGCCGGGCGCGCTTCCATCGGGACCACGGTGGAACCCCTGATGGCCGCACTCCTGGCCCTCGCCTTCCTGGACCAGACCCTCACTCCGTGGGGGTGGCTCGGCCTCGTGGTGCTGATGATCGGGGTGGCAGGCGCCTACGCCGCCGGACCGACCCGGCGTCCGCCCACCTCGCCGGTGGGATGAGAGGGGGCGACTTCGGGGGCCCTGGTTGGAGGTGGCGCTGTAGCGTATACGCTACCACGCTCCCATGATCCCATTCCGATGGGCCTGAGGCCGGGGCGAGCGACGTGAGATTGTAGCGTTTACGCTACACCACGAACGGAAATCAGACCGCAGCCGGCGGATCGCGGTGGAGGTCGTCGCCGTGCATGCCCCCCGTACCCGCATCCACTCCCGCTGAATCCGGTCCGTTCATCTCCTCCGAGTCCGCATCCACTCCGACTTCATCCCGCCGGGCAACCTCATCCCGATCCTCACCATCCTCACCGTCCCCATGGTCGACGGCAGCCTCCGACGGAGGCTGGGCGGGAAGCAGGATCCGTAGGCGTCCGCCTCCATCCGGGTGGTTGTCCAGATCGATCCGTCCCCCCATGCGCCCGATGAGAAGCCTTGCATGGAAGAGCCCGAGCCCCGTCGCGCCGGGGTCGGTGGTCCAGAAGGGGT
>SLSF01000322.1 GCA_007130605.1 Gemmatimonadota bacterium | reverse complement strand
TGGACACCGCCGTCAACCTGGTCCGCGCCGAGCGCGAGGACGAGGTGCAGGATCGGGCCGAGGAGCGCGCCGAGGAACGGCTCCTGGACCTCCTCTTTCCCACCGGCGAGGAGAAGAAGCCGAAGGTGAAGACCGCCCGGGTCTTCGTCGCCGGTGCCGAGGGGGTGCAGGAGGGGGACGACGAGGAGGACTCCATCGAGGAGCGCCGCCGCCGCACCCGCGAAAAGCTCCGGAAGCTCCTGGAGGACGGGAAGCTCGAGGACCGCGAGGTGGAGATGGAGGTGCAGCAGAGCGCCAACCTCGATGGGATGATGGTCCCCATGGGGATGGACGGGATGGACCACAACTTCACCGAGATCCTCCAGGACATGCTCCCCACCAAGACGAAGCGGCGCACCATGAAGGTGGCCGAGGCGCGCCGGGTCCTGGTCCAGGAGGAGCTGGACCGGTTGATCGACATGGACGAGGTGGTGAACGAGGCCATGGATCGAACCGAGGAGGCGGGGATCGTCTTTCTCGACGAGATCGACAAGGTGGCCGGGAGCCGTGGGGGGAGTGGCGGTGGGCCCGACGTGAGCCGAGAAGGGGTACAGCGGGACCTCCTCCCCATCGTCGAGGGCTCCAATGTCCAGACCAAGTACGGCCTGATCCGCACCGACCACATCCTCTTCATTGCCGCCGGTGCCTTCCATGTGGCGAAGCCGTCGGACCTGATCCCCGAGCTCCAGGGGCGCTTCCCCATCCGGGTCGAGCTCAAGTCGCTGGATGAGGGCGACTTCGTGCGGATCCTCACCGAGCCCGACAACGCGCTCCTCACCCAGTACTCCGCCCTGGTGGAGACCGAGGGAGCGAGCCTCCGGTTCGAGAAGGAGGGGGTGGCCGAGATCGCCCGCATCGCCGCCCTCCTGAACCAGCGGATGGAGAACATCGGGGCCCGCAGGCTCCAGACGGTCATGACCACACTCCTGGAGAGCATCCTCTACGATCTGCCGGACGAGGGAGTCGGGGAGACCGTCGTCGACGCCGACTTCGTTCGGACGCATCTCACCGGGATCGTGGAAGACGAGGACCTGAGGAAGTACATTCTCTGACGGAGATGATCCCCATGATCCGACACTTTCTCGAGATTGCCGACCTGGACCGGTCCCAGCTCCTGGGGCTCCTGGAGCGCGCCCGGCGGCTCAAGGCCGGCGAGGTGGACCGGAGCCTCCAGGGGAAGACCCTCGCCCTCATCTTCCGGAAGAGCTCGACCCGGACCCGGGTCTCCTTCGAGGTGGGGATCCGCCAGCTCGGGGGGACCGGGATCTTCCTGGCCGACCGCGACACGCAGCTGGGGCGGGGCGAGCCGGTCATGGACACGGCGCGGGTCCTTTCGCGCTACGTGGACGGCATCATGATCCGGACCTTCGAGCACGCCGAGGTGGAGGCGCTGGCGAAGTACGCCGAGGTCCCCGTCATCAATGGCCTCACCGACCGCTTCCACCCCTGCCAGCTCCTGGCGGACCTCCAGACCGTGCAGGAGGAATTCGGCCCCGAGCTGTCGGACCTCCGGATCGCGTGGGTCGGCGATGGCAACAACATGGCCCACTCCTGGCTCAACGCCGCCCTCCTCCTGGGCTTCGAGCTCCGCGTGGCCACCCCGGAGGGCTTCGAGCCCGACCCGGAGCTGGTCCGGCGGGCACGGACCGGCGCGGATGTCGTGCTTACGACCGACCCCGCCGAAGCGGTGGAGGGGGCCCACGTGGTGAATACCGATGTCTGGGCCTCCATGGGACAGGAGGAGGAGGTCGGCGATCGCGTGGCCGCCTTCGAGGGGTACCGGATCACCGCCGAGCTCATGGCCGGGGCGGACCCGGAGGCGATCTTCCTCCACTGTCTCCCGGCGCACCGGGGCGAGGAAGTCACCGCTGAGGTCATCGATGGCCCCCGGTCCCGCATCTACCGCGAGGCGGAGAACCGCCTCCATGCCCAGAAGGCCCTTCTCGTCGAACTCTTCTCCAACCCGGACTGACCCATGAAGACTCCGCTACACGATCGACACCTCGCCCTCGACGGGAAGATGGTCCCCTACGCAGGGTGGTCCATGCCGGTCCAGTATCCCACCGGGATCCAGGCGGAGCACCGTGCGGTGCGGGAGGGGGCCGGCCTCTTCGATGTCTCGCACATGGGAGAGTTCATCGTCTCCGGCGCCGGCGCGCAGGAATTCCTCCGGCATGTGGCGGTGAACGACGCCGCGAAGATCGAGGTGCGCCAGGCCCAGTACTCGGCCCTCTGTCATCATGACGGGACGGTCATCGACGACCTCCTCATCTACCGGCTGGGGCGAGACGAATTCCTCCTGGTGGTGAATGCCGCCAACATCGAGACCGACTTCGCCTGGCTGAAGGAGCATGCCGGTGGCTTCGATGTCTCGCTGGAGGATCGCTCGGACGAATACGGGCTCCTGGCGCTCCAGGGACCCGATGCCGCGAAGCACCTCCAGCCCCTGGTGGAGGCCGACCTGGACGAGATCGGCTACTTCCGCTTTGCGCAGATCGATGTGGCGGGGGTCGCCGCCCTGGTGGCCCGCACCGGCTACACCGGGGAGGATGGCTTCGAGATCTACCTTCCGGCGCCCGACGCCCCCCGGGTCTGGGATGCGCTGGATGGGGTGACTCCCTGCGGCCTCGGGGCCCGGGACTCCCTCCGACTCGAGGTGGGCTACCCGCTCTACGGGAATGACCTGGACCGGGAGCACACCGCACTCGAGAGCGGGCTCGGGTGGGTCGTCAAGCTGGACCGGGGCGACTTCATCGGGCGGGAGGCGCTGGCGGCGCAGAAGGAGGCCGGGCTCGAGCGGAAGCTGGTGGGAATCCGGCTCACCGGCCGGGGCTTTCCCCGCCCGGGCTACCCGGTGGTGGTGGGCGAGGACGAGGTGGGGGTCGTCACCTCGGGGACCCTCTCGCCCAGCCTGGGCGTGGGGATTGCCCTCGCCTTCGTCCCCGTCGAGGTGGCGGAGCCGGGGACCGAGGTCGGCGTCCGGATCCGGAACCGGGACATCGCCGGCGTGGTGGAGCGCCCCCCCTTCTACCGGGAGGGATCGATCCGGCGATGAGCGAGACCGCCTACATCTCGACCCATCGACTCCCCCTGGCCGGGGAGCTTCGCAAGGCCTTTCGCGACGAGGGCTTTCAGGTGGAGCTCACCCCTTCGCCGGAGCACCTGGCGGAGGGCGTCCTTCTGGTCCTCACCGGCGACCGGGAGTTTGACGCATGGGATCGGCGGGCGGGAGAGCTGGACCTTCCCATCTTCCTGGTGGGTGGGGAGGCCGATGTGGAGGAGTCCTTCGGACGGGAGGCGAGCGCCGGCGATGTGGCCCTGGTGGCACGGCGCACCGTCCAGCGGCGGAAGCTCCAGGACCAGATCGGGATCGTGGGCGAGTCGGAGGCCATGCGCGAGGTGCTGGAGCGGGTGGTGCAGTTCGCGCCCGTGGACTCCACCGTTCTGGTGACCGGAGAGAGCGGGACCGGAAAGGAGCTGGTGGCGCGGGGAATCCACCTCCTCTCGCCCCGAAGGCACCAGGCCTTCCTGGGGGTGAATGTGGCGGCGCTCTCCGAGACCCTCCTGGAAAGCGAACTCTTCGGCCACGAGAAGGGGGCCTTCACCGGCGCCATCGACAGTCGGAGGGGCTTCTTCGAGCTGGCGAACCGGGGGACTCTCTTCCTGGACGAGATCGGTGAGATGCCCCTGGCCACCCAGACCAAGCTCCTCAGGGTTCTGGAGCAGCGGGAATTCCTCCGGGTGGGGGGAGAGTCGCCCATCCGGGTCGATGTCCGAATCGTCGCCGCCACCAACCGGGACCTGCGCGAGATGGTGCAGATGGGAGAGTTCCGGCGGGACCTCTACTACCGGCTCAACATCCTGAGCCTCCACCTGCCCCCCCTGCGGAGGCGGGTGGAGGACATTCCGGCCCTGGTCCGCTACTTCGTCCGCGAGGTCTCCAACCGGCTGGATCGCCCCTTTCCCGGGATCAGCGAAGCGGCCATGGATCTTCTCCGTCGGCACGCCTGGCCCGGCAATGTCCGCGAGCTCCAGAACCTCGTGGAGAGCATGGTGGTCCTCTCGCCGGGACGGGAGATCGGGCCGGCGGACATCCCCGACGAGATCCGGCAGTCGAAGGCGCTCACCCGGATCCCCCAGCGGAGCCCGGAGCGGTCCAGAACCGACCTGAAACCGGAGCTCGAATTCGTCTTCCGGACCCTCATGGAGATGCGGGTGGACCTGGAGGACCTCCGCCGCGACTTCGAGGCGTACCGCGAAGAGATGGAGGACCCGGCAGCGGCGCTCCCACCGGGCGGGATCGAGGTGGGGCGGGTCGAGCCCGAAGAGGAGGAGGATCCCTCCCAGGTCCTCTTCCGCCCGGGAATGACGATGGAGGAGATGGAGGCACGGGCCATCGAGGCGGTCCTCGACGAGATGGAGGGGAACCGACGCAAGGCCGCCGAGAGCCTGGGGATCGGGGAGCGTACCCTCTACCGGAAGCTACGCCGGTACGGGATCGATCAGTAGTCGCCGCCGGCTCGGGCGCGGACCCGGCCCTGCTCGAGCTGGATCCGGGGGAGAATCTCCTCCCAGTCGCGGCTCCGGACCTCGCGGTACTCCACCTCCACCTGCCGTTCCAGGTCGATATCGGTGGGGAAGGCGTAGATGGCCAGGAGGGTCTCCCTCGGTCCCACCCGGTGGCGATCCCACCCCGGGGTGAGGCCCTGGATCTCCAGGGGGCGGAAGCGGAGGCCGCGGCTGACCAGGGTCAGATCGTCGGGCTCGAAGGCCACCGCCTCGGACTCGGAGTGGAGGGCCACCAGGAAGAGCCGGACCTGGTCCGCACCCGTCCGGTTCCGGAGCTCCGTCCGGTGCAGGTCGGCCAGCGCCGAGAGGCGGGACCAGGTGTCGGGGGCCGTGGTTCGGGTGATCTCTTCGTCGAGGGGCGTGACCATCACTTCCAGCTCGCCCCGGCGGAGCCGCATGGAGACCTCCTCCTGGTGGAGGGTGCCCAGCCCCCCGGGGAGCCGGTCCGCCGCCTCCTCGGCGCGGGGCGCCTCACCCCGATCCGTGACCTCGGACTCCTGGAAGATGAGCCCGCACCCGGTGGTGAGGAGGAGGATCAGGACGACTTCACGCATGGAGCCCATCCAGAAGGTCGCCCAGTGCCGCCAGAAGGAGCTCCTTCCCCTCGCCGGTCTTCGACGAGAAGGGGATGATCTGCTCCCGGTCGATCCCCAGATTCGTGACCAGCTCCTCCACCCGCTGGATCTTCCGGCTCTTCGAGAACTTGTCCACCTTGGTGAGGATCAGGAGGGCCGGAATGCCGAGCTTGACCAGGTACTCGAGCATCTGGATGTCTTCCGGCCCCGGATCGCGCCGCACATCGAGGAGGTGGACCACCGCCGCCGGACCGTCGGGACGCCCCATGTAGCCCTCGATGAGGGCCTTCCAGCCTCCCTTGACCTCCATGGGGACCCTGGCATATCCGAAGCCGGGGAGGTCCACCAGGAGGAATGCGTCATTCACCCGGTAGAAGTTCAGCGCCTGGGTCTTCCCCGGCGTGGCGGAGACCCGGGCGACCTTGCTCCGGGTGCGTCCCAGGATCGTGTTGATGAGAGAGGACTTCCCCACATTGGAGCGTCCGGCGAAGGCCACCTGCGGCAGCTTGGCCGGCAGGGGGGCCGTCGGGTCCACGAGGGTTCCGACGTATTCGACGGTCCGGATCTTCATGCGGTCTTCCTCTTCATTGATGTACGGCTTCGGCTCCACCACTCCGCCCGAGCCATCCGGCGCCACCCTCGAGGCCCTGCTCAAGCACCTCGTCGACCGTACGAACGGTACGGAATGCGAGGCGCTCCCGCACTTCGTCGGGGAGATGCTCGACCTCGGGGGCATTGGCGACGGGGATCAGGACGGTATGGAGCCCTCCACGGAGGGCGGCCACCGACTTCTCCTTGATACCCCCCACCGCGAGGATCCGCCCGCGGAGGGTCACCTCGCCGGTCATGGCGATGCCGGGACGGGTGGGCCGGCCGGTGAGGGCAGAGATGAGGGCCAGCGCGATGGTGGCGCCGGCCGAAGGGCCATCCTTGGGCGTCGCTCCCTCGGGAATATGGATATGGACATCCACGTCCCGATGAAAGTGGACCTGGAGTCCCAGGAGACGGGCACGGGAGCGGGCGAAGGTGAGGGCGGCCACCGCCGACTCCTTCATGACGTCGCCCAGGGTGCCGGTGAGCTGGATCCGGCCCGAGCCGGGGACGACGGCCACCTCCACCTCCAGGAGCTCGCCTCCCACCGAGGTCCAGGCGAGTCCGGTGGCGATCCCCACCCGCTCCGGCCCGGCGTCGAGTTCGGTGCGGAGGAGGGGCGGGGGACCCAGGAGCTTCCGGAGGATTCCCTGGTCCAGGACCGTCTCGGTCTCCTGGTCCCGGAGCTCCTCGGCCACCTCGCGGGAGAGCTTGCGGGCCACCCGGGCCAGGCATCGATCCAGTTCGCGGACCCCCGCCTCGCGGGTGTAGTGCTCGATGAGCCAGTCGGTGGCGTCGGGGTCGAGGGTGATGCGGGCCGGGTCGAAGCCATGGCGCCGGAGCTGCTCCGGGGCCAGGTGGATCCGGGCGATCTCCCGCTTCTCGGTGTCGAGGTAGCCGGGGATCCGGATGACCTCCATCCGGTCGCGGAGGGCCGGGGGGATCTCCTGCAGGGTGTTGGCGGTGGCCACGAAGAGAACCTCGGAGAGATCGAAGTCCAGCTCCAGGTAGTGGTCCTGGAAGGTCCGGTTCTGGGCCGGGTCCAGCACCTCGAGCAGCGCCGCTGCCGGGTCGCCGTGGCTGTCGCGGGTGAGCTTGTCCACCTCGTCCAGGAGGAAGACGGGGTTCAGGGTGCCGGCCCGGCGCATCCCCTGGAGGATCCGGCCCGGAAGACTTCCCACATAGGTCCGCCGGTGCCCCCGGATCTCGGCTTCGTCGCGCACCCCTCCCAGCGAGATGCGGACGAAACTCCGCCCCAGCGCATCGGCAATGCTTCGTCCAAGCGAGGTCTTTCCGACCCCCGGGGGGCCCACCAGGCAGAGGATGGGCCCCTGGAGCTGGCCCACCATCGAGAGGACGGCGATGTGGTCCAGGATCCGGTCCTTCACCTCGTCGAGGCCGTAGTGGGCCTCCTCCAGGAGGGTGCGGGCCGCGGCCACATCGGCCAGGTCGGTGCTCCGCTCCCGCCAGGGGAGGCCCAGGATCCAGTCCAGGTAGCCCCGGATCACCCCCGCCTCGGGGCTCGCCGGGTTGAGACGGGTGAGGCGCCGCAGCTCCCGCTCCGCCCGTTCCCTCGCCGCCTCGGGGAGGGAGGCCCCGGCGATCCGCTCCTCCAGCTCGGCCCACTCCTCGTCGGCGTCCCCCTGGAGTCGTTCCAGCTGCTCATGGAGGTCATCGTCGAGGCGCCGCTCGATCCGGAGGATCTCCAGCTCCCGGTCCAGGAGACGCTGGAGCGCCTCCACCGAGTCGGAGAGGGTGGGGACCTCGAGGATCGTCTGCTTCTCGTCGGCACCCAGGAGGAGGTGTCCGGCGATCCGGTGGACGAGTCGGAGGGGGGTGTCGTCGCCCCCGAGACCCTCGGCCAGGTCGGGGGGCAGGTCCGGATGCCGGTGCAGGTACTCCCGGGTGGTGCGCTGGAGCCGGCGGAGGCGGGCGATCTCGTCGGTGTCCCGCTCCACCTCGAGGTCGGGGTAGGGAAGGGGGCGGATCCGCGCCCGGATCCCCGAGAAGCGCTCCACCCGGGCCCGTTCGAGCCCTTCGAAGACGACCCTCGTCGTCCCGTCGGCGAGATCCGACGACTGGAGGAGGCGGACCACCGTGCCCACCCGGTGGAGGTCCGATGCAGAGGGGTCCCCGATCTCGGGGTCCTTCTGGGCGAGGAGGAGAAGGAGGCCGTCGGTGGATTCCGCGGCTTCCTCGAGGGCTTCGAGGGAGCGGGGTCGTCCCACCAGGAGGGGGAGGACCATCGAGGGGAAGAAGACGAGATCCCGGAGCGGGAGGACCGGCAGCCGCTCGGGGAGTCGGGTCACGCCTCTTTCTTCCGGGGCTCGTTCTGCAGGACCAGGAGGGGATCCACATCCTGGTCCACCGACTCGGGGGTGATCACGACCTCGCGTACGTCATCCCTCGACGGGATGTCGAACATGATGTCGCGCATGATCCCCTCGAGGACCGCACGGAGGCCCCGGGCCCCCGTCTTCCGCTTGATGGCCTTGCGGGCGATGGCGCGGATGGCTTCCGGGTCGAAGGTGAGGCCGATGCCGTCGAGCTCGAAGACCTTCTGGTACTGCTTGACCAGGGCGTTCTTCGGCTCCTGGAGGATCCGGACGAGGGCGTCCTCGTCGAGCTCGTCGAGGCTCACCGTGATGGGGAGTCGTCCCACCAGCTCGGGGATCAGGCCGAAGCGCTGCAGGTCCTCGGGCTCGGCCTGGGGGATGAGGGTGTCACGGTGCTCTCCCACTGCGGTGGGATCGCTGGCCTCCGGCTCCTTTCCGCCTCCGAAGCCGATGCGTCGCTTCCCGATCCGGGACTCGACGATCTTCTCGAGTCCGTCGAAGGCCCCGCCACAGATAAAGAGGATGTTGCGGGTGTCGACCTGGATGTACTCCTGCTGCGGGTGCTTCCGCCCGCCCTGCGGGGGGACCGAGGCCACCGTCCCCTCGAGGATCTTGAGGAGCGCCTGCTGCACACCCTCGCCCGAAACGTCGCGGGTGATGGACGGGTTCTCCGACTTCCGCGAGATCTTGTCGATCTCGTCGATGTAGATGATCCCCCGCTCGCAGTCGGTCACATTGTAGTCGGCCGCCTGGAGGAGTCGGACCAGGATGTTCTCCACATCCTCGCCCACGTACCCCGCCTCGGTGAGGGTGGTGGCGTCGGCGATGGTGAAGGGGACATTCAGGGTCCGGGCCAGGGTCTGCGCCAGGAGGGTCTTTCCCGTGCCGGTGGGTCCCATGAGGAGGATGTTGGCCTTCTCCACCTCCACGTCGTCGAGGACCCCCTTGTGGTTCACCCGGCGGTAGTGGTTGTAGACGGCCACCGCCAGGGAGCGCTTCGCCGCCTCCTGCCCGATGACGTACTCGTCCAGCACCGCCTTGATCTCGCGGGGGGTGAGGGTGGGGACCTGCGACTCGACCTGCTCCTGCTCCTCCTCCTCGGCGAGGATCTCGTTGCACAGCGCCACGCATTCGTTGCAGATGTAGACGCTGGGCCCGGAAATGAATTTCCGGACCGAGTCCTTGGACTTGCCGCAGAAGGAGCAGCGCAGGTGCTTGTCACTCGGCATCGTCTATCCGTCGGTTCAATCTTCGTCGTCGCCGGCGGGCTCGTCGGCGTCGGCAGGGATGTCCAGGGTGTCGCGGCGGGTGAGGACCCGGTCGATGAGACCGTACTCCTTCGACTCCTCCGGTCCCATAAAGTAATCACGATCCACGTCCTGTGCGATCTGTTCCTCGGAGCGCCCGGTGTGGTGCGCCAGGATCCGGTTCAGGCGCTCGCGGATCCCAAGGACCTCGCGGGCGGCGATCTCGATGTCCGCCGCCGTTCCCTGGTACCCCGACGAGGGCTGGTGGATCATGATCCGGGAATTGGGGAGCGCTGCGCGCTTTCCGGGCTCGCCGCCGGCCAGGAGGAAGGCGCCCATGGACGCCGCCATCCCCACGCAGAAGGTGTTGACCGGGGCCCGGAGGTGCTGCATGGTGTCGTAGATTGCCAGCCCCGAGTAGACGCTCCCCCCCGGGGAGTTGATGTAGAGGTAGATGTCCCGCTCGGGGTCCTCCGCATCGAGAAAGAGGAGCTGGGCCACGATGATGTTGGCGACGGTGTCATTGACCGGGCTTCCCAGGAAGATGATCCGGTCCATGAGGAGCCGCGAGAAGATGTCGTAGCTCCGCTCGCCCCGGCTGGTGCGTTCGATGACGTACGGGGGGTAGGTCGACATGGTCAGCCCTCTTCCTTGATCGTGGATTCGGATTTCAGGAACTCGAAGAGCTTCCGCTCGGTGATCTCCCGCTCCAGCTGCTCGAGGCGCCCGGCCTTCTGGAGGCGGGCGTAGAGGTCCCCGGGATCGGTCCCGGCGCGCTCGGCCATCTCCTCGATCCGGTCGTCGACCTCGTCCTCGGTGGCCTGGAGGTCCTTCGCCCGGGCCAGTTCGTCGATTGCGATGAAGCGCTTCACTGCCAGCTCCGCCCGACCTCCCATCTGCTCCCGGGCCATGGCCAGCTGTTCCTCGGGGAGCTTCTCCTCTCCACCCAGCATGGAGTGCAGGTACTGGTCCACCATGGACTCGGGCACCTGGAAGGGATTGGCCGCCAGGAGCTGGTCCAGGAGGCGGCCCCGTACGGTGGACTCCGCCTCCTCCTCGGACTCCTTCTTCAGATCTTCGAGGATCCGTGCCCGGAGCTCCTCCAGCGACTCGAAGTCGCCGGCCTCCTTCGCGAAGTCGTCGTCGAGCTCCGGCTTCTCCAGGACCTTTCGGCCGTCGAGGAAGATCCGGAGCTCGTCGGTGGTTCCCCGGCGCTCCTCGTTCTCGATGTCGTCGGGGAAGGTGATGGTGAAGTCGTCCTGGCCTCCCACCTCGAGGGTGGTGATGGCCTTCTCCACGTCAGGGATCGCCTCGTCCTTCCCGATGGTGAACTCGTAGGGGCGGGGCTCATCTCCCTCGTCGGCAAGGCGCTGGATCCGCACCGAGACCCGGTCACCGTCCTCCGGCGTCCCGGAGTCCACGGGGACCCAGGTTCCCTTCTGCTCGCGGAGCCGCTCCAGGACCTGGTCCACCTGCTCGTCGCCCACCTCGAGCTTCGGGCGGGTGACCTCGAAGCCCCCGGTGCGGGCGAACTCGATCTCGGGGCGCACATCGAAGGAGATGTCGAAGGTGAGGTCGGTGTCGGCCTTGAACTCGACCTCGCCCACTTCGCCCTCGGAAATGGGACGGAGCCCCCGATCGTCGAGGACCTTCCGATAGGCCTCCCCGATCACCCGATCAAGGAGCTCCTGGTCCACCGCGGGGCCGAAGCGCTTCTCCACCACCGAGGCCGGGACCTTGCCTGCCCGGAAGCCGGGGAGCTGCACCTGCCTGGCGAGCTTTCGGATGGCGGAGGAGCGCTCCGCCTGGACGATCTCTTTCGGGATGGTGATGCTCAGCGTACGGCGCCACCGCTCCCCTTCCTCCAGGGAGACCTGAAGGCGGGAAACATCAATGGAGGGCATTCGGACCAGGGTGTTTAGACGGACAGGATTCGGAGTGCGAAAGGGGGGACTCGAACCCCCACGGCCAGGGGCCACGAGATCCTAAATCTCGCGCGTCTACCAATTCCGCCACTTTCGCAATTCAGCGCCGCAAAAGATAACCGCAGGGGGACGTGATGTCAGCCCGGAATCCTGATGACGATGTTCCGGCGGTTCCCGTTCGGGTCCTCCACGCGCAAGGCCACCAGGTCCCCGGGTTCCAGCTCGGAGAGGTGAGCCTCCGCCCCGTCCAGACCGGTAATGGCCTCGCCATCGATCTCGATGATCCGAAGGCCCGGCGAGACGTTCCGGCGGTCGGCGGGGCTGTTGGGGGCGACCCGTCGGACCACGACTCCGCCGGCCTCGGAGTACCCGAGCTCGCGGGCGATCTCGTCGGTGAGCTCCACCAGCTCGATCCCGATCCGCTCGTCCACACTGGGCTCGGCCGCGGCCTGGCGCTCCGGCTGCGGTCCGAGCTCGCGCTCGCCCAGGCGGACGGTGACCTCCTGCGGGGCGCGGTCGCGGTAGAGGCGGATCCGGACCTGGTCTCCCGGGCGCCGCTGCGCGATGAGCGCCTGCAGGTGCGAGGAACTCTCCACGTCCTGGTCATCCACGCCCACGATGATGTCGTCGGCGCGGATGCCGGCGTCTCGTGCCGGGCCGTCGTCGGGGACTTCGACGATGAGGGCGCCGGCGGTGCGGGGGAGGCCGTAGTACTCGGCCTCGTCGGCGTCCACGTCGTTCATCTGGATGCCGAGGTAGGGACGGCGGATCTGACCGTACTCGATGAGGTCCTCCATCGACCGGCGCGCCAGATCCATGGGGATGGCGAAGCCGTAGCCCTGGAAGTAGCCGGTGGGCGAGGCGATGGCGGCATTGATGCCCACCACCTGCCCCTGCATGTTCACCAGGGGGCCGCCCGAGTTGCCCGGATTGATCACCGCGTCGGTCTGGATGAAGTTCTCGATCGCGAAGCCGGCGTCCTGGTCCCACCCCTGGCGTGCCAGCTCTTCCTGGAGGAGCTGGAGGGGCCGACCGAGGGCGCTCACGATCCCGGCGGTCACCGTGTTCTCGAGGGAGGAGCCTCCCCCTCCGGAGAAGCCCGGGCTTCCCACGGCGAGGACCCACTCCCCGACCCGGACCCCCGACGAGTTGCCGAGGCTGAGGGTGGGGAAGTTGCTCCCCTCGATGCGGATCACCGCCACATCGGTGGTGGGGTCGGAGCCCACCACTTCCGCGATGTACTCACGCCGATCCGAGAGGAAGACCCGGATCTCGCGGGCCTCGTGCACCACGTGGGCGTTGGTGAGGATGTAGCCGTCCTCCGAAACGATGAAGCCACTCCCACCGGCGGTCTGGATCCGCTCCTCGGGCTCCCGGGGCGACTCGGGCATGCCGGGGAAGCCGGGGAAGAAGTCCCGGAGATCCATCCCTCCCTGCGCCATCCGCTGCGGCCGGTCTGCGGCGATCCGGACCACCGCGGGCGTGACCGCCTCCGAAATGTTGATGAAGGCGCTGCTCAGATCGATGGCGGGCTGGACCACCTCGGGGTCCACCTGCGGCTGCTCCATGAAGGAGGGCATCGCCGTGAGCGATGTCCAGCCGAATGTGGTGGCGGCGCCAATCCCGGCGGCGAAGATGACCGCCGAGAAGAGGAGGATCCGGGTCTTGGTGGTGAGTGGATCAGGCATCGTATGTCCTCGGGGTTCTCTGATGGTTCGGAGTGACTGGGAATTTCTACCCGACCCCGGCAGAATGAGGTCCCGGTTGTTGAGATGAAAAAGGGGCCCGGAGCGTTGCCCCGGACCCCCTCCCCATCCTGCGTCGCCGTCAGTTCTTCTCTTCGTCGACGATCTCGTAGTCGGCCTCCACCACGTCGTCATCCTCATCGGCGGTTGCGCCGGCGGGCTCCTCCTCCATGGTGGGACCTTCCTCCATGTCGGCGGTCTGGCCCGCGGCCTCGGCCTGCGCCTGGTACATCTGCTGGCCGGCGGCCGAAAAGGCCTGCATGAGCTCGTCGCGGGCGGTGTTCATCGCCTCGTGGTCGTCGCCCTTCAGGACTTCCTTCGCCTTCGAAGTCGCCTCGTCGAGGCGCTCCTTCAGCTCGGCATCGACCTTGTCGCCCCACTCGGCCGAATCCTTCTCGACCTGGTAGACCAGGGAGTCGAGCTGGTTGCGGGCCTCCACCTTCTTGCGCCGTTCCTCGTCCTCGTCGCTGTGGGCCTCGGCGTCCTGCACCATCTTGTCGATCTCCTCCTCCGAGAGGCCCGACGACGCCTCGATGCGGATGGACTGCTCCTTCCCGGTGGCCGAGTCCTTGGCCGACACCTGGAGAATTCCATTGGCATCGATGTCGAAGGTGACCTCGATCTGCGGCATGCCGCGGGGAGCCGGCGGAATTCCCTGGAGCTGGAACTTCCCGATGGTCTTGTTGTCGACCGCCATCTTCCGCTCTCCCTGGAGGACATGGATCTCGACGGTGGTCTGGTTGTCCTCGGCGGTGGAGAAGGTCTCGGTCTTCTTGGTGGGGATCGTCGTGTTCCGCTCGATGAGCGGGGTCATGACGCCTCCGAGGGTCTCGATGCCGAGAGAGAGGGGGATCACGTCCAGGAGGAGGACATCCTTCACCTCACCGGCGAGGATTCCGCCCTGGATCGCAGCGCCGATGGCCACGACCTCGTCGGGATTCACACCCTTGTGGGGCTCCTTCCCGAAGAAGTCCTTCACCACCTCCTGGATCTTGGGGATCCGGGTGGACCCACCCACCAGGATCACCTCGTCCACCTCCGACGGGTCGATCCCGGCATCCTTGAGCGCCGCCTCCATGGGGGGGACCGTCCGCTGAATCAGGTCCTCGACGAGCTGCTCGAACTTCGAGCGGGAGAGGGTCACATTCAGGTGCTTCGGACCCTCCTGCGTCGCCGTGATGAAGGGGAGGTTGATGTCGGTCTGCATGGTGGAGCTGAGCTCCATCTTCGCCTTCTCGGCGGCCTCCTTCAGCCGCTGGAGCGCCATGGCGTCCTTCGAGAGGTCGATCCCCTGGTCCTTCTTGAACTCCTCGACGAGCCAGTCGATGACCCGCTGGTCGAAGTCGTCTCCACCCAGGTGGGTGTCACCATTGGTGGACTTCACCTCGAAGACTCCGTCTCCGAGCTCGAGGATGGAGATGTCGTAGGTTCCACCCCCCAGGTCGAAGACCGCGATCTTCTCCTCGGCCTTCTTGTCGAGCCCGTACGCGAGGGCGGCGGCGGTGGGCTCGTTGACGATGCGGAGCACGTCGAGGCCGGCGATCTTCCCGGCGTCCTTGGTCGCCTGCCGCTGGGAGTCGTTAAAGTAGGCAGGGACCGTGATGACCGCCTGGTCGACCTTCTGGCCCAGGTAGTCTTCGGCGGTCTGCTTCATCTTCTGAAGGACCATGGCCGAGATCTCGGGCGGGGTGAAGGTGCGGTCCGCATTGGGGACCCGGACCTGGACCCGGCCCTGTCCATCCTTCTCGATGGCATAGGGCACCTTGCCCCGCTCGCTCTCCACCTCGGAGTAGCCTCGCCCCATGAAGCGCTTGATGGAGAAGATGGTGTTCTCGGGATTGGTGATGGCCTGGCGGCGGGCCACCTGGCCCACCAGCCGCTCCCCGTCCTTCGCGAATCCAACCACCGAGGGGGTCGTGCGCCCACCCTCGGAATTCGGTATGACGACGGGCTCTCCCCCCTCCATGACCGAAACCACGGAGTTGGTCGTCCCGAGATCGATGCCAATAACTTTGCCCATGACGGCTCCTTGAGCGAATGTGCTACCTGAGTGATCCGGAGTCTCCGGAGATCTGCGAGTCCGGAGAGAGAAGGGTTGCAACCGGCGTGCCGCGCCGATCCCGGTCAGAACGGCACCCTTCCGGGGGTGCTCCGCCGGAACGGCAGGGATTTCGGCACACCTTCACCAGTGAGACGAGGTCACGATGAATCCTTCACAGCTCGACACCGCCACCGACGCCCTCCGGCGACGCCTCCCCTTCGAACCCGAGATCATGGTGGTTCTGGGCTCCGGCCTGGGGGCACTGGCCGAGGCGGTGGAGGATCCGGTCTCCATCCCCTTCGGAGCGCTTCCGGGCTTTCCCGCCGCCGGGGTGCAGGGTCATTCGGGACGATGGGTCGCCGGTCACCTCGAGGGACGCCGGGTCCTGATCCAGGCCGGACGCTTCCATCTCTACGAGGGGCATCCCCCCACCATGGTGGTGGCGCCGGTCCGCATGGGCGCGCGCCTGGGCGCACGGAGCCTCCTTCTCACCAACGCCGCCGGGGGGATCGACCGGGGCTTCGAACCCGGTACCCTCATGCTCATCGAGGATCACCTGAACTGGATGGGGCGGAATCCGCTGGTCGGGGAGGCCTTTCCGGGCGAACCCCGCTTTCCGGACATGACGGCCGCGTACGACCCTGCGCTCCGGACTCTGGCGCTGGAGGTGGCCGACGAGCTGGGGATTCCCCTGGCGCAGGGGGTCTACGCCGGGGTGCTGGGGCCCACCTACGAGACCCCGGCCGAGATCCGGATGCTCCGGACCCTGGGTGCCGACGCCGTGGGGATGTCCACCGTCCCCGAGGTCATCGCGGCCAATGCCGCCGGACTTCGGGTGGTGGCCATCTCGCTCGTCACCAACCATGCGGCGGGGGTGACGGGCGCACCCCTCTCCCACGACGAGGTGATCGCCGCCGGCGCCGCGGCAGCCGAACCCTTCGGTCGGCTCGTTCGCGCCCTCATCGCTCAGGAGGCGCGGGCCGGCGCGAAGTGATTCACCGGCCCATGCCCGGATCCCAGGTCGGGCGCCGAGGCGATGGCCGCGTGCACGAAGGAGAGGGCCCGGTCCACCGCCTCGGCGGTATCGAGGCCCGCTGCGAGGCCCGCGGCGATTCCCGCCGAGAGGGTGCACCCGGTGCCGTGGGTGTTCCGGGTCCGGAGCCGGGGGCGGCGCCAGATGTGCTCCTCGCTCCCGATCCGGAGGAGGTCGATGACCTCGGCGCCCTCGCCATGCCCCCCCTTCACCAGCGCCGCTTCGGCTCCCATGTCGACCAGGGCCCGGGCGGCATCGCTCTGCCCCTGGACTCCCTCCACCGCCTGCCCGGTGAGGATACGGGCCTCGTCCAGGTTCGGGGTCACCACCCGGGCCAGGGGGAGGAGCCGGTTCGAGATGACCTCCACCGCGTCCTCGTCCAGGAGCCGGTCTCCCGAGGTGGCCACCATCACCGGGTCCAGGACGTAGGCGTGGAGCCCGTGCCCGGCGATGGCGTCGGCCACCGTCTCCACCAGTTCGGCGGTGGCCAGCATCCCGGTCTTCACCGCCCCCGGCGCCAGGTCCTCCACCACTGCGTCGATCTGGTCCCGGACCATCGCCAGGGGGATCGGGTGCACCGAACGGACCCCCGTGGTATTTTGCGCCGTGATGGCGGTGAGCGCGCTGGTGCCGAAGACTCCGAAGGCATGGAAGGTCTTGAGGTCGGCCTGGATCCCGGCGCCGCCGCCCGAGTCTGAACCGGCGATGGTGAGTGCAACGGAGAGAGGTGTGGGCATGGTGATGATGGGGTCGAGGGGGGTCACATCCGAGGGCCACAAGATACATCGGGACGCACCGTGGCGCTGAGTCGGCGGCGGGAGCGGCTCCTCCGGGCCCTCCGCGACCGGAAGGGCCGGGTCCGCGAGGGCCGGGTCCTGGTGGAGGGGCCGCGGGCGGTGCGGACCGCCATCGCCGCCGGGGCCCGGGTGGACTTCGTGGTGGTGGGGGAGTCCGGGGAGGCCATCCCCGGCCTCGACACCGTCGTCCTCTCCGACGCCGAACTCGAGGACTTCGCCGACACCGAGTCGCCCCAGGGGATCCTGGCGGTGGTGCGGGAGCCCGAGGCCACTCTCCCCGAGGACCCGCTCCGGATCCTGGTGCTGGACCGGGTGCAGGATCCGGGGAATGCCGGGACCCTCATCCGCTCCGCCGTGGCGCTGGGGGTGGACCGGGTCGTCGTTCTGGACGGGAGCGTCGATCCCTGGAACCCGAAGGCGGTTCGGGCTTCGGCCGGCGAGGCCTTCCGGGTCCCCATCCACCGGATGACGTGGGAGGACTTCCAGGCGTGGTGCCCCCTCCCCCTCCTTGTGGCCGACGGCGGAGGCACCGATGTTCGCACCCTCGCCGTCGGGAGACGGTGGGCGCTCCTGGTGGGAAACGAGGGGGCGGGTCCCCGAGCCGAAGCCCTGGAGCGCGCGGACCACGTCGTCGCCCTCCCCCTGCGGGGCGGGGTCGAATCACTCAATGCGGCCATGGCCGGATCGATCCTCCTCTGGGCCCTGGGTCCGGGAATGGATCGACCGGACGACGCCTGAACCGGAAACGAACTTCGTGACTGAACCCTGGATCCTCGCCGTCGCCGCCGGCCTCTTCGGCCTCCTCCTCGGCTCCTTCCTGAATGTCTGCTCCACCCGCTGGCCCGAGGACCGGTCGGTGGTGTCGCCCCGTTCCGCCTGTCCCGGGTGCGGCGAGGGCATCGCGTGGTACGACAACATTCCGGTGGTGAGCTGGATCGTGCTCCGGGGTCGCTGCCGTCGCTGCAACGAGCTGATCTCGATCCAGTACCCCCTGGTGGAGTTCGCCACCGGGGCGATCTGGGCCGGGATGATCCTCCTGCATGGGCCCGAGTGGGAAGCGTTGCGGGGGGCCGTCCTCATGACCCTCCTCCTGGGGATCGCCGTGAGCGATGCCCGCTATTACATCATCCCGGACCAGTTCTCGGTGGGTGGGGCGGTGCTCGGCCTCGGCCTCGCCTTCATGCCCGGGGGGATCACCTGGGTGGCGGCCCTCGCCGGGGCCGCCACCGGCTTCCTCCTCCTCTGGTTCATCGCATGGGCGGGCGAGAAGGTCTTCAAGAAGGAGGCGATGGGCGGGGGCGACATCAAGATGATGGCGCTGATCGGGGCCTTTCTCGGGGTGCCCGGGGTGCTCCTGACCCTCTTCCTCGGATCGCTCTTCGGCGCCGCCATCTTCGGCCCCATCTCCATGAAGACCGGAAAGCTCGTCCCCTTCGGCATCTTCCTCGCCCTGGGCGCCGCCATCACCTGGCTGGTGGGCGACGCCATCGTGGGGTGGTACATGGCGTGGGCCTTCCCGGGGTAGCGG
>SLSF01000061.1 GCA_007130605.1 Gemmatimonadota bacterium | reverse complement strand
GTGTCCAACTGACCCTCCAGCCTGTGCCCGGCACCACGCTTGCGCTACCTGAGCCACGTGATTCAAGGTCCCGGGACCCCTCCCGGCACCTGATGAACTCAAAGATTCCGGAGGACTTCTCGATGTATACCTTGGACATTATGACCCCCATGGACCAGGACGGAAGGCGAACGATGGACCTGGCGGTCTTTCGCAGGGCCGCGGCCTCCCTTCTGACGTTCGGACTCCTCGTCTTCGCCGGGTGTGATTCGGAGAGCGGCGTGACGCCTCCATCCGACGAGGACTCGGCGGTGCTCGTCGGCTCCGTCGAGTCGGCAAACTCCGGAAGCGCCCAGATGATGTCTGGCCAGGCCACCGAGGCAACCACGGTGGCCGCCGGAACGGTGAATTCCGATGGCTCCCTCGACGTCGTCGCCACCGCCGAAGTGAGCGCCGACGGCACCTTCCGGATCGAGGGGGTCCCCGCCAACCGTTCGGGACTCGTCGTTCGGGCCGAGTCCGATGCCGGGGCCGAGGTGGGCCGGGTCTTCGTCCACGCCACGACCCAGGCGGAGACCGAGACCGCCGTCGCCCCCATCAATGCCTCGACGACCCTCCACGCCCAGGTGACCGTGGCAGCGCACGGAGGATCCCCGTCCCCCGAAGCGGGTGCCGAGACGGCCCTCTTCCTGAAGGTGTCGGGTGACGCGGCTGCCGGCGCAGGCTCTGTTTCCGCCCTCGCCGACGCCTACGTGGAGGCTCGAAGTGCCTTCCACACCACCGTCGAGTCCGAGGGTGCGGCCATCGACGCAGGGAGCTGGACCGAAATCCTGGTCTCTGCAGCCACCGACACCGACGCCCGCCTCCACGCCGGCGCCTCGGTGGAGAGCGAGCAGCGCGCCTTTGTCGAAGGTGTGGTCGATGCCGCCCTCGAGGCCGGCGCCCGCGCCGACGGGATGGCCGTGGCCTTCGCCGCCGCAGCCACACGCCTGGACGCCATGCTCGAAGCACAGGGCGAAGGCGCCATCCGCCTCGAGGGAACCCGCAATGCCCTCCGAGCCAATGTGCGCGCGCGGAGCGCCGCCATCGCCGAAGCCGAGGGTGCCGCAGGGGGCCTCACGGACACGGGGATTCAGACCCTCGCCCAGGTGGAGGCCGCGGTGGAGGGAAGTGCCTCGGCCGGCGAGATGGCCTCTGCGCTCGCTGACATCCGGGCGGGCCTCGTGGCCCAGATCACGGGCTCGCTCCTCGGGAACCTGCCCGGGCTCCCCGGCGAGATCGTCGGAGAGGTGGAGGCACAGCTCGAGGCCGCCGCCGAGACCTCTCAGCTCTGGGTCGTGCTCGATGGTGAGGCGAACGCCGAGGCCCAGGCCGCAGCCATCGCCTCGTGGCGCTCCGACCTGGAAAGTGAGGTCACGGCGTGGGTGGACACCCTCCCTGCCGAGGAAGCCGCAGAGATCGATCTGGATGCGACGATCCAGGTCTTTGTTGCCCTCGGGGCCGGTGCCTCCCTGAGTCACTGACCCCGCCTTTCGCGGAGTGAGCAGAGGGGGTCCGGGCCACGAGGTCCGGGCCCCCTTTCGGTCTCCGGAAGGCCGTTGGAGGAGTAGAACAACCCCCGGGACGCGGTCATGGCCTGCTTCACCGGCCGTCTATCGTGAGATCGCATCCATCCCAATGGTCTCGAGAAGGGTCGCCACGAAGGCGTCTCGCGCTGCCCGGCGCATGTAGGTTCGCCCGTGCACGAGAGTCACCGTCCGGACGGGAGCCGGCTCGACGAAAGGACGCACCCTGGACCGCTCCTCCTCGCCCAGTTCGTCCATGGCCAGCTTCGGGAGGAGCGTCATCCCTCCGGTCTCGTCCACGAGCCGCTTCAGGGTGTGCAGATTTCCGCTCTCGAAGCGGAGCGGATACGAGACCTCGTCGGTCCCGGGAAGATTCCCGCAGAGATCGAGGACCTGGTCACGGAAACAGTGCCCCTCCCGAAGGAGCCAGAGGTCGTCCATCTTCAGGTCCTCCCTGCGAAGCGCCTTCCGGTCCAGAAGAGGGTGGTTCGAGGAGAGATAGGCCACGAAGGGCTCGTCGAAGAGGGGCTCCTGCTCGAGCCCGGCCACCTCTTCGGCAGTGGCCAGAAGGGCCGCGTCGATCCGCCCGGCGAGAAGCTCGTTCAGAAGGTCCGAGGTGGTGAGTTCGGTGACCACCACCGAGAGGCCCGGATGACGACGGACCAGGGCGGGAAGGGAGCGAGGGAGCACGAAGGGGCCCACGGTGGGGATCACGCCCAGCCGCAGCTCCCCCGCAACTTCCCCTTCCGCCTCTGCGGCCCGGACCCTGAGCTGATCGACCTGGGCGAGGATCCGCTCCGCCTTCTCCACGATGGCCGCCCCGATGTCGGTGGGCCGGACCCGGAAGCGATCTCGATGGAAGAGCGTGACCTCGAGTTCCTCTTCGAGTTTCCGGATCTGCGTGCTCAGGGTGGGCTGGGCGACTCCACAGGCCTCGGCGGCACGGGTGAAGCTTCGGTGACGGTCGATGGCCACCAGGTAGCGGAGCTGGGTCAGCGTCATGGTTTCTCCGATATGGGTGGGCTGGGCCGGCCTGGAACCGACTCACCCAAGCATACGATTTACCTATGCAGGAATTACAAGGATCAATTTGACGTATCCCTCCGGGTCGCGCTACGTTTCGTCTGATTCGAAGGGTGCCCCGCGCCGCCTCCAGGACCGAGAACGCTCGCCAGGGCCACCTGCGCCGCGGCCCCTTCGAACCCGCCCAGCACGAGCACACCGAAACCCGAGGAAGACCTGACCGTGGCAAAAGACGACGATCGCAAGCCGACGACCACCGACTCCGGCGCACCAGTCCCCAGCGACGAGCACTCCCTGACCGTAGGGCCCAATGGCCCGATCCTGCTGCACGACCACTACCTGGTCGAGCAGATGGCAAACTTCAACCGGGAACGGATCCCGGAGCGCCAGCCCCACGCCAAGGGAGGCGGCGCATTCGGACACTTCCAGGTCACCAACGATGTGTCCGAATACACGAAGGCGGCGCTCTTCCAGCCCGACACCAAGACGGAGCTCGTACTCCGCTTCTCCTCGGTGGCCGGCGAGCGGGGGAGCCCCGACACCTGGCGTGACCCCCGCGGTTTCGCGGTGAAGTTCTACACGTCGGAAGGCAACTATGACATGGTGGGGAACAACACCCCGATCTTCTTTATCCGCGACCCCATGAAGTTCCAGCACTTCATCCGTTCGCAGAAGCGCCGCGCCGACTCGAACCTGAGGGACCACGACATGCAGTGGGACTTCTGGACCCTTTCGCCCGAGTCGGCCCACCAGGTCGCCTGGCTCATGGGAGATCGGGGGATCCCGAAGACATGGCGCCACATGAACGGCTACTCGAGCCACACCTACATGTGGGTGAACGAAAAGGGCCAGAAGTTCTGGGTGAAGTACCACTTCAAGACGAACCAGGGCATCCAGACCCTCTCGCAGGCCGACGCCGACCGGATCGCCGGCGAGGACGGAGACTTCCACACCCGTGACCTCTTCGATGCCATCGAGGGGGGCGATCACCCGAGCTGGACCCTCAAGGTCCAGGTGATGCCCTTCAAGGAGGCCGAGACGTACCGCTTCAACCCCTTCGACCTGACGAAGGTGTGGCCGCACGCGGACTACCCGCTCATCGAGGTGGGTCAACTCACCCTCGACCGGAATCCCACCGACTACCACACCGAGATCGAGCAGGCGGCCTTCGAGCCCAACAACCTGGTGCCCGGAATCGGGCTCAGCCCCGACAAGATGCTCCTGGGTCGGGTCTTCTCGTACGCGGATGCCCATCGGGCCCGCCTCGGGGTGAACTACAAGCAGATCCCCGTGAACTCGCCGCGGTGTCCCGTCCACTCCTACAGCAAGGATGGGGCGATGCGGATGCAGAATGTGACCGACCCGGTCTATGCTCCGAACTCCAAGGGCGGCCCCGCGGCCGACCCCGAGCGCTTCCCCGAGGACACCACATGGGCAGCAGACGGCGAGTTCGTTCGCAAGGCATACACGCTGCGCGAGGATGACGACGACTTCGGCCAGGCGAACACCCTCGTCCGGAAGGTCATGGACGACCCACAGCGCGACCGGCTGGTGGAGACCGTGGTGGGACACCTCTGTGGCGGAGTCACCGACCCGATCCTGGAGCGGGCGTACGATTACTGGAGGAACATCGACAAGGAGGTCGGCGACCGCATTGCCAAGGGCGTGAAGGCGAAGAAGGGCTGACCTTCGCCCGAACCGGGACCTCGGCTCCGGCCGAAACCCGACCCGATCTCAGGAAAGCCCCGCTCCGACCCGCATTGAGGTCGGGGCGGGGTTTTCCCATTTCCGGCTCACCCGACTCAGCGTCTCAGAACCATCCCGAAAAGGAGGCGGTGTTCGTCGAATCTTCCGATCCCCTGGTGCTCAACGAAAAGCCGGAAGGGTCGGTCCGCCTCCCCCGGGTTGGCGTCGAAGGCGACACCGTACCCCAGGTTCAGCGAGAGGAAGCGGCGGTTGGTGAGGGACACCCCTCCGACCACGTAGGGCTCGTAGTCCCGTCCCCCGCCCACGATTCCTCCGAAGCGGCCGTTCATGGCCAGGAGGAGGGAGGGGTCCCCCTCCCCGGCTCCGAAGGCGATCTCGGGGATCAACTCCACCGGGAGGAAGGTGGAGATATCTCCGATGCCTCCCCTGAAACCCACGACGGGCTGAGTCGGTGTGAACTGCAACCCGGTGTAGAAGTAGAGATCCGAGATCCTCCGTCGCTCCCCCGGCGGGGTCGGAGCACGTTCCACGGCAGGAGGCGCCGCCGGTGGCGGGGCGGGCGGGGCTGCGGGAGCGCCGGGCTGCACACCCATGGCCTGAAGCTCTTCCCGCACGATCCGTCGGATCATTTCGGGCAGTCGAGCTTCGAGGAGCGCCAATTCGCGTCCCACCTGGACCGTGTCCCCGGCGGGCCGGGCCAGCGCCGCCACCAGGAGCTCCTCGATTCGGGCCTCGAGCCGAGCCAGGTCCGCGGCGGAGACCGCCTCACCGGCCTCGGACCGGACCAGCTCGCGGGCCTCTCCGAACCGGAGGATGATCTCACCCTCCTCGGGTACCGGGATGGTGATCCAGCGAGGACTGGTGTCGGCGGGGAGGGTCCGAGCCTGCTGCTCTGCCTCCTGCCGAAGGAGCTCCGGCCGCGTCTGTCCCCGCCCTCCCACCGCCAGGGAGAGCCCAGCGCTATACTGCCAGTTCGAGGTGAGCTCGTCGGGCTCGCCCACCGCGTCGAAGCCACCCCCGGCGGTGGTCAGGAGATTCCGGGCCCCCACCTCCAGCTGCACCCGGTCCCTGAGGGCGAAGGCCACTCCACCACCCAGGGTCAGGTGGTCGATACGGGTGGCGGCAAGTTCCTCGATTTCACGCAGCTCCCCGCTGACCCGGATCCGACCGGCTCCGGCGACCAGGAAGGGCGAGAGCCCCGTCCCGCTCCCCAGGTAGAACTGGGCCTCGACCCCGAGCCCGGTCAGACCCTCCCAGTCGGAGATGTCGTCATCCACGCCCCGGAAGTAGGTGGCCCGGAGCCCGACGTTGCGGTTGAAGTCCACACCCGCCCGCACCCCGGCGGCATTGCGATCACCCAGTCCCACGGCGTCGCTGAAGCGGATCTGACTCCCGTAGGGTTCCACGAAGAACCCCGGGAGGACCCCCGGACTCGCGATCCCTTCCACCTGCCGCCCACCGAAGGGAATCCGGAGCCCGGCGCCCAGGACCAGCGACGAGACCAGGTCCTCGCTTCCTCCTCCCTCGCCCTCCACGGCGCCCGGCACGAGGGGGCGGGAAAGCCGCAACGCCCAGTTCTCGGCATAGACCTCTCCCCGAGCCCGTCCAACCAGGGCGAAGCTGGCTCCCGCACCTGCCCGCAGGAGGATCCGATCCCGTCCGCCATCCATCCCGTTCCCGACCCGGAGGATCCCTCCTCCTCCCTTCACGAAGGGAACCACAGGGCCAGGGAGGAGCCCGACCTGGAGGTCGGCGCCGAAGACCTCCAGTCGGTCCACACCCGGCTCCCCGTCGGGAAGGGTCAACCCGGAACGGATCTCCACTTCCCGGTCCCGGGCATAGTAGGGCTGGAGGGAGAAGAAGGGACCGAAGTCGATGGAGGCCCGAAGTCCCGGCATCCGACTCCGCTGGAAGCCCACGGCGTCATCCCAGCGCGCCTCCTCGAAGGTGGGCACGAGAGAGAAGTTCACCTCCTGTGCCGCCAGGGAGGGTACCCCGGGGAGGAACAGGAGGAGGAGTAGCGGGGCCAAGAGGCCCATGGACCGGAGGGATGCCATGGAATCCTTCCCAGGAAGGGGAATGGTTTGCCTTCGGAAAGCCGTGCTCGACGATGACGTCCCGCCGCGCAAGAGGACCGTTGAAGGAAGTCGCTTCGCCTCCACCGGGTTGAATTTTCGGCTACTCGCTCCATTTGGTGAAGTTCCGGAACCGATGGGGTGGCCGAGCCCCCGCTCCGACATCCGGGATCGCCGGACATGCCCCCTCCCGACTGTGGCGATCCTCCAGGTGCCCCCACCTTGCCGGCGTCCAGGTCATGGCCCATCCTTTCCGGCACCCCCCATGCCAACCGGAGCCCCTCGATGGCATTGAGCGTACAATCCAACCCGGAGATGGCGCCCCTGGCCATCGATTCGTCCGAGGGCCGTCGCCTCGTCCCCTCGGAAACGTCGCGGGAGGTCGCATTCCCATAGCCGCCATGGGATCGGCGATGGGACGCCGGAGCCGACGCTTCCTCGTGGGCGTCGTCGCCGTCCTTGTGGTGGTGATCGCCCTCTGGGGGCACGGGCTCTGGACCACCCGCGAAGTCCTTGGTCACCCTGTCGTCCTCATCCTGGAGGCCCAGGGATGGGAAGTGGAGCACGACCGGAGCTTCCGGGCGGGCTGGGTCGCCGAACGCCTCATGGGCGGGATGATCCAGCATCCGGTGCAGCGGGAGGTCTGGTTCGTTCTGGAGAATCCCGACGCGGACGTGGTGCGCATGGATGTGGAGCGGATCCTCTTCGGTCCCCCCGGCTTCGTCGAGCCGAAGCATGCTTACGGCCTGGAGTGGGAACGGAGAGTCGGTGACGGCCACTTCGCGCTGGTGGGCCTGCCCGCCGAAGAGGACGTTGGCTCCACCCGCGTGGAGCGGGTCCAGGTCCAGGGGGGACCGCACCGCGTCCATGTGAGGGTCTTCGGGCAGTGATTTGCGGGCGGAGCGTTTTCCCCCTCCCAGCCCCGTACCGGCGCCTCGCATGATCATGCGATTGCGGGCATGGGGACGCGCGCGACATGATGGCCCCACGGCATCCGCGTCCCCGGGATGCCACGGTGCCACCCCAGCGCAGGGAGTCCCTCATGAAGCGCCGCCGTTTCCTTCAGGCCGGGATCACCGCAGTCGCCGGCCTCACCCTCCCGACCCGTCCCTTCGACCTTGCCGCCTCCCCGATTCCCCGGGGCTGGGCCTCCGCCCACAATACCCGCGAAGACCTCCTGGCGGTTACCGGTGACGGAGACGAAGTCGTCATTGCCGCCGACGCCGTCCGGGCACTCGCGCGAGAACTGCGAGGTCGCCTCCTCCTTCGCGACGAAGCCGGGTACGACGACGCCCGCCGAATCCTGAACCCGGCCTTCGACCGGTATCCTGCGCTCATCGCCCAGGTCACCGGTGCCGCCGATGTTCAGACGGCCGTGCGCTTCGCCGGGGAGCATGGCGGCCTGCTTCTGGCGGTGAAGTGTGGAGGGCACAGCTTCTCGGGACAGTCCACCTGCGACCGGGGCATGATGATCGATCTCTCCCCCTTCCGCCATGTCCGGGTCGATGCGTCGCGCCGACGGGCATGGGTGAGTGGGGGCAGCCTCCTGGGGGCCGTCGATCACGAGACGATGGCCCATGGTCTGGTCACCCCCCTCGGCACCGTCTCGCATACCGGCGCCGGAGGCCTGGTAACGGGGGGCGGCTTTGGACGTCTCAGCCGCCGTTTTGGCCTCTCCATCGACAACCTCGAATCGGTGGATGTGGTCACCGCCGATGGTGCCCTCGTGCATGCCGATTCCCGGGAGCATCCCGACCTCTTCTGGGGGGTGCGGGGTGGCGGCGGGAACTTCGGGGTCGTGACCTCCTTCGAGTTCCAACTCCACCCCATGCAGCGAGAGGTGGTGGCCGGTCGCCTGATCTTCCCCTTCGACAAGGGGCGCAAAGCCCTTGAGCTCTATGCGGAATACGCCTTCGAGGCCCCCGATGAGCTCCAGGTGGACATGGCGGTGATGGTCCCTCCACCCGAGCAGGCCCCGCCGGGGGCAGAAGCCGGCCTCACCGGATTCGAAGTGTGCTACTCCGGTGATCCCCGCGAGGCTGAACGGGCCCTGGCCCCCCTTCGGCGGCTGGGGACCCCGCTCATGGACACCGTCGAAACGAGAGATTATGTGGAGGTCCAGCGCTCCGGCGACATCGAGGATCCGAGGGCCCGTGCCTCCTACCTCTACGGCGGCTTCGTGCCCGAGATCCCTCCGGACCTCATCACCACCATCGTCGAGGGATTGGAACGACATCCCCATCGAGGTGGCGGCGTGGTCCTCATACAGTGCGGCGGCGCCATCAGTCGGGTCCCTTCCGACGCCACCGCGTTCGCCCAGCGCGACGCCATCGCCAACATGCTCTGCTCCGTCAACTGGAGTCATGACGGCTCGGATCCCGGCGAACACATCGACTGGATCCGCGGGTACTGGCCGTCGCTGGAGCGATTCACCCACGGATTCTATGTAAACGATGCCAACCCGGACCAGCTCGGGCAATCCATCCAGGCGAACTACCGGAGAAACCACGACCGCCTGGTGCAGGTGAAGAACCGGTACGACCCCGGGAATCTCTTCCGGTTGAACGCGAATATTCAGCCGATGGTGGCGGCCGGCGCGAGCTGAGCCGGCCCCACCCGGCCGTCATTCCGCCTGGGGAAGTCCTCCCCGAACCCAGAGATCCCGCTGCGGGAAGGGGATCTCGATCTCGGCCCGGTCGAGGGCCCGGTAGATCTCCATGTAGAGCTCGTGGGTCACCCGACCCCGCTCCGAGGGGTGGTCGATCCAGCAGAGGAGTTCGAAGTCGAGGCTCGAATCGCCGAAGCCGCGCATCCGTACCCGGGGATGCGGATCGCGGCAGACCGACTTGTGCTCCCGGGCCACCTCGTCGAGCACCGACACCACCTGGTCCACGTCGGAGCCGTAGGCAACCCCGACCTTCAGGCGGGTCCTGTACTTCACCCACCGTCCCCCGGTCTCATTGATGATCTTGGAGTTCGCCATCTCCGAGTTGGGGATGATGATCTCCACGTCGTCGCGGGTGAGGAGGCGGGTGGAACGGATCCCCACATTGGTGATCTCTCCCCGGTCGCCGGTGTCCAGGACCACGTAGTCGCCGAGCTTGTAGGGTGCATCGGCGATGATGAAGAAGCCGGCAAAGAGGTTGGCCAGGGTGTCCCGGGCCGCGAAGCCCACCGCGATCCCCACCACACCGGCCGAGGCGAGCCACGCCGTGGGATCGATGCTCCAGACCAGGAGGAGGGCGTACGCCGCGAACGCCACGATGAGCGCCGTCGTCACCAGGTCGAAAAGGGGAAGGGTCCGCTCCTCGATGATGGCGAAGCGATCCCGCACGGTGCTCAGGATCTCGAGCCCCACGTGCGACGCCTTGAGCGCCAGCCGCATGAGCTGGAGGATGAGGAAGCTCACCAGGACCCGGATGGCGATCTCGGTGGCCCGCTCCCCCAGGGGAAGCACCTGGATCGCCGCCACCAGGCCCATGTAACCCAGGACCATGGCAACGACCATCCCGCCGATCCTCAGGAGCTTCTCATCCAGGTCGGTGGTGGTCCGGCGGGTGACCTTGAGGCCCCAGAAGAGGAGGAAGGCCCGGGCCGAGAAGCCCAGGGCCACGCCTCCGATGGCGAGGATCAGGGCCAGAAGGAGCGGGTAGGTCGCCAGGAGCGACCAGGCACCCTCGAGCGTCTCCGGGAGCCACTCCGGGGGCTGGGTGACATCGTCGGATTCCGACTGGATCGTCGGAATCGCTTCCGTCGGGAGGAGGCCGCTCACGCCGTCAGCCCTCGTCGTCCTCGACAGGTGCCGGGGTGTTCAATGTGGCGCCCATGGCGTGGAAACCGTTGTCGACATAGACCGTGCTTCCCGTGATCCCGGCGGCGAGAGGCGAAGAGAGGAAGGCCGCCGTGTGCCCCACGTCCATGGCGTCGAGGGATCGCTCAATCGGAGTATTCGCCTCGTAGAAGCGGATGATCCGTCCGATGAATCCGATGGCGCTGGCGGCCCGACTCGCGTAGGGGCCGGCGCTGATGGTGTTCACCCGGACTCCCCACTTCCGTCCGGCCTCCCAGGCGAGGGTACGGGTGTCGCTCTCGAGGGCAGCCTTCGCCGAACTCATCCCCCCTCCGTACCCCGGCACCGCCCCCTCCGAGGCCAGGTAGGTGAGCGAGAGCACCGAGGCCTCGGGGCGCAGATGCGGTCCCAGCGCGCGCAGGAGCCCCACCAGAGAGTAGGCACTGGTGCTCACGGCCTCCAGGTACCCCTCCCGGCTCGTCTCCAGGAGGGGATTCTTCACCTCGGGCCCATTGGCCAGGGAGTGGGCCACGATGTCGAGGGAGGGCGAGCCGAAGTCCTCCTCCAGCCGAGCCGTGAGCCCGGCGATGGTGAAATCGCCCCGGTCCGTGTACCGCTTGTTCTCGCGGATCTTCTCGGGCACCTGGTCCATCCGGTCGAAGGTGGCATCGAGGGGGTAGATCCGCTCGAAGTCGAGCATGGAGCCATCGGGCAGGGTCCGGGATTCATCGAGCTTCCCCCGTTCGAGGAGCTTCTCGAAGATCCCCATGGCGGGAGGCCACGAGGCGACACAGACGCTCGCCCCGGCAGAAGCCAGGGCCTTGGCAATGGCCCATCCGAAGCCGCCGTCGTCGGCGACTCCGGCTACGAGGGCACGCTTTCCAGAGAGGTCGATGGGGAGATTCGTCACGTTCTGTGGGCTCGCTTCGAAGAGGGGGAAGTGGCTGTTCAGCTGTCGTAACGGTACCCGAGCAGAGCCGGGGAGGTCAACGGTGATACCGCGACCGGGCGACCGGGCTCGGGCTTCGAATGCCGAGGCACCCCCGGTCACCCATCCTCATCGGCCGCCGGGGTCGACCGGACGGCGATGTAGGCGAAGTTGAAGCACATTTCGTCGAACGAGCCAAAGCCTCCGTACACCGGCTCGCTCCCCGGATTCCGGAAGGTGCACTCCACCGAAAGGGACGTCTGCCCAAGTTCACCTCGCTGGAATACCTTGGGCTCCAGGAAGGTGAAGTCGCGCTGCCAGTTCAGGTCCCAGCGGGGCACCGACAGAAGGGTCTCGACCCGGCCGTTCCGGTCGCGCAGGGTCACCCGTCCGGAGTGACCGAAGGCGTGCATATGGAGATTCACCGAGTGGATCTCGAGCGCTTCGATCCGCTCGGGATCCACCGCGGCGACCCGGGCGATGTAGGGGATGATGTCCTGGAGTACGTCGGTGTAGGCATAGGTCTCGGTGGAGCCCGGTGGAATCACCATGGACTGGTTCCGGGCGGCGGTGAGCCACGCGCTCCGGGTCTGCGGAAGGTGGAAGGCGGGGCGCTCGACGGACCGCTCGATCTCGAAGTCGAGCCGGGTGTCGGCATCGACCTCGCCCGGTGCATCCTGGGAGTAGTAGTGCATCTGGACGACCAGGGCGGAACCGGGTTCGACCCGGATCCCGGTGCTGTCGGGAAACCTGTGGCCATCCATGCCCGGGGCCCAGTGGGCGAGCCAGAAGTTCGAGCGGTCCAGCTCGCGGACCCCGTCCGGGTACTCCGCCTCATACGCCTCTCTCACGGCAGGCTGGCCGAATCGGTCGGGAAGTGCGCCGCCGAAGCACTGGTAGCCGTCTCTCTCCTCGGCATCGGAGAGGGCGTGAAAGCGATCCGCCACCTCGGGATCCACCGCATAGATCACCGCGTGATGGGCCACCCGCGGGTTGCCGGGACTCGCCCGGAAGCCGGTGACGAAGCCCGGCTCGTCGTCGGGCCAGTCGACGACAAAGCACCGGTAGTCGTCGGGCTGGGACTGATCCGGCAGGTACGACTCGCCGGGGAGTACGGCCACCGAGAGATCCGCGCGGATGTCCGCACCGTAATGGTGGGCGTGGTCCATGGCGTCGATGGCCGGGTCCGGCCGGGGCTCTCCGGACTCGAAACCGCCCTGGCGCCACGCCTCCACCAGGCGGATGGCCTCGTTGTCGAGGGAGGGGTCACCGTGGTACTCCTGGTGCCCCGCCTCGGCGATCCACGGCGGCATCTGCCGGTCCACGATCATGTGGGCGATCATGTGGCGCCGGGCGTAGGCCTCCTCGGGGTCCTCCATGGACCAGGCGATGGACTCATCGGTGTGGCACACCAGACAGTTCTGCACCAGGAGAGGCCGGATGTCGGTGTAGTAGTCCTGGCCCTCCACCCCGGACGGCGCCAGCATCATCGTCGCTGCCACCACCCCGAAGAGAGGGAGACGGACGCTCGGAATGGGGCCCGACGCTGACGCCGGGCCCCGAGGGTTTTCGCAGGTGGAGACAGGGGCAGACATGGGGCAAAACTCCTGATTGGGTGGATCGGTGCCACTCCGGCATTCTATCGCCCGGTCCAACCCTTCGGCAATCGTGGCCCACCCCGAGCCGAGACCCGGGGGCCCCTCGACGCCTCGGGAGGCCCCCACGGAGTCACCGCCACCGGACGAACGGTCCGGCACCGTCCTCGTCTCGGAGGATGCTCACCCCGCGAGCTTCTTCGCGACCTCGACGAGTCGCTTCGTCTGGTGGTGGATGGCGGCGATCTTCTCGTCGGTGAGTCCGTGTCCCTCGGCGGCGGTGATCCCGGTGCCATAGGGATTTCCGCCACTGGCGAAGACCGTATCGTCGGTGTAGCCCGGTGGTACGATGATGGCCCCCCAGTGGGCGAAGGTGGTATAGAGGGTCCAGAGGGTCGTCTCCTGGCCCCCGTGCGGGTTCATGGCACTGGTCAGCGCTGTGGCCGGCTTGTTCGCCAGCTTCCCCTCCTGCCAGACCGGGCCGAGGGTGTCGATGAAGGCCCGGACCTGGCTTGTGGCGCCCCCGTAGCGGGTGGGGCTGCTGAAGAGGTAGGCGTTGGCCCAGACCAGATCGTCGGGTGTCGCTTCGGGAATGTGCTTCGTTGCCTCCAGATGGTCCCGCCAGGCGTCCTGCTGATTCACCACCTCGTCGGGAGCCGTCTCTGCCGCCCGGCGAAGTCGGACCGTGGCGCCCGCCTCCTCGGCGGCCTTCACCGCCTCTGCGGCCATGCTGTGGTTCGTGCCGTACGTGCTGTAGTAGACGATGGTCAGTCGAACGTCGCTCAAGGGTTGCCTCCGGGGCTGGGGTGTGGTCGAGGCCGACCGAAGAAATTCAGGCCGGCGTCATTATTTCAAGTCTCAATAAAATCTGGACTCTCATATACGCCTCCGGCGGGCGGGCGTTCCGAAACTGGGGGTGGATGGGCCCGGGCTCCCCGCCCCCCGGGGGTGCCGGAAGGTACCCGACGAAGATCCGACCGACTCAGCGCCGATCCAGGATCCGGCCCGGCAGGGCGTCGGTGAAGGTGCCCGAGAGCTTCGCCGGAGTGCCATTCACCATCAGGTGCGTGAGTGTGGGGGCCCATGCAGGTGGCGTGGTCGCGGATCGCCTGCAGCTCCCCTCCGGACCGATCCATGGCCCAGGAGGGTGGCGAACATGATCGTTCGGAGGATTCGCCTGACCATTCTACCCCTGGGTCTTCCGCTTGAGGAGGAGGTACCCGGCGAGAACCAGGGTCACGAGCCCCAGCGCCACCACCAGGACCAGGAGAAGGGCCGCGCCGAAGATGGCGGCCAACGTGTCCCAGAACCCGAAGGCCGCCACGAGAACCACGAGAAGGAGGAATACGAGTATGGGCATGGCACGCTCTCGGTGAGCACGAAGGTGGAGGGTCCCGGAGGGAGATCCCGACGCCGGAACGGGGAGCCGATTCACCCGACAGATTGAGCACCCCGATGCAGAACGGCAAGTCACCTCACCCGCCGGGGGCTCGGTCCTTCCAATGCGCAGGGGTGACGGGGTCGCCGGCTCGCACGCCGTGTGAGCCGGCGGGTGGGAAGTCCTCGCACACCCCTTCGGAAGGCATGGGACCCGATGCCGCGCCACTGATGCGGCGAAACGGAAACCGGTCGACCGGGGTTTCCACCATCCATGACCGACCGCGACCCCATTTCCCCATCCACCGAGCCCACGCCCCGGCTCCTCGCCATCGATGCCGGGCTCCGCGCCGGCATCGCCATCTTCGGCGCCGATGGCCGCCTCGAGCGGTACCGCTCCACCAACTTCGGCTCTCCCTCCCGCCTGAAGAAGGGCACCTACGGCGTCATGAATGAAGTCCCGGGCCTCGTTCGGGTGGTCATCGAAGGAGGAGGCCCGGTGGCGGAGCCCTGGATCCGCGAGATGAAGCGGCGCAAGGTGGCGGGACTCCGGGTGGACGCCGGCATCTGGCGCGAGCGCCTCCTCCTTCCGCGGGATCGCAGGTCGGGGGTCGACGCCAAGGCACAGGCCGACGAGATCGCCCGCCAGGTCATCGAATGGTCCGGTGCCCCCCGTCCCACCTCCCTCCGTCACGACGCCGCCGAAGCGATCCTCATCGGTCTCTGGGGAGTGCTGGAAATCGGCTGGCTCCCTGCACTCCCCGACTCCCTCCGACCTGGCTGAGCCCCTTCATGCCCCGACCCCTCGACGACCTCCGCGTCATCGACCTCTCCTCGAACCTTGCCGGTCCGTACTGCGGCCAGATCCTCGCCGACATGGGCGCCGACGTCATCAAGGTGGAGCGTCCCGGCACCGGCGATCCCTCCCGGGCCTGGGCACCCCCGGCGTGGGGAGGCGAGGGCACCCTCTTTCTCTCCTCCAACCGGGGGAAGCGGAGCCTCGCCCTGGAACTGGGCACCGACCGGGGGCAGGAGATCCTCCATGGGCTTCTCGGGGAGGCCGATGTGGCGATCCAGGCCTTTCGGCCTGATGTGGCGCGTCGCTTCGGGCTCACCGAAGAGGCGCTCCGCCCCCGCTACCCCTCCCTGATCTTCTGCTCCGTCACCGCCTTCGACCCCGACGGGCCCCTGGCGGAGCGGCCGGGCTACGACCCCCTCCTGCAGGCCCATGGCGGGCTCCTGTCGGTCACCGGGCCGCCCGACGGTCCGCCTGCTCGGGTGGGGACCTCCATCATCGACATGGGGGCGGGGATGTGGGCCGCCATCGGGATCCTGGGGGCCCTGCGCGATCGGGATGCCACCGGCCGGGGGAGTCATGTACGCATCTCCCTCGAAGACACCGCCCTCGCCTGGGGTGCCTACCACCTGCAGGGGACCCTCGCCACCGGCACCCCCCCGACAGCCATGGGGACCGGCCTGGGGATGATCGTCCCCTATGGAGCCTTCCCCACCCGGGACGGCCACCTGATGATCGCCGCCGGAACCGACGCCCTCTTCCGGGCCCTGTGCGAGGCCATCGGGCTGGACGCCCTGGCCACCGACCCCCGCTTCGCCACCAATCCGAAGCGGGTGGAGCACCGAAAGCGGGTGGAGACCGCGGTGACCGAGGCGACCCGTCCACTCACCCTCGATGCCCTCGAGGCCCGTCTCTCCTCGGCGGGGGTTCCCTGTGCGCGGGTGCGGGATTTCGGGGAGGTCGCCTCGGACCCTTCGGTGCTCGACGGCATCTTCCGCCGGGAGGCGCACCCGACGATCCCGGACTACCGCGCCGTGGCACACCCCGTGGTGACCGATGGCCACCGCCCCGAACCGACCCGCCCCCCTCCGGCTGCCGGGGAGCACACCGAAGAGATCCTGCGGGAACACGGTTTCGCGCCGAACGATGACTCGGTCGAGCCCCTTTCCCGCGATACGCCGCCTCCCCGAGACGGGCTCCCTTCCCGAGACGAGCCCCCGTCCCCCGACGACCCGTAGGAAGTCGTCGAAGACCAGGCGCGGCTTACGCCTTCTTCTTGTCCAGTAGGGCGTCGAGGCTGAAGCGCCCGGGTCCGGCGAAGAAGAAGAAGGCAGCCAGGGGCACATAGATCATGAGCATGTGCCGGGGTAGGAGATTTCCGGCGTCGAGCCAGGCCACCAGGATGCTCAGGAAGATGAGGGTGGAGACCCCGGCACTGAGTCGGTTCACGAGCCCCAGGGCCAGGAGACCGCCGAAGAGGAGTTCGACCCATGGGAGGGCGTATGCGTACGGGGCCGCGATGAAGTCCGGAAGCCACGCAGGGTTGTTGTTCTGGAAGAAGCCACTCTCGAAGAAGGTGCCCACACCCCCCTCCAGCTCCTCCTGCACCTTGCCCCACCCCTGGTGGAGGAGAAACCATCCGAGCGCCACCCGTGCCAGGAGCTTCGACACCTCGGTGCCGATGGCGGAGCTGTGGCCGTAGGGGTCGTCGGAAGCTGCGGCGCCGAAGATGCGCATGGAAGGATGCCTCGTTCAGATGGGGATGAAGGGGCCCGTCGGGCCTCGAAGGCGCGCAGGGGTCGGGCGGAGGTCTGTCTGGATCAGGGCTGACCATGCGGACATCCCCCCGTGTCCGCAACCCCGACGGAACCGGCACTCCGTTGGATGAGTCCACGACCCGGGCGGACCTCTGCCGGGATTTGCCACCGGATCCTTCTCCGCTGACGACCCATCCTCCCGGGCGCGAATCCCCGGGAAGTGCGACGCAACCGCGGAGTGCGACTCACCCCCTCGCCAGAATGTCCCGCCCCGGCATCCCCTCGGGACGCCGTGGCCCGCCGCGAGGGGATACCGGAGTACGGAGGACCCCCACAAGCCATTGCCCTGTCAAGCCTTAGGCGCAACGCCACCCCCGGTGTGAAAGTTGCTTTCGATTGGGAGCCCGTTCTCATGCGCACCCGCACCCCAGGAGGCCCGACCATGTCCACCAAGATGAAAGCCCTCACCTTTGTCGAGCCCGGGAAGGTGGCGCTCGAGGATCGTCCCATTCCCGATGTGGGCCCCACCGACGCCCTCATGCGGGTGACCACCACCACCGTCTGCGGCACCGACATCCACATCATGAAGGGCGAGTACCCGGTGGAGGGTGGCCTCGTGATCGGTCATGAGCCCGTCGGAGTCATCGAGAAGCTGGGCCGCGAAGTCCAGGGGTACGAAGAGGGCCAGCGGGTCATTGCCGGTGCCATCTGCCCCTCCGGCACCTCGTACGGCTGTCTCGACGGGCTCCACTCCCAGGACGGCCAGGGCCACGCCCACGGCCTCAAGCCCATGGGAGGATGGCGCTTCGGGAACACCATCGACGGCTGCCAGGCCGAGTACGTCCTGGTGCCCGACGCCATGGCGAACCTGGCACCGGTGCCCGACGGCCTGAGCGACGAGCAGGTGCTCATGTGTCCCGACATCATGTCCACCGGCTTTGCCGCCGCCGAGCGTGGTGGTGTGCGGATCGGCGACATTGTGGTGGTCTTCGCCCAGGGGCCCATCGGGCTCTGCGCCACCGCCGGAGCAAAGCTCCGGGGCGCGTCGATGATCATCGCGGTGGACCAGGTCCCCGAGCGGCTGGAGATGGCGCGGAAGATGGGCGCCGACCATGTGGTGAACTTCGGCAAGACCGATCCCGTGGAGGAGATCATGCGGCTCACCGATGGTCGTGGCGTCGACGTCTCCATCGAGGCACTGGGTCTCCAGGAGACCTTCGAGGCCTGTCTTCGGGTGCTGAAGCCCGGCGGAACGCTCTCGAGCCTCGGCGTCTACTCGGCCGACCTGAAGATCCCCCTCGACGCCTTCAGCGCCGGGCTCGGCGACAACCGGATCATCACGTCGCTCTGCCCGGGTGGAAAGGAGCGGATGCGGCGCCTCATGAATGTCATCGAGGGCGGTCGGATCGACCTGGAGCCCCTCGTGACCCATCGCTACGACCTGGAGGACATCGAAGCTGCCTACGAGCTCTTCGCGAACCAGGAAGATGGAGTGCTGAAGATCGCCGTCACTCCGTGACGCGCGCTTCCCGGAGTCCCCGGGGTGGGCCGCACCCACCCCGGGGACGCTGGGCATCGGTGGCGCGAGGCGAGCGCCCCGCTGGTAGCGTTTACGAGCTCATTCCCCATACCGTACGGGTGGGACCCCGGCACGCACCGGCTCACGGATGGCGAATGCGGATTGTAGCGCTTGCGCTACAATCATCTTCATCCCCGCCCTCGAACGTGGCGTTTTCGCTACACCCATCCTCACTTCCACCCCCGAACGTAGCGTTTTCGCTACAGTGGTTGCTGGATCCTCTTCCGATGGAGTGGAGGATGGTGCAGGGGGGCGGGCGTCCGTAGCGTATTCGGTACAAGCACCCTCCGGTGTCGGGTCGAAGGCTTCGCGCCCTGGACGAAAAT
>SLSF01000158.1 GCA_007130605.1 Gemmatimonadota bacterium | reverse complement strand
CTCAAGCTCCTCCGGGGCCATCTTCGCTCCGGCGTCATGAATGCCTACAAGAAGATCGAGCCGCGGGCCCGCGAGGCGATCCGGGGGCGGGCCGACCTGGGGCATGTGACGGTGCAGGTGACCATGGACCTCCGGCCAGGGAGCTGACGAAGGGGGCGTCGGACGGTGCCACGCGTCCTCTGCCTCTTCCTGGACGGGGTCGGTCTCGGGGAGGCCGATCCGGCGCGAAATCCCTTCTTCCGGGCCCGGCTACCCACCCTTTCCTCCCTCCTCGGTGGGACCCCGCCCCATGGGAACCACCCCCGGCTGGAGGGACTCCCCCGGCTGGAGGGCCACCCCCCCACCGGCTTCGCCCCACCCGGAGCGGCAGAGCCCCCCGGCCTTCCCCCGCACCCCGAACCACCGTGGGCCGCCCGACTCTTCGGACTCGACGCCACCCTCGGGGTCGAGGGGCTCCCCCAGAGTGGCACGGGACAGATCACCCTTCTCACCGGGATCAACGCCGCCCGGGAGCATGGGAGCCACTTCGGACCCTGGCCCCCGGTGGGACTCCGCCCCCTCCTTGAGCGGGAGAACCTCTTCCGTGCACTCAAGTCCCGGGGCCGCCGGGTCCGCTTCGCGAACGCCTATCCGGACGGGTATCCCGACGGGGTGCCGAGTCGCCGGGTCGCCGCCCCACCACTGGCGGCCCGGAGTGCCGGAGTCCTGGTGGCCGGCCCCGCGGCGCTCCGTCGGGGCGAGGCGGTGGCATCGGAGATCGACAACGAGGGGTGGCGCCGGTGGACCGGCCGCACCGACTTCCCCCGGGTCACCCCGGAGGAGGCCGGAGGGACCCTGGCCCACCTCTCCACCGAGGCCGACCTCACCTTCTTCGCCCACTACGCCACCGACACCGCGGGTCATCGTGGAGGGGCCACCGGCGCCATCGCCGCCCTGGAGCGGGTGGACGCCTTCCTGGCCGGCATCATGGCGACCCTCGATCCCGAAACCGTCGTGGTGATCGCCTCGGACCATGGGAATGTGGAGGCGCTGGGCGTGGGCCACACCCGGAACCCCGCGCTGGGGATGGTCATCGGTGCGCCGGACGTCGTGGCGCGCTTTCCCTCTCTCGGAAGCCTGATGGACCTGGTGCCGGCAGTGATGGAGACGGTGGGCTGAAGGCGGGAATGGGTCGATGGCGGGAATGGGCTGAAGGACAGGGTGCCTGACGGTCGGGGATGGGGCTCGGAGAGGGAGTCCCGGCGCCCGGCGGGTGGGTGGGCCCCATTCAGCCATGGCTCCGCCCCGCCGGAGGCGCAACCCTACGGGCGTGACTTCCAATCGCCGCCTCTTCGGTGCCCTCCTCGTGGCGGAGGGCGTGCTCTCGGCCCGTCAGCTCGACGAGGCCCTCGACGCCCAGTCGGCGTCGGGAGAGCGGCTGGGCGAGACCGTCCTTCGCCTGGGGATGGCGTCGGAGGGCGAGGTCATCCGGATCCTGGGGGCGCAGCTCGGGCTCCCGGTGGCCGATGCCCCCCTGGATCCCACCCCCGACGCCCTCCGCCTGGTCCCCGGCTCCATCGCCAGGCGACGCCTCCTCCTCCCCCTGGAGCTGGGAGCCCGCACCCTCACCGTGGCCATGGGCGACCCCCTCGACCTGGCGGCGGTGGACGAGCTCCAGTTCCGGGCCGGTCGGAGGGTCAAGGTGGTGCTGGCGCCCCCGTCCCTCCTGCGGCGGGCGCTCAGGCGGGCCTACTCCGACGCGGTGGACGACGCGATCCGGGCGATTCCCGGTGGAGCTGAGGAGGGCGAGCCCACCCACGAAAACGGCACCCCCGACGACGAAGTGGGGACCCCACCTGGCCGGCACGCCCGGGTCCCCGACGGTGGATCGATGGGACGGCTCGTAGACGCCCTGGTGGAGCGGGCCATCGAGGGTGGCGCCAGTGACCTCCACCTGGAGCAGGGCCCCCGGGGCCTCGTGGTGCGGGAGCGAATCGACGGGGTGCTCCGGCGGGTCACCGGCATTCCCGAGGGGGCACGCCACGCCCTCCTCTCGCGGATCAAGGTGATCTCGGGCATGGACATCGCGGTGAAGCGGCGCCCCCAGGATGGCGGCTTCACCTATCGCCATGGCGACCGGAAGCTGAGCCTCCGGGTCTCGACCCTCCCGGTGGAGGGAGGCGAGAAGGCGGTCCTCCGGATCCTCGATCCCACCGCCGTGCCCAGCGACCTGGAGGGGCTGGGCTTCGCCGACCGGGACCTGCGTCGGCTCCGGGAGCTGATCCGGGGGGGTGGGGGCGTGATCCTCACCGCCGGACCCACCGGGAGCGGGAAGAGCTCGACCCTCTTCGGGGCGCTGGGAGAACTCGACCGCGAGGCCCTCAATGTGGTGACCCTCGAGGACCCCATCGAGTACCGGGTCTCGGGGGTGAACCAGGTGCAGGTGCACCCCCGGGCGGGACTCACCTTTCCTGCGGCGCTTCGTGCGGTCCTCCGGCAGGATCCCGACGTGGTCATGGTGGGCGAGGTGCGGGACCGGGAGACGGCCGAGATTGCCATGGCCGCCGCCGTCACCGGGCACCTGGTCCTCTCGACGATCCACACCACCGATGCCCCCGGAGGCATCACCCGCCTCCTCCAGATGGGGGTGCCCCCGCACCTGGTGGCAGGAGGACTCGCGGGAATCGTGGCCCAGCGTCTCGTTCGGGTCATCTGCCCGGAGTGCCGGGGGCGGCAGAACTCCGACTGCTCCCACTGCCACGAGGGGTACCGGGGGCGCACCGGCGTTTTCCAGCTCCTGGCCATGAGTGAGCGGCTTCGGGAACGGGTGATGGCCGGCGCCGGCACCGGCGAACTCCGACGACAGGCCCGCGACGAGGGAATGGGCACCATGTCGGACGATGCCCGACGGAAGGTGGCCGAAGGCACCACCACCCCCCACGAGGTGGCCCGGGTCCTCCACCGGGACCCGGGCGAGGGGGAGCCGTGCCGACATTGCGGGGCTCCCGTTCCCACCGATGCCCGGGGGTGTCCAGGATGCGGCGTCTCGCTGGGGGTCCACTGCACCTGCGGGCGCCGGCTCCAGGATGGGTGGCGGCACTGCCCGCACTGCCTCCGGCGACGGAGCCTGTCATGAAACGCCCGATTCATTCTACCTTTCGGGCATGCGTCCCATGGCGACCCTCCGTACCCGGCTCTTCGTCGCACTCCTCCTGGCGGCGGTCATCCCCTCGGGGCTCCTCCTCCTGGGAGGGACCCTCATTTTCCGCGAGGGGGTGGTGGCGACGGGAACGGCGGGGCCGTGGGGCGCGGTGGCCGAGTCGGGGACCGAGCTCCTGGACCGCCTCGACGAGGAGGCCCTCGATCCGGAGACCGCTGCGGCAGCGGAAGCGCACCGGACCGACCTCTCGGAGTCGGTGCGCCTCTCCCGCCTCTTCGCCCTGGTTGGGGAGCGGGTCCTCTTCCTCCTTCCGGCGGTGGGGGTGGGGCTCCTCCTGGTGGCGGCCGCCATCGCCCTCCTGGCGGCGAACCGGGTGTCCCGTACCCTCTCGACTCCCCTCCGCGAGCTGGTGGAGTGGACCCGGGTCCTGGGGCAGGGCGGCGCCCTTCCGGAGCCGCTTCCCGCCACCGACCCCGACGCGCGCCTGGCCGGCATCCGCGAATTCCAGGAGCTCCGCGACGCCCTGCGTACCATGGCGGGAGAGCTGGAGGAGGCGCGAAAGCGGGAGCTCCAGCAGGAGCGGGCCCGGAGCTGGTCCGAGATGGCCCGACGGGTGGCCCATGACCTCAAGAACCCCCTCACCCCCATGTCGATGGCGGCCCGTCGGGTCGCCGACTCCGACGATCCCGCCCTGGCAGAGGCAGGACAGATCCTCCGGGAGGAGATCGGGCGCCTCGACGAACTCGCCCGCTCCTTCGCCCAGTTCGGGCGCCCCCCGGACGGCCCGCCCTCGGAGGTGGACCCCGGCGAGCTCCTGGAGGGGCTCCATCGTCGCCTCGAGCTGAACCGGATCGGCGAGGGAGCCGACTCCGAGACCGTCCGGCTCCTCCGGTCCGACGAAGTGGCCTCCATCCGGATCCTCGGGCACCCCACCGCCCTCGAGCGGGCCCTCCGAAACCTGGTGGCCAACGCCCTCGACGCCGCCCGGGCATCGGGGACTTCCCAACCGGTGGAGATCCACCTGGAACGGTGGGGTGACGATGGCGTCCGGATCCGGATCCTCGACCGGGGCCCCGGGCTCCCCGAGGGCGCGGAGTCGAGGATCTGGGAGCCCGACTTCACCACCAAGCGGCGGGGCACCGGCCTCGGCCTCCCCATGGTGCGCCAGGTGGTGCTCGCCCATGGAGGCCGGGTGGAGGCCCTCAATCGCCAGGGAGGGGGTGCGGAGTTCCGCATCGACCTCCCCGGAACCCTCGATCTTGAGCTCGAGACCTCATGACCATTCTCCTGGTGGACGACGAGGGAAATCTCCGTCGGATGCTCCGCGCACTCCTCGAGTCGGAGGGCTTCCGGGTGGTGGAGGCCGCCGACGGGCCCGCCGCGCTGGAGGCCATCGAACGGGAACGCCCCGAAGCGGTGCTTCTCGACCTGGTCTTTCCGGGGGAATCGGGGCTCGACCTCCTTCCCGAACTCCTCCGCCGGGCGCCGGGCACCCCGGTGGTCATGATGTCGGGAGAGGCCTCCCTGGCCGACGCCGTCGAGGCCACCCGCCGGGGCGCCTTCCACTTCCTCGAGAAGCCCCTGACCCCCGAATCGGTGCTCATCACCCTGCGGGCGGCCCTCGAGGTGGGCCGGGCCCGCGATCTCTCGCGGGCGCTCCAGGAGGAGATGGGCCCAGGCACCCGGCTGGTGGGCTCGAGCGCGGCGATGGAGGGGGTGCGAGACACCATCCGCAAGGTGGCACCCACCGACTCCAGGGTGCTGATCTCGGGTGAGAGCGGGACCGGAAAGGAGCTGGCCGCGGCTGCCATCCACGCCCTCTCGGAGCGTCAGGGGGCACCCTTCGTGCGGGTGAACTCGGCCGCCATCCCCCGGGACCTGGTGGAGAGCGAGATGTTCGGACACGAGAAGGGCGCCTTCACCGGGGCCACCGAGCGGCGGCGGGGGCGCTTCGAGCTCGCCGACGGGGGGACCCTCTTCCTGGACGAGGTCGCCGACCTGGGCGCCGAGGCCCAGGCAAAGCTCCTCCGCACCCTCGAGACCGGCCGGGTTCAGCGGGTGGGCGGGAGCCACTCCATCGATGTGGATGTGCGGGTGCTCGCCGCCACCAATGTGGACCTGCGGGAAGCGGTCGCCGACGGCCGCTTCCGCGAGGACCTCCTCTTCCGTCTCGAGGTGGTCCCCCTCACCATGCCTCCCCTCAGGGAGCGTCCGGGCGACCTGGCGGAGCTGGTGGAACACGGAATGGAGCGGCTCCGGCGCCG
>SLSF01000013.1 GCA_007130605.1 Gemmatimonadota bacterium | reverse complement strand
CGCGCGGGGACTCGTGAAAGACGGGGAGTCCGAAGGGCTTGTCGTCGCTCATGGGCTCAACTGTTCCGGAGGGTCTGGGGGGCCATCACCCAGACGTATTCGTAGGCATAGAGGCCCATGAGGGCGAGAACACCCGCCAGGGCACCCGCCAACGATGCGCCACTCATGGCCGTCCAGGGGACGCTGCCCAGGGCGTAGAAGGGCTCACCGGGGACCGGTGCCAAGGCGGCCGCCGCGACGATGGCCCCCAGCACCCCGAGCGGTGCCAGGTGGCCCAGGAGGATCGCTCCGCCCCAGAAGGGCCGGCGGTACCGGCCGCGGGTGATCATGCGGGACGCGCGGGCCGCGGCGTCGGTACCGTGCGGCATGGCGAACTCCGCGGGCAGGAGAATCACCAGGTCCACCACCAGCACCACCGCGAAGCTCCACCAGGCGAGGGTCACCAGTTCGGCCGGGAGGGCCGCCAGGGGGGCGATGACCAGGAGCACCGCCGACCCGGCGAGGATCGCCTGGGCCAGCAGGTGGAAGGGCGAAAGGGTGCTCTGCCAGAGGTCACGCCCCTTCGCCTGTCCGAAGAGAAAGGCGGTGTAGATGGCGGTGAGTACGGCGAGGGGGAGGCCGGCGGCCAGGACGCCCGTGCGAAGGGCCCCCATCCACGCGGCCACCGGTGTCCCCGGAGGCCCGCCACCTGGAGTCGTCGCCCCGCCCCACCACCCGAGCCAGGCCCCCGCCCCCACGGCCCACCACCCCCCCACCAGGATCGTGAAGCCCACCAGGATCCACGCCCCCCGCACCAGCCAGCTCCTGGACTGCGGCTTCAGCAGCACCCAGTGAAAGCGCTCGGGCCGCTCCAGGTCGGCCACCAGGAGGGCGGTGGTGGCCCCCAGGAAGAGGAGCACGAGAAAGCCCACCAGGGTGAAAGTCCAGGTGTGCGCCGGGACGAAGCCCGCCAGCACGCCCCCACCCAGGAGGAGGAAGAGCCCCGCGGCCACCCCCTTGGTCACCAGGTAGGCCGGCACCGGCCAGTGCCACGGCGGACGATGCTCGACATCGTAGGTGGTGCGCACCAGCTCGTCGGCCATCCGCCCCTTCCCGATCCGGATGGGGCCCGACGTCCCGCCCCGCTCCGACCGCGGCTCCGGATGCTGGGTGGCGGCGTAGCCCTCGGGGTCGGCATCGACGGCACCCGGATGGAGGGCGGCCTCTCCCCCGTCCACGTAGAAGAGCTTGGGAAGGGTCCCCTTCTCGGGTCGCCGCACCGTCACCTGGTGCTCCGAGCGCATGCGCGAGATCTCGGAGTCGGGATCGTCCAGGTCGCCGGCGATGATGGCGTGCTCGGGGCAGACCACCACGCAGGGGGGCTCCATGGCGAGCTCGACCCGGTGGGCACAGAAGTGGCACTTGGCCGCGGTCCCCGATTCGGGATCGATATGGATCGCGTCGTAGGGGCAGCCCTGGAGACAGGCCTTGCACCCGATGCAGCGGTCCATGTCGAACTCCACGATCCCGTCGGCGCGCTGGTACATGGCCTCGGTGGGGCAGATCGACACGCAGGGCGGGTTCGCGCAGTGGTTGCACCGGGTCACCTGGAAGTGCCGGCGCACATCGGGAAAGGCTCCGGCCTCGACGGTCTTGACCCAGGTGCGGTGGACGCCCAGCGGGACCTCGTTTTCCGCCTTGCACGCCGTGGAACAGGCGTGGCACCCGATGCACCGGTCGTTCCGGATGAGGAACCCGTAGTTCATGGACCCGACCCTTTGCGTGAGAGGCGAAGCGTGCAATCTCGCCCGAGGCGGGCGAGCGACCGGACTCTCACGGGAGCACGGGCCGGGGCGACAGGAAGTGCGCGCCCACGGACAGGTATACGGGGCCGGGTGCCCGTGCGTCAAGCGGAAGGGAAGGTGGCGGACGCTTTCGCGGGTGGCCTTCGCCCGGTGGGTCGAGGAGATCGAGTCCGGGGTCGGCGGGCCCGACCGAGCGAGGCTCACCGCCGGGGCACATCCCGGTCGACGACGGCCCCTGCCACACTGTCGTGCACCGCACGGCGGAAGGGGACGTGGCGGGTGTTCTCGCGGGTGGGGTTCACCCGGTTGGTCAGGAGTACGACCCAGAGATCGAGTTCGGGGTCGACCCAGATGGAGGTCCCGGTGAAGCCGGTGTGTCCCCAGGACCGGGCCGAGAAGTAGTCGCCGGCGGAGGAGCGCCCCGAAGGCGTGTCCCACCCCAGCGCCCGCGAGGAGCCGTCGTCGACCCGGGTGGTGAAGGCCGTCACCGTCTCGGGGCGAAAGAGGGAGACGGAGCCGGGACGCTCCAGAGCGCAGGGAACTCCGCTCCCGGTATCGTGGCGACAGGGAATGGCGGTCCCGCCCCGGGCCAGCGCATCCACCAGCACCGCCAGGTCGTGGGCAGTGGAGAAGAGCCCGGCATGCCCCGCCGCGCCCCCCACGACGGCGGCATTCTCGTCGTGCACCTCGCCATGGATGTGGCGCATCCGGCGCTCCCGGTCCACCTCGGTGGGTGCGGTCCGGGGGTGGAACGCCGACGGCGGGTTGAAGAGGGTTTCGGTGAGCCCCAGGGGATGCAGCACGCGCCCGGCCACCACCCGTTCGAAGGGTTCACCCGCCACCGCCTCCACGACCCACGCCAGGGTCATGAACCCGATGTCGGAGTAGACCGTCGTCTCGCCGGGCGGGTGGTCCAGCTCCAGCTCCCAGATCGCCTCCCGGACCGGCGCCTCTCCGTCGAGGGTGAGGAAGAAGGGCCGGTAGCCGGGGAGACCACTCCGGTGGAGCAGGAGGTCCCGCACGGTGACCTCCCCCTTTCGCGGGTCCCCCCGGGCGAAGTCGGGGAGGTGGGCCACCACCGGATCGTCCAGGTGGAGCCGCCCCTCCTCCACCAGCGCCATCACCGCACCGGTGGTGGCTGCGACCTTGGTGAGGGAGGCCAGGTCGAAGAGGGTAAAGGGAGTCACCGGCGGGCTCCCCGGGGCCCAGTCGGTGTGGCCGTAGCCCCGGAGGCGGACGAGGCGCCCTCCCCGGGCCACGGCGAGAGCGACCCCCGGGGCCACCGAGTCGGCGATGGCCCGCTCGATGTAGCGGTCGAGGGCCGCCAGCGCGCTTTCGCTCATCCCCACTTCGTCGGGTGCCCCCTCCAGGGGGGAGATGCGCTGGTCGAGCCAGGCGGAGGGAGGCGGGGTGCCGGCGGGGGGCTCCAGGTGGGGCTCGTCCGGCTCCTCCTCCTCGCCGTCGGGGTCGTGCCGAAGGATCCCGGCCTCGTCCAGGGCATCCCCCCGTCGCTCCTCGCGCTCGGCCATGACCGGGTCGGCCGCCCGTCGGAGTCCGTCGCCCCGCTGGTGGAGGGGCGGGATGGAGATGGGGAGACGACCCTCGATGGGAATCGCCCCCGCGAGCGCCCGCGCCGCCGCCCGCTGGCTCACCTCGCGATCGCCCCACGCCACCAGGTAGCTCCCCACCTCGGGCAGGGCGGTGAGGAGGTAGGGGTTCCCGAAGGAGACCAGGACCGTCGGATGGCGGGTGGCGAGGATGGAGACGAAGTCCCGGAAGGGCTCGGGAAGGGCCACCGAGCCCGCGCCCGCCCGGGGCGGGAGGTAGACATTCACCAGAACGAGATCGGCATCGGCGGCCCGGTCCAGGAGGGTCTCGAAGCGTCCCTCCTGGGTCTCGGGCCCCACCCGCTCCGACTGGGCGACTCCCGGGTGGAGGGCCTGGAGAACCGCCTCGAACTCCCGACCGGCCACCAGGTCCGTCGTCTCGGCCCAGTCGATGGAGAGGATCCGGCGGGTCGTTTCGGGATCGGGGGGGAGGAGGTCGTCGTGGTCCCGCACCAGGGTCATGGAGCGGGCCGCCGCCTCTTCGGCCAGCGAGCGATGCGCCGCGCTCCCCACGGTGCGGGCGACGGCGTCGATGGAGACCCGCCGCTCCCGGTGGAGTCCCGCCCGGGCCTTCGCCTCGAGCACCCTCCGTACCGAGCGGTCCAGCCGCTCCCGGGTGATCCGGCCCTCCTCCACCGCCTCCACCATCGCCTCGATGGCGCCGGGCACACTGGCGGGAATGAGGATCACGTCGGCCCCCGCCTCGAAGGCCAGGACCGCCGCCTCGCCGGCGCCCCACCCCTCCATGATGGCGCCCATGCGGAGGGCGTCGGTATAGAGGAGGCCCTCGAAGCCCATCTCGTCGCGAAGGATCCCCGTCATGAACTCCGGCGAGAGGGTGGCGGGAGGCGCTCCGGGACCCAGGACCCCCGGGACCGAGACATGGGCGGTCATGACCCCGTCGACCCCCGCCTCGATGGCGTCGACGAAGGGGACGAACTCCAGCGAGTCCAGCCGGGCCCGGTCGGCGGTCACCTCGGGGAGGGTCAGGTGGGAATCAACCCGGGTGTCGCCATGGCCGGGGAAGTGCTTCGCCGTCGTCATGGCGCCCCCCCGGGCCGCCCCCCGGATGAAGGCCCGACCGAGCCGGCTCACCTCGGCGGGGTCCTCGCCGAAGGCCCGGGTGTTGATGATGGGATTCTCGGGGTTCGAGTTCAGGTCCAGGACCGGCGCGAAGATCACATGGACCCCCACCGCCCGCGCCTCGCGGGCCGTCGCCTCGGCGAAGGCCTCCACCATCGCCGACTCCTCCACGGCGCCGAAGGCCATGGTGGGCGGAAAGGAGGTCCCCCCGCCCTGGGGGAGGAGGGTGGGGAGGGCGTAGGAGTGGGCGATCCGCATGCCCGGTCCGCCATTCTCGAAGTCGGAGGTGACCAGGAGGGGGATCTCGGCCGCCTCCTGGAGGGCGTTCAGCTTGGCGGCATACGCGTGCGGGGTCCCGATGGAGATGGCGACCCCGCCGATCCCGTCCTCCCGGACCCAGCGGAGGGTCTCGAGAAACTCCGGGTCGTCGGCGGCGGCGTACGCTCCCGAGATCCAGGGAAAGACGAGCTGGCCCACCGCCTCACGGAGGGTGAGGGAGGCCAGGGTCTCCTCGATCCACGCCTCGCCCCCGGCATCGGGGCGCTCAAGGAGGGCCGGGAGGGTGGCAGGTGCCGCGTCGGGTGCCGGGGCGGTGGCCGGGGTGCATGCAAAGAGGGCCAGGAAGAGGGCTGCTGGAAAAAGTCGGGCTCGACGCACGGGCAGGGGGCGACTCTCAGCCCGAGCGCGACTCATGGCCCGTCCTCGCCCGGGAGGGGGCAGAGGCCGCCGGCCGGACTCGCCGTTCCGGCGATCCCGGTGGGAGTGCCGGGGGTGCGGGCGGAGGGGACCAGGGCGGTGGCGGGCGCGCCCAGGGTGAGTCCGTCGCCGATCTCGAAGTCGGGGGGGATCCGGGTGGGAGTGGACCCGCCCACCGGCACATCGCCGAAGAGGGCTCCGGCAGCCGCGCGCTGGCTCGCCTCCGATCCGCTCCACGCCAGG
>SLSF01000025.1 GCA_007130605.1 Gemmatimonadota bacterium | reverse complement strand
GATCGGGAGCTGGAGCTCTCGGGGGGTGTGGTGGTGGAGCAGATCATCCGTCCGACGGGGCTGGTGGATCCGGAGGTGGAGGTGCGCCCGGTGGCGGGCCAGGTGGACGACCTCCTGGCCGAGATCCGGGACCGGGAGGCCCGCGGGGAGCGGGTTCTGGTGACGACGCTCACGAAGCGGATGGCCGAGGACCTCTCCGAGTACCTGCAGGGGGTGGGAGTACGGGTGAGCTACATGCACTCCGACATCGACACCATCGAGCGGATGGAGATCATCCGGGGGCTCCGGCTGGGGACCTTCGATGTCCTGGTGGGCATCAACCTCCTCCGGGAGGGGCTCGACCTTCCGGAGGTCTCTCTGGTGGCGATCCTCGATGCCGACAAGGAGGGCTTTCTCAGGAATGCCCGCTCCCTCATCCAGACCATCGGGCGGGCGGCGAGAAATGTGCGGGGGCGGGCGATCCTCTACGCCGACCGGATGACCGACTCCATGCGCCAGTGCATCGACGAGACCGAGCGGCGCCGTGAGATCCAGATCGCCCACAACGAGGAGCACGGCATCACCCCCACCACCATCCGGAAGAGCATCGAGGAGATCCAGTTCTCCACCCGGGTGGCCGATGCCCGGGAGCTGGCGCCCCTCAAGGTCGCCGAGACCCCGGTGGACTACTCCGACGAGATCGACCTGGAGGCGATGGTGAAGGAGCTGGAGGCGGAGATGGAGCGGGCGGCCACGGAGATGGACTTCGAGCGCGCCGCCCTCCTCCGGGACGAGCTCTTCGAGGTGCGGGCGCGGCTCGACGGGACTTCGGGAAAGTCCGGGAAGAGACGCACCCCCTCCACCCGGGGGGGGCGCGCCCGATGATGCTCTCGGAGAAGGACCTCATCCAGTGGGGAGAACAGGTGGGGGCCAATGTGGAGCTCCCGATCTTCCTGGGCCTCCGGGGCCAGCTCGGCGCGGGAAAGTCGGTGCTCGCCCGGGCCATCGCCCGCGGGGCGGGGGTGGAGGGTGCCATGCCCTCGCCCACCTTCAACCTCCTCTTCCGCTACCCGGCCCGGGGGGAGTCCGAGGTGGTCCACCTGGACCTCTACCGCCTCCGGGACCCCGAGGAGCTCTGGGAGCTGGGGTGGGAGGAGCTGGGCCAGGGGGCCGAGCTCGTCCTGGTGGAGTGGCCGGAGCGTGCGGGGGAGTACCTGCCGGCCGACCGGTGGGACATCCACCTGAGTGCGCCCGAGCCGGGCTCTGCACTTCGCATGGTGCGGATCCATCGGGTGGGTGCGCCGCCGCACCTTCCGGGTTTCCCCGTGACCCTGGAGCGGGGGTGATGGGGGAGGGAAGCGAACGGGAAGCGCCGGTCCTGGTCGCCTTCGACACCTCCTCCGGCTATGGCTCGGTGGCGGTGGCCCGGGGTCGGGAGATCCTCTCCCGGGTGCTCCTCCTCCAGCGGGGGGAGCACGCCGCCCGACTCGTCCCCGCCGTCGGCGAGGCCCTCGGGGAGGCCGGGCTGGGGCGGGAGGCAGTGGAGGGGATCGTGGTGGGACGGGGGCCGGGCTCCTTCACCGGGGTCCGGATCGCGGCGGCCACCGCGCGGGGGCTGGCCCGGGGGCTCGGTGTGCCCCTCTACACCATCTCCTCCCTCGCCGGGGGGGCGGCGTCGTACCGGGCCACGGTCCCCCGCGGCCTGCAGGTGCACGCGCTTCCCCGGGCCCTGGACCTCCCCGAGGAGGCCGACGCATGGCCTCGCTACGTCCTCTTCGATGCCCGGGCCGACCGCCTCTACGCCGCCTGCTACCGCTTCCTCTCGGGGCGGATCGAGGAACTGGAGGCCCCCGAGGCCCTCACCCTCGACGAGCTCCTCTCCCGTCCCCTCGCCGAGAATGTCCTCTTCTGCGGCGACGGGGCCCATCGGCACGCCGAAGTGCTGGACAACGCCGGGTACCGGGTCCTCCCCTTTCCGGCGGGCCTCCCCACGGCGGAGGGCCTCCTCCGGGTCCATGCCCTCGATCCCGAGCCCCGGGCCGAGGCCCCCGATTCGCGTTGGGAGCCCGACTACCTTCGGCCCTCGCAGCCGGAGCGGGCATGAGGATCCGGCCGGCAGGGAGTGGCGACCTGGCCGAGGTGGTGCGCACCGAGATCGCCTCCTTCGCCACCCCCTGGAGCCCCCATACCTTCCTCTCCCTCCTGGACCGGGAAACCGTCCTCTTCCGCATCGCCGAATCGGAGGACGGCGAGATGCTCGGCCATGGCATCCTCTGGTGGGTGCTGGACGAGGGGGAGCTGGCCAACCTCGCCGTCCGCCCGGAGGCCCGGGGCCGGGGCATCGGGCGTCGGCTCCTGGATGTGCTCCTGGCCGAGGCGGCGCTCCGGGGTGTGGAACGGGTCTTCCTCGAGGTACGCGAATCCAACGGGGTGGCCATCGAGCTCTACCGGGAGCGCGGGTTCGACCAGGTGGGGATCCGGCGCAAGTACTACTCGAGCCCGGTGGAGGACGCCCTCGTCCTCCAACTGGACTTTCCGGCCCCATCGCCCTCCTCTTCCTCCGAGCCCCAACGCGAACTCATGACGGACGGACCATGACGACGAACGAGACCGACCGAAGCCCGCGCCGACCCCCCTTCCACCGTGGACGGCGGCTCCGGGGGAGTGCCGCCCTCCGCACCCTGGTGCGCGAAACCGACCTCACCGCCGACCGCCTGGTGCTTCCTCTCTTCATTGTCCCCGGCGAAGGGGTCCGCAGGCCGGTGGCGTCGATGCCGGGGGTGGAGCAGTGGTCGGTGGACCGGCTGGCGGAGGAGGCCCCCGCCCTCGCGGCGCTGGGGATCGGCGGGATCATCCTCTTCGGGATTCCCGAATCGAAGGATCCGGAGGGGAGTGGGGCGTGGGCCGACGACGGGATCGTCCAGGAGGCGGTGCAGGCGGCGAAGGGGGCGGCGCCCGGCCTCCTGGTCATGACCGACCTCTGCCTCTGCGAGTACACCGACCACGGGCATTGCGGGATCCTCGAGGGCGACCGGGTCCTGAATGACCCGACGCTGGAACTCCTGGCCCGCACGGCGGTGAGCCAGGCCCGCGCCGGGGCTGACGTCATCGCCCCCTCCGACATGATGGATGGGCGGATCGGGGAGATCCGGAGCGCACTCGACCGGGAGGGCTTCACCGATCTTCCCATCCTGAGCTACGCCGCCAAGTACGCCTCCGCCTTCTACGGCCCCTTCCGCGATGCCGCCGACTCGGCGCCGGCCCGGGGGGACCGACGGGGCTACCAGATGGATCCGGGCAATGCCCGCGAGGCCCTCCGGGAGGTCCGTGCCGACCTGGAGGAGGGCGCCGACATCGTCATGGTGAAGCCGGCCCTCGCCTACCTGGACATCATCCGGCGGGTGCGGGAGGAGATCGACGCCCCGGTGGCCGCCTACCATGTCTCGGGAGAGTACGCGGCCATCATGGCGGCGGCGGAGCGGGGCTGGCTCGAAGAGGCGGCGGCGATGACCGAGGCCCTCCTCTCCATCCGGCGGGCGGGCGCCGATTTCATCGTCACCTACTGGGCCCGCCGCTTCGCCGAGAGAAACATCTGACGTCGATTTGATTGACCCACCTGCGGCGGCGCCGTATCTTCGAGCGGTGGCGGTGCGCCCCTGCCCGTCGTCCAGTCCATCTCCGAACCGGGAGCGGTCATGATCCGTTCAGCGGCGGTCTCGTCGGTTCTCGCCCTCAGCTTCCTCGTCCTCCCTGCGCCCGTCGAGGCCCAGGATCCGCCCCCGCGGGCCACCGTGACGGGGATGGCTCTCGACACCGTGGACCTGACCACCCCCGAGGGCCGCCGTGCCCTCCTCCGGTCGCGGAACTGGGAACCCCGGGAGCCCCCTCCCTTCGTGGGCGAGCGCACCCTCTTTTATGGACAGCGGGCCACCCAGGTGCAGGAGGGGAGCCAGGTCCTCCTGGTTCCGGCGGCCGAGGTCCCGACGCTCTCGCCGTCGACCTTCCATTCGGCGAGCTGGGTCGTGCCTCCCGGCGAGGAACCGGAGGTCTTCGGGCGGATCGCCGCCTTCGGCGGGGGACAGGATGTCCGGCTGGGACGTTCCACCGTCCTCCCCTACGACGATGTCCGCCTCACCTTCAGTGAAGAGGTGACCCTCGCGCCCGGCGACGAGATCATGGCGGTCCGCCGTGGGGACCGGGTCTATGGTGTGGGCCAGGTGATGATTCCCACGGGGGTCCTGGAGATCCGGCGGGTGGATTCTGGTGGCGCGGTGGCGCGGCTGGTTCGAGACTTCTCGAAGGCCGAGCTGGGGAACGAGGTGATGGCCATGCGGACCTTCACCCTCTCCCCCGGCGTATACCCGTCCGAAACCTCCACCACCTTCTCCGCGCGGGTCATCGCCTTCGAGGAGCGAAAGGAGCTCTACCTTCCCGGGGATCGGCTCTTCATCGATGCCGGAGCGGCGGACGGTCTGCGGGTGGGTGACGAGTTCATGGCCCTCGCCGGATCCGACAGCGAGTGGCACGGCGCCGACGCGGGAGACTTCCAGGTGGTGGGGGTCTCCGAGCACACGGCAACCCTCCGGATCGTCCAGTCGAGGCTCCCGAGCCTGATCCGGCGCGAGATGACACTCACCCTGACCCGGGTCATGCCCTGACCGCTGGCGGCGCATGCGCCCCGACAGGGGGCGCGTGACCCCCGCACCAGGATGCACGAGATGATTCCTCTCACCCGGAACCGGGTGGCGTGATACACCTTCTGGCACTCCTCTTCTACCTGGGGGCCTTCGGTCTCTGGCTCCACTTCCTAATGAAGGGAGCCAAGGGCGGCGGGCCGAAGCTCGCCTCGGCGGTGGCGGCCGGAGGCGTCGCGCTCCACGCCCTGGCCCTCGTGGATTTCTGGCGGGACTATGGGGAGCTCCCCCTTGTGGGACCCGGGGCGGCGCTCTCCTCCCTCGCCTTCGTGGGTGGGGTGGCCCTCCTCCTCACCCTCCCCCTCCGCGATGCCGAGCGGGTGGGGATCGCACTCCTCCCCTTCATCACCATCTGCCTGGGGGTGGCGCTCCTGGTGGGGATCGAGCCCTCGCCCCTCGCGCTGGACTTCCAGGGGACGGGCTTCGTCCTCCACGTGGCCTTCGCCTTCCTGGGGTACCAGGGGCTTGCCGTCGCCTTTGCCGCCGGCGCCCTCTACCTGGTGCAGCACCACGAGCTCAAGTCGAAGCGGCTGGGGAGGTTCTTCCGCTTCATTCCTCCCCTGGCGACCCTCGACCTCCTGGGACGCATCGGGGTGTGGGCCGGCTTCGCCGCCCTCACCGCGGCCCTGGGATTCGGGTGGGCGTGGACGGTGGCGAACCGGGGGTCCCTCGAGTTCGCCGATCCGAAGGTGGTCTGGGCAGTCCTCTCGTGGGGGGTCTTCCTCGGGATTCTCATCGCCCGTCGAGGCGCCGGCCGATCGGACCACCGTGGCGCACTCGCCGCCGTCATCGGCTTCGCCGTGGTCGTCGGCACCTACCTGGTTCTCCGCCTCACCGTGGGCGGAGATGGGCTCTTCCTCTAGAACATGACGATCTCCCTTGCAGTGATTGGCGTAAGCCACCACACCGCCCCCGTGGAGATTCGTGAGCGGATGGCCTTCGGGTCGTCGGAGGCGTCGCGCGCCCTCCTGGAGCTGCGGGAGGAGCTCGGCGTCGAGGAGGCGGTCCTTCTCTCCACCTGCAACCGGACCGAGATCTACCTCTCGCCGGTCCGGCCCGAGACCGACCTGTCGGGGGTGGAGGCGCTCTTTCGCCGGAAGTCGGGGGAGGGGGAGGCGATCTCTCCCCGTCACCTCTTCCGGAAGGATGGCGAAGCCGTGGTCGAGCACCTCTTCGGAGTCTGTGCGGGACTCGATTCCATGGTCACCGGAGAGGCCGAGATCCAGGGGCAGGTGAAGGAGGCGTACGAGCGATCCCTGGCCCTCGGGGTCGATCCCCCCATGGCGGGTCCCGTGGTGAATCGGCTCTTCCAGACCGCCCTCTCGGTGGGGGGGACGATCCGGGCCGAGACGCCCATCAACGAGGGTGCGGCCTCCGTCGCCTCGGTGGCGGTGGAGCTCGCCCGGAAGATCTTCGGCCAGCTCGGGGGCAAGCGGATCCTGGTCCTGGGGGCCGGCGCCACGGCGCAGCTCATGGTGGAGGCGCTGGGCCGGGAGGGTGTTCGGGGGATCCTGGTGGCGAACCGCACCTATGAGCGGGCGGAGGCCCTGGCCGAGCGGCTCGATGGCGACGCGGTGCCCATCGACCGGCTGGAGGAGGCGCTCCCCCAGGCCGACATCATCCTGAGCTCCACCGGCGCTCCGCACCACCTGCTGACGGGGGCGCGTTTCCGGACCGCCTTCCCGAAGGGCCGCCGCCACCCCCTCCTCATCATCGACATCGCCCTCCCCCGCGATGTGGACCCGCGGCTCGGCGACGAGAATGAGGTGTACCTCTACAACCTGGACGACCTCAGGAAGATCGTCGACGAGCATGTGGCCCTCCGGAGCGAGGCGATTCCCGAGGCCGAACGGATCATCCGGGGTGGGATGGAGGAGTTCCGTGGATGGTACGCCTCGCTGCAGGTGGTTCCGGTGATCCGCCGCATGCGTCGGCAGGCCGAGGCGCACCGTGCGGCGGAGCTGGAGCGGCTCTTCGGTCGCCTCGACTCCCTCGGGTCCGAGGAGCGGGGGAGGATCGAGGAGTTCTCGCGCCGACTCCTGAACAAATTGCTGCACGATCCGACGGTTCGACTGCGCAAGGGGATGGCCACACGTGAGGGGGCGGACCTTGTGGAAGCGGTCCGCTTCCTGTACGGATTGGAGGTCCCCGAAGAGAATGACGAGGCCGATGGAGCTGCGGCCGGAAGGTCGGAACGGTCCGAATGGGCCGAGCCGGAGGGAGAGGACCATCCGGGTGGGAGCGATGCCCCCGCCCGGTCCGCCCGAAATCCACACCATGGAGCGATCGAATGACTGAGCCTGGCAGGGGGGATGGATCCCTCTCTCATGACCGAACCCCCGGGTCGGAGGTCTCCGAGTCGGAGGACCGGCCCCGGAAGGTCCTCGTCACCGGCGGGGCGGGATTCATCGGGAGTCATGTGGTGGATGCCTACCTCGCCCGGGGGGACGAGGTCTGGGTCGTCGACGACCTCTCCAGCGGAAGGCGGGCCAATGTGCCCGACGGGGCGACCTTCGTCGAGATGGGGATCGAGGATCCCCGTCTCCGCGACCTCTTCCAGGAGGTCCGCTTCGACCTGGTGAACCACCACGCCGCCCAGATCGATGTGCGGATCTCGGTTCGGGACCCGCAGCACGACGCCCGCATCAACCTCCTGGGGCTCCTGAATGTGCTCGAGGGTGCCCGTGAGGCGGGAACCGATCGCGTGATCTTCATCTCCAGCGGGGGCGTCGTCTACGGGGAGCCCGAGGAGCGACCGACGCCGGAGATCGCGGCCAAGCTCCCCCTCTCCCCCTACGGCGTCACCAAGCTCTCCGGGGAATACTACCTGAACTACTACCGGATGGTGCATGGCATGGAGTACGTGGCGCTCCGCTACTCCAATGTCTACGGCCCCCGGCAGGACCCCCATGGCGAGGCGGGGGTGGTGGCGATCTTCTCGCAGCGTCTCCTGGCCGGCGAGGAGCTCCTCATCTTCGGCGACGGGGAGCAGACCCGGGACTACGTCTATGTGGGAGACGTGGTGCGGGCGAACCTCATGGCCTCCGACATGCGTCTGCCGGCGGGGACGGGGCTCGACAGCCGGGGCTTCAATGTGGGAACCGGGATCGAGACCAGTGTGAACCGCCTTGCCGACACCCTGGAGAAGGTGGCCGAGCTTCGGAATGGCCGGAGCTTCCGGGCCGCCCGGAAGGGGGAACTTCGCCACAGCGCACTCGATCCCGCCCGGCTGGGGCAGGCGGGGTGGGCCCCCCGGCACTCCCTCACCGATGGACTTCGTGAAACGTATCGCTGGATCCGGGACGAGGTTCGCTCGCGGGCGGAACGTCCCTCCACAGAGGTGACTCCATGATCGGATTTCTGTTGCAGGGCCGTCCACCGCCACAGTCGGCGATGGACCTGATCTTCACCGGGTCGCTCCCGACCCTGGTGATCCTCGCCATTCTCGCCGGCTTCTCCATCATGAGCTGGGTGATCATCTTCTGGAAATGGAAGCAGTTCCGGGGGGTGATCCAGGAGGGGGACCGCTTCCTCGAGGCGATGGACCGCGCGCAGCGGCTGGAGGATGCCTACAAGGTCATTCTCACCCTGCCGGATTCGCCCTATGGTCGGGTCTTCCGCCAGGGGGTCAACTTCTTCTCGGAACTGCGGCCCGGCGCCCTCCGGGAGGGAGCACCCGAGACCCCGGGACTCTCGCTCACCCAGCTCGAGACCCTTCGGATGGTCCTGGAGAAAGAGGAGGCCGAGGAACGGGAGGAGCTGGGGATCGGTCTCACCTGGCTCTCGGTCATCGGCTCCATCTCGCCCCTCCTGGGACTTCTCGGGACGGTCATCGGGGTCATGAACGCCTTCCTGGGGATCGTCCAGACCGGCTCCACCAACATCAATGCCGTCGCCCCCGGCGTCGCCGAGGCCCTGGTCACCACCGTGGTGGGCCTCGCCGTGGCGATCCCGGCGGTCATCGCGTACAACTACTTCCTGAACCGGATGAACCTGGTTTCAGGTGAGCTCGAGGGCTTCTCGGCCGAATTCATCGGGACCCTCGCCCGGGAGGGCCGAGTTTGACCCCGAGTGGACGGAGGCGGCGCTACAGCCGGCGGGGGGATCCGGGGATGGCGGCCGAGATCAATGTCACATCGCTCATCGATGTGGCCTTCACCCTCCTCGTGATCTTCATCATCACGGCGCCGGTGCTCCAGGGGGGAATCGAGCTCGAGCTCCCCGAGGCCCAGGTGCGCGCCATCACCGCCCAGGACGACCCCTTCATCGTCTCCGTCGACCAGGATGGGCGGATCTTCATCGGCGACGAGACCGAGGTCTCCCGGGAGGAGTTCGCATCGGCCCTTCCGCAGCTCATGGATGCCTCGGGAGCCCGCGACATCTATGTGCGGGGGGACCGAAGGGCCACCCATGGCGAGGTCATGTGGGTGAAGGGGATCGCGCAGGTGGCGGCCCGGGATCGGGGAGGAAGACTCTTCGACGTGGCCGAGTTCGAGACCCGGGAGTGAGGCCGTCCGGCGCGGGGGGATCCGTCTTCGGAGGGACCTCTGGCCCTCTCCCTGTCGTAGAACGATACGACCATGCCCTCACCTGACTTCGATCCCAGGCGCCCCGGCCGACGGCCGGTCATCGGATCCATCGCCCTTCACGTGGTGGTGGTGCTGGGGGCGTGGTTTGTCCACCGGGCAACCTTCGACCCCATCGAGTTCGTGGCGTACGAGATCCAGATGGTTGCCTTCTCCGAAGAGGAATTGGAGGACTTTTCCCTTCCGGAGCCCGATGATCTCGTCATCGAGACCCCGGAGGACCCCGTTCTTCCCGAGCCCGAGCCCGAACCGGAGCCGGAACCGGAGCCGCTCCCCGAGCCCGACCCGATTCCGCCCCCGGATCCGGATCCGGACCCCGAACCGCCCGTGACCGAACCGGATCCGCCCCCGGAGCCGCCGGCGGAGCCGCCCACCGAGACGCCACCCCCCGAGACCACGGCAGAGGATGTGGCGAGCCAGGACATGAATGTGCGGATGGAGGGGCTCCAGCGGGACTTCCCGCAGTACTACGCCCAGATCCAGGCGGCGGTGGCGCGGTGCCTTCGGGAGCCCCCGGGCGTGACCGGGGTAACCTCTGTATTACGTTTCGAGATCCACCAGGACGGATCCATCCCCGGACGCTCCATCCGTGTTCACGCGCCTTCCGGCAACCCCCGCTTCGACATCGCGGCCGTGGGTGCCGTGGAATGCGCCGGGGGTGGGATGCTTGATCCCCTGCCATCGGACTTCCCCGTCGATGTGCTCCAGGTCGAATTCAGATTCAGCCCGAGAAGGTGAATGCCATGCGTGTGACATCGCTCCTGTCGACAGCACTGGCCCGACTCGTCGTGGTCGGCGCAGCCATTGCCCTCGCACTCCCCACCGGGGCCCAGGGGCAGGATGTGGAAGAGCGCTTCCCCGGGGTCTCGCTGGGGATCACCTATGACGGTCGTGAAGCGGCGACCCTGGCCATCCAGCCCTTCACCGGGGTGAGTGGCGGCGAGGAGATCGCCTCGCAGGTCCAGGGGATCATCGGTCGGGACCTCCGCTACTCCAATCGGTTCCAGGTCCTGGATTCGCTCCCCCGTGGGATCTCCCGCGACGAAGTGGACTACGGCCTCTGGGACCAGATCGGCGCCGACTTCCTCGTCACCGGACGGGTGGAGGGGGCCGGAATCACCTCGACCCTGGTGGTCGAACTCCATGACATCGTCTACCGCGAGGTGATGGACCGGGCCCGATTCCCCCTCCCCAACCCCGACTCCGGAGACTTCCGGATGGCGGTGCACACCGCCGCCGACGAGATCGTCTACTGGGCCACCGGGGACCCCGGAATCGCGGCGACCCGCGTCGTATACTCCCAGCGGATGGAGGATGGGAACCAGGAGCTCTGGGTCGTCGACTTCGACGGGGAGAACCGCCGGAGGATCACCGACCATGCCAGCATCTCGATGTCACCGGCCTGGTCCCCCGACGGGAACCGGGTCGCCTACGTCTCGTATCGAACGGGGCTGCCCCGGATCTACGAACTCAACCTCTCCACCGGAGAGGAACGCTCGGTTCCTGCCCCCCGGGAAGGCGACTACATCACCCCCACCTACACCCCCGACGGGCAGAGCCTGATCTTCGCCGTGGTGGGGGGACGACGCTCGGGTCTCTTCACCTACAACATCGTCCGCGAGTGCTGCTTCGCCAATATCAGCGAAGGACCGTACGAAGACATCTCTCCGACCGTCTCTCCGGACGGTTCCCGTATCGCCTTTAACTCCAACCGATTGGGCGAGGGCGCTCCACAGATCTACCTCGTTCCCGTCGGTGGCGGACAGGCAAATCTCCTGTCCCCCTATACTCCGGGGCGTCCGGGATATTATTCTTCTCCCGATTGGTCGCCACTCGGAAACCGGATCGCCTTCCATGGTCGGGTGGATCGGGGGATGCCTCACCAGATCCTGATCTCGGAAGTGGGAACGGGAACCCGGTCGAACCGGCTCGTGCAGGTGACGTCGCAGGGAAGGAACGAGGATCCGAGCTGGGCCCCGGATGGACGGCACCTCGTTTATGTGGGGGAGCGAAACTGGGGACGCGGACTCTTCATCGTCGATGCGGTGACGGGCAACGAGCGGACCCTCGTTTCGGGGATCCGGCCCAATGTGCCGGCCTGGTCTCCCTCGCTGGCTTCGGGAGTGACGGCCGATCGGTAGGAGTTGTACGAGGTTGAGAGCGGGTCGTCGGCGGCGGTTGCGCCGAGGAACCCGCTTGTGTATATGAAACGGTAGCTTTCCCCGGGAACCTGAAGGCGCGACCGCCCGGGGCGGTGGCGAGAGCGGCTCGACCCGCTCCACTGCAGCCGAATACGACGGATCGCGAGTTCACGAGAGCTGGACCCATCACCTTCCCAGGAGCAACGATGCACTATCGCCGTCTCTTCTTCGTCTTCGCGGTACTCGGAGCCGTGACCCTCGGCGCATGCCGCCGTGAGTCCCCCGAGCCTCCCGCACCCCCGCAGGAGCAGGAGGATCCGGGCCCGGATCTCGATTCGCTGCAGCGGGTGCAGGACTCCATCGCCGCAGCCGAGGCCGAAGCGCGCCGCCAGGCGGAGCTGGAGCGCGCGCAGGCCGACGCACGCGCCACCCTCGAGCAGATGGTCTTCTTCGACTACGACGAGTCCGCCATCACCCCGCAGGCCGAGCAGGTGCTGCGCCAGAAGGTGGAGATCCTCGAGGCGAGCCCGAATGTTCGGATCCGCCTGGAGGGGCATACCGACGAGCGAGGCTCGGTGGAGTACAACCAGGCCCTCGGGAACCGTCGTGCCGAGAGCGTCCGCGAGTTCTTCGTCCAGTTCGGCCTCTCGGCCGATCGCTTCCAGACCACCTCGTATGGTGAGGAGCGTCCGCTGGTGAACCGGAGTGACGAGGAGGCGTGGGCACAGAACCGGCGGGTCGAGTTCGTGATCACCGCCGGCGCGGATCAGATCAATCCGCCCAACATGTAATTTGAAGGATCACACCCGAGGCAGGACGCCTCGAACCCAGGAGTAGAGATGGCCGAGACCCCTTCCCCGTCCACGGATTCCAAGTTGCCGTACCGGAGCCCGGCTCGGTACGGGGGAGGGGTCCGCCTCTTCCTGGGGGCGGTCCTCTTCCTCTCTCTCGCGGCATGTGCCACCAAGGCCGACATCCGGGACCTGGGCGCCGACATCCGGGCCCAGAACCAGGAGCAGGCGGCACTCATCGGTGAGCTGCGGGCCGAGAACCAGACGCTGCACGACTCCATCCGCGCCATGCGGGCGAACCTCACCGATGTGCGTGGGACGCTCCTGCAGCGGATGGCGCAGCTCCAGAACGATGTCCAGCTCCTCCGGGAGCTGACGGGGCTTTCCCAGCAGGAACTGGCGGCCATGCGGGAAGACCTCCAGACCCGCCAGGTACCGGAAGGACCCGGAGGCGCGGGCTTCTCGACTCCGGAGCAGACCGGCGAGGCCGCCGAGTACTACGACGAGGCCCTGACCCAGTTTCGGCGGGGATCGTATACGGCGGCACTCCTTGCCTTCGACCAGCTCATCGCCGACTTCCCGGACCACGAGCTCACTCCGGAGGCCCGCTACTACATCGGCGAGATCCTGGTGGAGCAGGGCTCGATCCAGGAAGCCATCGAGGCCTTCCTCGAGGTCTACGAGCACCACCCCACCGCCGAGCGGGTCCCCGACGCGCTCTACCGGGTGGGGCTCCTCTACCGGGACGAGGGGAACAACGAAGAGGCCCGTCGATATCTGGAGCAGGTGGTGAGTGACTGGGGCGAGACCGGGGTGGCCGATCTTGCCCGGCAGGTCCTCCAGGAGATCGGCTGACCTCCTCCCGGCCGCGCATGATCTGCGGACCGACCTCCAATCCCTCAGCTTGTCGGTGACCTTCCAATGCTCTGTCCGTCGTGCTCTTCCTCCGACAACCGGGTCGTCGACACCCGGACCAGTCGGGGTGGGCGCGCCGTTCGCCGCCGGCGGGAGTGCTCGGACTGCTCGGAGCGCTTCACCACCTACGAATACGTGGAGGAGCGACCCGTCCAGGTCCTCAAGCGTGGCGGGAGCGCCGAGGAGTTCGATCGGGCGAAGCTTTTGAAGGCGATCCGTACGGCGTGTGCCAAGCGGCCCGTCTCCATGACCGAGATGGAAGCCATCGCCGACGCCGTGGAGGACGCCGTGACCCGACAGGCCGGCGTCGAGGTGGCGAGCTCCCTCATCGGCGAGCTCGTCATGGATCGCCTGAAGCCCCTCGATCGGGTCGCCTATGTCCGCTTCGCCTCGGTCTACCGGAATTTCCAGGATGTGGACGAGTTCCAGGACTTCGTCGACGAGATGAATGAGCGGGGTCGCCAGGAAGTTCAGCGGAAGTACCAGGCGGAATTCCCCTTCTGACGGGGGCCGGATCAATGCGGAAACGGGCGCCGAACCCGGCGGGCGAAATGCCCTTCCTCGACCATCTCGAGGAGCTGCGCTGGCGGATCTTCTGGTCGGTGATCGCCATCGTCATCGGGACGATCGCGGGTTTCCTCATCGCCCAGTACCTGGGGATCATCGATCTCCTCATCCGACCGGTCCGCCCCTTCCTGGGTGGAAGCGACCCGATCTTCCTGAATCCGGCGACTCCCTTCTTCGTCACATTGAAGCTCGCCCTCGTCATCGGGATCATTCTGGCCGCTCCCATTGTAGTCTATCAAGTCTGGGCCTTCTTCTCGCCCGCCCTCGAGGCGGAAGAGAAGAAGGTGATCGTGCCGAGTCTCTATTTCGGACTTTTCCTGTTCTGCGCCGGGGTGGTCCTGGCGTATGTCTGGGTGCTTCCGCTGGCGCTCCTCTTCCTCATGGGGTTTCAGCAGGAGTTCCTGCAGTCCGCCATCGAGATCAACGAATACCTGGGCTTCGTGACCCGGCTGCTGGTGGCGTTCGGACTCGTCTTCGAACTCCCGGTGGTGATCATGATCCTTTCGGCGCTCGGACTGGTGACTCCGACATTCCTGAAGTCGAAGCGCCGACATGCCATCGTCGCCATCACCGTGCTGGCGAGCCTCGTGACGCCGGGGGATCTGGCGTCCACACTCCTCATGATCGGTCCCATGTTGATCCTCTACGAAGTGAGCATCGTCCTCTCCTCGGTGATCTATCGCCGGAAATGGAAGCGGGAGGAGGAGGAGCGGACACGTCTGAGCCCTTCGCAGGAGCCACCCGAGGGTGCTGTGGAGGCCGAGGGATGACGGAGCGTCGTCTCCTTTCGACTTCGCACGTGCGCATGGCGCTCCTTGCGCTCCCCCTCGCCCTCGCGGGATGGGCCACGGGGGTGGAGGGAGCCCCACCGGAGGGCACCGATGCCGCGATGACGCTCCTCCAGTCCGACACCATCGTCACCCGGGCGGACTCCCTTCGGGCCCGAATCCTGGACCGGGTGCGGGGCGATGACACACCTCCCGGGGACACGGTTCCGGACCCGACACCGGCGGACACCATCGACGGACCCGACCCCGACGCCGATTCGCCCATCCCCCAGCCCCTCCCCACCGCCGCCCCCGGGATGGGCACCGGTGGCGAGAGCCGTAGCCAGGTCCCGCCCCGGCTTCCCTCCGGCGCCGATTCCATCATGCGGGCGCTCTCCGAGCTCCCCGGGTACACGGCGGCCACCTACTCGGGCATGCGTGCCGACTTCAGTGCTCTCGATCGCCGCCTCACCCTCTTCGGGAGTCCCGAGATCCGTGCCCGGTTCTCGGGGCAGGGCGCCGATGTGGAGGCGGACACCTCGATCGTCTACGACGAGATGTCGGGCCGGGTGCGGACCACGGGACCGACCCTCGCCACCTTCCCCGGCGAGGAGCCGGTGCAGAGTTCGTCGGTGGTGTACGACCTCACCACCCGCTGGGCCACCGCCCGGGACGCCCGAACCACCTATTCGGAGGGGCAGGGGAACTGGATCGTCCAGTCCAATGTGATCTCCACCCGCGACGACATCGGGTACAGCAGTGGCGCCACCTTCACCTCGTGCGACCACGATCCGCCCCACTCCCACTTCCATGCCGAGTCCATGAAGGTGATCGCGGACCGGGTGCTCATCGCCCGCAATGTCCGCCTCTACTTCGACAATGTGCCGGTGGCATGGCTCCCCTTCATGGCGCAGCCCATGACCTCGGGTCGGTCGAGCGGACTCCTGACTCCCGGGTTCTCGGTCAATGACATTGTCCGGACCTCCGACGGGCGAAACCGCCGGATCTCGAACATCGGCTACTACTGGGCCATGTCCGACTACACCGACGCCACCCTGGCCATGGAGTGGTGGTCGAACCAGTATACTGCGCTCACCGGCTCCCTCCGCTACCGGTGGGCCCAACATTTCCTCGATGGCGATGTGGCCATGCGCCGCTTCTGGAGAGACACGGGCGCCCGGGACTTCGCCGTCTCGACCCGGAACCGGTGGGAGCCCATGGAGCGCACCCGGGTCTCCCTCTCCGGGAACTATGTGACGAACACGGGGCTCGTGCGCCAGAACTCCCTCGATCCCCGGGAGTTGACCTCCTCCATCGACTCCAACGCGGGGATCCAGCATCGATTCGACTGGGGCAACCTCTCGGTTTCGGCGCGTCGGCAGCAGTACCTGAGCGACGACCGCCTCGAGATGACGCTCCCGAACGCGTCGCTCTCCATGAATACCCGTACCCTCTTCGCCGCGCCTCCTCAGACGGCGACGTGGTACAACAACATCTCCCTCTCGGGGTCCTCTTCCTTCTCGCGGGATGTTCGGGAGTTTCCGGTCCAGCCCGACACGATCTTCCGTTTCAACCGGGCCGACAACACCCGGACCCAGGCGCGGCTCCGGGGCTCCATGGGGCTCGGCAATCTCAGTCTCTCCTCACAGATGAACTATCGGGAGACCGTCTTTCCCGAGGTCCCGGCCGAAGTTCTCACCCCCGGTGCCGAGGGGATGATGGTGGTGCCGGGGATCGGACCCGGCGAGGGGCTGGGCACCGGCCCCCTCCTGCAGGACTCGCACTTCGGCGAGGGGGACTTCACCGACTTCAGTGACGCCACCGCGGACTGGAACCTCTCCCTCTCGTACCAGCAGCGGCTCATGGGGAGCAGCACCCTCACCCCGTCGCTGAGCGTGAGTGGGAACATGGCCCGGGTGGACAGCATTCCCGACGCCACCGCTTTCGTGAGCGCGCCGACCCGGATGAGCCTGTCGGTAAATGCCCGCACCGAGGTCTTCGGCTTCTATCCGGGCTTCAGGGGCTTCGAGGCGATCCGCCACAAGCTCTCCCCCGGCATCACCTACTCGTACTCCCCGGCGACCACCCCCACCCCCCTCCAGGACCGGGTCTTCGGATCCCGCAACCTCCGGGTCCAGAACCAGGTCTCCATCTCTCTGAACCAGACCTTCGAGGCCCGGGTGGAGGAGCGGGAGGAGGAGCCCGAGCCCCCCGCCGTGGGGCCCGGAGCCGACATGCCCGATCCGGGGCTCCTCCTGGATCCGGACGCCGCAGTTGAGCCGGACCCCGACCTCCTCCTGGACCCCGACGCGGCCGAGGCCCCCGATCCCGGTGCGCCGCCCCTCCTGGGCGAGGACGTGGACACCGACCTGATGGATGACGAGGAGGAGCCCGAGGATGGCGGTCCCCGGCGCGCTCCCCAGTCCCGGGTGGTGACCCTTCTCGGTCTCAACACCTCGGCGGTGCAGTACGACATCGTCCAGGCGGACTCCACCGGTCGCTTCATCGACGGGTTCACCACGACCCGGCTCTCCAACACCGTCCGGTCCGACTACCTGCGGGGGCTCTCCCTCTCCTTTGCCCACTCCCTCTTCGAGGAGTCGGGAAGTGCCGAGGAGGGGATGGAGCGTCGCCTCGCGCCCCACCTGGAGCAGCTCTCGCTCTCCTTCTCCATCGATCACCGGTCGGGGCTGGTGCGGGCCATCGGGGGAATCCTCGGGCTCGAGTCTTCCACCGACACCGATGCTCCGGGAGCACCGGGGGGACCCGCACGGCCCGACGGCTTCGATGACGACGACGATGACTTCGGGCCAACCGACGGCTTCGACCAGAGCCAGGTGATGCCGGGCTCGTCGCGAGCCGGCCCCCGCGAGGGGGGAATGAGGCGTCCGGGGTGGGATGCTCGCCTCTCCTACTCCCTCCGGCGCCCGCGGGATACCGCCGGAGGTGTGGGGGGAGGAGCGCGGAACCAGATGGTCTCCGCCTCGCTCTCCTTCCAGCCGACGGTGAACTGGGACGCTACCTGGCAGACCACCTACGATGTGGAGGAGAATCGCTTCAACGATCACATCCTCCAGCTCCGGAGGGACCTCCACGAGTGGGAGGCCTCCTTCGGCTTCCGGCAGACGGCGAGCGGGAACTGGAGCTTCCAGTTCGATGTCTCCCTCCGGGCGAATCGAGACCTCCGCTTCGACTACGAGCAGCGGAATGTGGATGGGAGGGTCGGGGCCCCGGGCGAGGCGCTGGGCGGCTTCTGAGCCCTTCGGGAGTGTCCTGAATTCGGGGCGACATACCCCCCGGGGGGTGTCCTCGATCGAGGACACTCCCGACTGCAAAGGAGGGCGCAGCCCTCGAAATCCCCCGCGGAGGCGCTCGGCATGCCTCGTGCATTGGTATCGAAGGAAGTCGCACGGCCCCCAGAACGGGAGAAGATCATGAGTCGACTGTTTCGAGCCCCTCGGGCCTTCGGGTGGGTCGCCCTTCTCGGGATGGCCGGGGTGCTCCTCGCCGGGTGCGACGAGGTCAGCACCGGTGGATACGGGAATGCACCGGCACCTCCGACCAACCTCGAGGTCTGGTACTACGCCGAAGCGGTGAACCTCCGATGGGAACTTCATTCCCAGTGGGACGGCGAGGCCTTCCGGGTCTACGGGAAGCGGACCACCGACGCCGACTGGTTCCTGGTGGCCGAAGTGAGCAACTGCCGGGGCGGGGTCTGCTCCTACACCGATGTGAACATCGCTCCCGGCCGGAGTTACGAGTACTATGTCGCCGCGGTGGATTCCCGCTCCGGAAGCGAGACGGCGTCGGACTTCGCCATCGAGGTCCATGTACCCCATCCGACTCCCCCGCCGGTCCCGAACGCCCCCGACGCGATTCCCCTGGACGGCGCCATCTTCCTGGCGTGGGGCACCGACTCCCGCGATGCCGACGACTTCGCCTTCTACCGGGTCTACATCGAGGGTGGAGACGGATCGGTCTTTCTCCTGGGCGAAACCGACTCCGAGGGCTTCCTGGATCTCCTGGTGGAGAATGGAAACACCTACGGCTACTTCGTGACCGCGGTGGATGACCTCGGGCACGAGAGCGAGGGGAGTGTCCTGGCCGAGGGTACGCCCCGTCCCGACTACCATGGGGAGTTCCTCTTCGCCTGGGAGGACCAGCCGGCGTCCTCCGGCTTCCGGTTCCAGGAGTCCGAAGAGGTGAATCCGGTGCTACCGGGCGATGATCCTGAGCGCCACTTCCGGCTCGAGATCGATTCGGATGGCTGGTGGCTCGTTCCGGGTCCGGGGGTCGAGGTCCATGCCGAGGCCTTCGCCACCACCGCGCTCCGGTGCGGACCCGCAGCCGACTTCGACTGCACCGATCTCCGGATGGCCCCGTCGGGGAACTACCATACGGGCGACCTGGGGCTCGTTCCCGGGCACAGCTATGTGCTGCGGGTGCCGGCCGGCTCCGCGAACTGGCGGTACGGAGTCATCCGGGTGAGCCATGTGGGCTTTGCACAGGATGGCGCCATCGCGCTCTTCGACTGGGCCTTCCAGCTCCAGCCGGGCAATCCGGCGCTCTCGACGATTCCGGCGGCCGTCCGGCGCTGAACCGGAGGGCGTGGCCGGGGCCGGGCGGGAGAGGGTGGGATTCCCTCTCCCGCCTTTGTTGTGCGAGGTATTCACCTCCGCTATACTCCGGCCCTGAGTCGGACATCCCGAGCGCACCGGCCCGGAGATTCGCGGACCCCCATTCCGGGGCTCTGCACTCCGGGGCCGTGCCATTCACCCATCCTCGCGTCGGAGAGCGGGACGACGGATGAAGATCGATACGCTCAAACAGCAGGCCCGGGAGCACGAACTCGCCGAGGAGTGGGAGAAGGCCCTCTCGCTCTACCGGCGCGCCGTCGACGCATTGCGTGAGGCGGAGGAGCCCGACATTGCCCTTCTCAACCGGATGGCGGACCTTCAGGTCCGATCCGGCGACCTGGAGGGGGCCATGGAGAGCTACGACGAGGCCATCGAGCTCTACCTGGAGTCGGACCTCCCCAACAATGCCATCGCCATCTGCCGGAAGATGCTCCGCCACGCCCCGGACCGGCCCGAGATCTTCAGGAAGATCGGGAAGATCCGGGCGGGCCAGGGCTTCGTGGTCGACGCCCGGCAGAGCTATCTCACCTACGCCGAGATGATGGAGGCGCGGGGCGAACGGGAGACGGCGGTGGAGGGGCTCAGGGAGTTCATCTCGATCCTTCCCGACGATGTGGAGACCCGCCTCTTCCTCGGGCGGCAGTACCTGGCCCGCGAGGCGGCCGACGAGGGGATTTCCCACCTCCTCCACGCCTGGACCGTCCTCCGGCGGGAGGGCAACGAGGAGCGGGCCGAGAGCATCGAGGACGAGATCCGGGGTGCGGACCCGGAGGTGGTCTTTCCCGATCCGGCGGGAGGATCCGCCCGGGAGCCGGAGGGAGAGGAGGACGAGGACGACGGCACCTACGGCTTCGAGAGCACCGGGCTGGAAGGCCTGAACTTCGGAGCGCCGGGCGATGTCGCGGACGATGCCGGCGAGTTCACCGAGGCCGAGGAGCTCGACGCCTTCGACTTCGACCTCGATTCGGACGACGACGAGGTGGAGGAGGCGGTAGCCGACGTGGAAGAGCCGGCGGAAGAATTTGACCTCCCCGATTCCGACGCGACCGAGCCGCAGCCCCAGGTGGAAGGGGTGGACGAGTCCTGGGACGACCTCCGCGACGACGAGGTGGTGGAGGAGGCGTTCGTGCCGGACTTCGAGGTCGACGAGGAGGACGAGGAGGAGGAGATCCCCGAATCCAGCGACCCCCTCCCCCTGATCACCGACGAGGGAGATTCCGGGGATGCCCCGGTTCCGGAGGCCATCGAGCTGGATCCCGGCTTCGAAGACCCCTTCGGAAGTGAGCTGGAGGAGGAGCCCGAGCCGGAGCCCGTGCCCGAATTCGAGCCCGAGCCGGCGCCGGAGCTGAACTCGGCAGAGGGCGTGCGGGCATGGATCGCGGAGGCGCCGGACGATCCGGAGCGCCACCAGGCGCTGGTGGAAGTGGCGTACCGAACCGATGACCGGGGGCTTCTCCTGGATGCCTTCCTCGGCCTCGCCGGCGCCCTGGCCGCATCGGGCGAAGAGGAGAAGGCCCACTCGGTCTACGAGCAGGTCATCCAGCTCGACCCGGGGAACCGCGGCGCCCGGACGGCGCTGGGGCGGCCCCTCGAGGTGCCGGAGACGCCGGAAGTCTCAGAACTGGAGGAGAGCCCCCCCGCGACTCCGGAGGAGGCGCCCCAGTGGGAGTTCATCGACCTGGGCTCCCTGATCCTCGACGACAACGAAGAGGCGGGGACGACCCGATGGGTGGCGGCCGGCCACGAGCCCTCCGGCGACGAGGGGAGCGACTTTGCCGACATGCTCTCCGACTTCAAGGAGAAGGTCTCCCGGAATCTCGATCACCAGGACGCGCGATCCCAGTACGACCTGGGCACCGCCTACCGGGAGATGGGACTCCTGGACGAGGCCATCGCCATGTTCCAGAGCTCCCTTCGTGCGCAGCCCGATCACCTGGGCGCCATCGAGATGATGGGCCAGTGCTTCCTGGAGAAGGACGAGCCCCGGATGGCCATCCGGGTGATGCAGCGGGCGCTGGACTTCGGGCATCCCATCGAAGACGACCTCCTGGGAATCTACTACTACCTCGGGGAAGCCCACGAGCGGGTCGGGAACCCGGATGAGTCGAGGGAGTTCTATGAGAAGGTCTTCGCCCTCGACATCAACTTCAAGGATGTGACGGATCGCCTCCGGAGCCTGCGGTGATCCCGGCGTGCCCGCGTCCTCCCGGAACCCCCTGCGCCCCATGAGCCAACTCACCACCGCTCCCTCCGTTCCGTCGTCCAGGCTGATGCCGATCCAGGCACCGGTGGAGCGGCGCCTGGATGGGGTCATGGCGGAATTGCGCCGGATCATCGTGAGTGACTTCGAGATGATCGACGAGGTCAACGACGTCCTTCTCCGGATGCGGGGGAAGTTCTTCCGCCCGACCCTCCTCCTCCTGGTGAACGAGGTGGGTGGGACGCCCCATCCCGACGCGGTGCCCCTGGCCGCCGTGGTGGAGCTGGTCCACCTGGCCACCCTGGTCCACGACGACGCGGTGGATCACTCGGTGCTCCGCCGGGGCATGCCCACGGTGAACCATCTCTGGTCGCACCAGGTGGCGGTCATCACCGGCGACTACCTCTACTCCCGATCGGTGATGGAGTTGGCGCGCCTCGGACGCCTCGATGCCATCCGCGCGCTTGCCCGGGCCTCCAACGAGATGAGTGTGGGGGAGCTGCGACAGCTCACCTCCCACGACGCCCTGGACTTCACCGAGGAAGACTACAACCGACTCATCACCTCGAAGACCGCGTCCCTCATGGGGGCCGCGTGCGAGATCGGTGCCCTGGTGGGAGCCCAGCAGTGGCGGGAGCCCTTCCGGCGCTTCGGTGAGGCGCTGGGGATGGCCTTCCAGGTCGCCGACGACCTCCTCGACTACGAGGGGTCCGAGGCGGTGACCGGAAAGCCGGTGGGACACGATCTCCGGGAACGGAAGGTGACCCTTCCCCTGGTGGAGGCACTCCGGGTGGTGGGAGGGTCGGAGGAGGATCGGATCCGAAACTTCTTCACCCTCCTGGATCCCACCGACGACGAGATCGGCGAGATCGTGGGCATCGTGCGCGAGGCTGGAGGACTGGAGTACGCCCGTGAGCGGGCACGGCACTACGCCCGGCAGGCCGAGGCGGCCCTGGACGAGATCGGTGCCGAGGGCGCTGCCATGGACGCGCTTCGTGCGTCCATCGACTACGCCGTCGAGCGTAGTCGGTGAAGAGAGAACCCGGGAATGGATGTGGGGAGGGGACGAATTGAGTAGATTGCTGGACAATCGGAAGCGCGGGGGCTCACGCCTGGTGTGGACCCTGGTGCTCGGGCTCTTCCTGGGAGGGTTGCTGACACGTCTCAGCGAGCTTTTTCTGCCGGAGAGCGCGGCCCGGGACTTCCTGATCACCTCGGTGGCCGCCTCGGTGGGACCCTTTCACCTGGACCTGGTGGCCGTGGCCATCACCCTGGGGCCCCTCGTGCTCACTCTGAATGTGTTGACCCTGGTCGGCATCGTCCTGGTGGCGATGGTGGCACGGAGCCTGATCTGACCACCGGGGGGAGATCCCCCACCTGAGGGAGGCGTTACCCTATGTTTGGCGGACTTGGAATGCCCGAGCTGATCCTGATCTTTCTCGTGGTTCTGCTCCTCTTCGGAGCGAAGCGGCTTCCCGAGATCGGCTCCTCCCTCGGAAAGGGGATCCGGGAGTTCAAGGGGTCGCTGCGGGAGATCGAGGGGGAGATGAAGCTTCCCGAGGATCGATCGAAGGAGGAGGACTCGTCGGACGACGAGAACAACAATGGGGAGCCGAGACGGCTCACCACCTCGAAGTAGCGGGATCACGGGTCCGGGACCGGACCCCCGGAATGCAGAGAGGGCAGCCCACCGACCGGCGGGCTGCCCTCTTCGCGTTGTGAATCAGCGACGGATCAGAAGACCAGCGGGATCTGGGGCCGGTCGTCCTGCTCCTCCACCTGGCGGAAGAACTCTGCGCGCGCATCGACGATCCGGGTGGTCTCGCGAAGGCCGTCGAGCCAGAGCTGGAGGCGCTCCTGGCGCATCTGCTGGGTGAGCTGGGCGCGCTGGAACTCCTTCTGCGCCTCCCACGCCTCCCGGTCCGCCTCCTCCTTGTCCAGGACCTCGAGAAGTACGATCTCGTCCCGGAGACGCACCGGACCCGCCACCTCGCCCACCGGGGTGCCGAAGGCGGCTCCCACGGCGGCATTCCCCACTCCGAGGCCGGGGATGCTCTCCATGCGGGTGACCGGACCTTCGCGGCTCAGCACGAGGCCTTCCCGCTCGGCCAGTTCCTCGAGGGTGACCGATCCATCCCGAAGCTCCTGTGCGAAGCTGCGCGCCTCCTCCATGGCGATCTCCATCTTCCGCTCGGTGCGGATCGATGCCTCGATCTCACTCCGGACCTGCTCGAGGGGGAGGATCCCCGAGGCGTACCGGTCCAGGAGTTCGAACATGTAGAAGGAGTCCTCGCTCTCGAAGACCGGAGAGACCGCGCCCACACTCTCCCGTCCGTCGAAGATCCACTCCCGCCCCTCCTCGGCGATCCCCACACCGGGGAGTGAGAAGAAGCGCTCGGAGATCTCGCCCTCCATGACGGGGAGACCCATCTGCGACGCGGCCTCCTCGACGGTGAGGTTCTGTCCCAGCGACTCCAGGGAGTCTGCCCGGGTCAGCATCCGGATCTCGGAATCGGTGGATCGCTCGAAGGGTACCAGGATGTGGCGGGCCTGCACCTCGCCATCCTCCCGGGAGAGGACCTCGATGATGTGATAGCCCGCATCACCCCGGACCGGCTCGGAGAGCTCGCCCACCGGAAGGGAGAAGGCGACCTCTTCGAAGAAGACCGGGCGATCCCCCTCGCGGAAGGGGGGGAGTTCGCCACCCTGCGCGGCGCTCTCCCGGTCGGCGCTTTCGATCTGGGCCAGGTCGGCGAAGTCCATTCCGTCGAGGATCTCCTGCCGGATGCTCTCGGCCGTCTCCACCACCTGGGCGGAGTCGGCCGCCGTCGGGGTCTGGTCGATCCAGGTGTACCGGATGTCGGCCCGGGCCGGGACCTCGAAGGTCTCCCGGTTCTCCCGGTAGTACGCCTCGATCTCGTCCTCGGTGACCGAGATCTCCCCGTCGTCGACGAAGAAGGAGGGCATGATGGTCACGTACTGGAGCTCGATCCGCTCATTCCGGTCCCGGAAGTCGCGCCAGAGCTCCCGATCGGTGACATAGATCCCGGCGGTGACCTGCCTCAGCAGCTTGTTTCGCGGGAGGGTCTCGCGGTAGTAGCGCTCGAGCTCCTGCATGGCGAAGGGGTCGTTGGCCGCCTGGGCCAGGTACTGGTGGTAGAGTTCGAGACTGAACTGTCCGTCCTCGGTCTGGAACTCGGCCATCTCGCGGAACTCGGGCGGAGGCGAGAAGCGCGCCGCCTGCCGGATCTCGTCATCGGTGACCCGGATGCCGCGATTCTCCAGCTCGAGCTGGATCAGGATCTGGTTGACGACCTGGTTCCAGGCCATCTCGTCGATCTCACGGTTCTGACTCGCCGAGATGGGCGATTCCTGGGCCCGCTGGACCTGGTCATGGATGTTCCGCTGGACCATCTGGTACTGGGCCGCGGTGATCGTGGTGCTCCCGACCCGACCGACGTCACCGCCGGCGGTCTGACCACTCATGTCCATCCCCCACTCGAAGACCATGAGGGCGACGAAAGCCAGGGCCGTCACCAGCATGATAATCTTCGTGTTCTGTCGCATCTGCCGCATCATGGCGCCACATCCCTCCTGAACCGGCGCGAAGGTCATCACCGCATGGCGTCGCAAGATTCCACCATGCGGAAGAGAAGCTGTAAAGCTAACGCAGGCCCCGGGCCCTCTCAACCGCCCGCTTCGGTGCGGGCGGGGCCGGGTACCGGCGCGCTCGACTCTTTCTACCCCACTTCGTTGACACCCGGTTCCGAGGCAGCGTATCTTGCCGCGACCCGAGTGGGGACCCATTCCGGGTCGACGAGTCCCGGCCTGCAGAGGCCGAAGCCCCGGAGACCCCCCTGCCGAATCCTTCCCTCGACGGGAGCCGAATTCCTTGACCGAGGCCCTCGACAACGAGATCCGGACACTGCGCGCCCACTTCTGGTCCGAGCGGGACCCTGAGGGACGCGCCTTCGTACCCCTGGCCGACGCCTACCTTCGCAAGGGGGACCTGGACGAGGCCCGGGCACTCCTCGACGACGGCCTGGGTCGCCTCCCGGACTTCGCATCGGGTCACCTCATCGCCGCCAGGGTCCACCGGGCCCGGAACGACGCGGAATCTGCCCATGCCTCGGTGGAACGGCTGCGGGAGCTCGACCCCGACAATGCCGCAGGGCTCCGACTCCATGGAGAACTCCTGGAGGAGGAGGGGCGTCTCGAGGAGGCCCTCGACGCCTTCCGCAGGGCATGGGCCCTCAATCCCGACTACGACGACCTGGAGGGGCGGACCTCCCGGCTCGAGGTGAAGGTCTCGGGAGAGGACCCGGCAGAGACCGGACGGGGAGTCGAGGGCATCGTCACGGGTGCCGACGTCTACACCGGCACCCTGGCAGAGGACGAGGTCGACGAGGAGCCGGAGGAGGAGGTGCCCGAGGCCGACCTGGAGCCGTCGGAGAGCGCCAGCGACGAGGGCGAGATGGGGGATCCCTTCGATTCTCTCACCCCCTGGGCCGATCCGGACGACCCCGATCCCCTCGATGTGGATTTTCAGGACATCGAGGAGGGCGAAACCGACGTGGAGTCGGAAGACGGGCTCGACACCGACTTCGAGGACTTCGAGGCGCTGGAGCTGGAGACGCCGGGTGAGGTGGAGGAGGACGACTTCGAACTCGACTCCGGGTGGGAGGACGCCGAACTCGCCCATCCGCCCGAGGCGGTGGAGGAGGAGGTGGAGATCGTGGATTCCCCCGACGAGGGGGCCGTCTCCGATTTCGCCCCTCCCGGGGACGAGCCCTCCCCGACCGTGACTCGGACGCTGGGGGAGCTCTACCTCCGGCAGGGCCTCACCGGACGTGCCGTCGAGGTCTTCGAGGAACTGGTGCGACGAAATCCCGAAGACGAAGCGCTCCGATCCCGACTCGACGAGATCCGGGAGGGGAGCGGTGAAGAGGCGTCCGAGTCGGGTGCCGAGTCCGGGACGAGCACCGACGGCGAACCCATCTCCCGTATCGAGCCGCTCTCGGACACCGAGCCGCTCTCCGATATCGAGCCGGACGCCCGGGCCGCCCCCCCCTCCGACACCGATTTCGATGCGACGCCCGTAGCGGAGGAGGAACCCGAGGAGGAAGTGTGGGACCTGCCCGTCGAGCCGGAGGTCACCGCCCACGCGGGAGATGAAGACGCCCCCGACGACCTCCCCGAACGCTCGTCCGCATGGGCGGACGAAGGGGTCGAGGAGTCCACGGAGGACCTCCACACCCCCTTCGCATGGGACAGTGACGAGGAGGAGGTCGACGTCGAGGCGTCCGGTGGCGAGGAGGAGGCCCGGACCACTCCACCGGCCCGGACCATCGGCGGATACCTGAACGACCTGAGGGCATGGGTGCCCGGCGCGGTGCCGGTGGAGTCCCTCGATCCGTCGGCGGTACCCATCGAGGCCCTGGCCCCCCGAGAGGAGGGACCGGAGAGCCCGCCGGAGCGGGACGCCCCGGAGCTCGATCCCGACGCCACGACAGGCGACGGCGATCTCGACGACTTCCAGGAGTGGCTCCGGGGCCTCCGCTCATGAGGATCGGGATCCTGCACGGACCGAACCTCCGACTTCTCGGGAGTCGCGAGCCCACCATCTACGGATCCAGGACCCTCACCGAGATCAACGGAGAGATCGAGTCCCTCGCCACCGAGCTCGGGGTCGAGGTGGAGTTCTTCCAGTCCAACCACGAGGGGGAGATCCTGGACTGGCTGGAATCGGTGAGTGCCCGCATCGACGGCGTGGTGGCGAATCCCGCGGCTCTCACCCATGGGTCCATCGGCCTGCGCGACGCACTCCTGGGGGTCGACCTCCCCTTCGTGGAGGTGCATCTTTCCAATCCCCACGCCCGGGAGCCCTTCCGCGAAGTGTCGTTCCTCTCCGATATTGCGACGGGGGTGGTTTTTGGATTCGGCCCGGAGAGCTATCTTCTGGGTTTGCGTGGCCTCGTGGCCCGGCTCGGGGGCTGACCTCCGACGGCGGGCCCACGGCGGACCCACATTCCCACACGACCGCGACAATCCTGGCACTCTCAGAGAGGAAGACCGAACGCCCATGGCCTCAACTTCCGACTTTCGAAATGGCATGGTCCTCGACATGGACGGGGTCCTCTGGACCATCACCTACTTCCAGCATGTGAAGCCGGGCAAGGGGGGCGCCTTCGTTCGCACCAAGCTGAAGAATGTTCTCACCGGGCAGGTGGTGGAGAAGACCTTCCGCGCCGGCGAGAAGGTCAACGATGTCCGCCTGGAGCGTCGCCCGGTGAACTACAGTTACACCGACGGTCAGCTCTACCACTTCATGGACAAGGAGACCTTCGAGATGATCCCCATCTCGGGAGACCTCATCGGCGAGGATCAGCTCAAGTACCTGAAGGAGAACATGGAGTGCGAGGGGCTCGTCCATGACGGGAAGGTGATCTCGGTGGAACTCCCGCAATTCGTGGAGCTCGAGGTGGTGAAGACCGACCCCGGGCTGAAGGGCGACACTGCGCAGGGGGGCTCGAAGCCCGCCACACTGGAGACGGGGGCCGTCATCCAGGTCCCCCTCTTCATCGAAGAAGGGGAAGTACTCCGAGTGGACCGGCGCGAAGACAAGTACCTGGAGCGAGTCTGATGATCGATCTCGAATTCGTTGAAAAGCTCATCCGCTCGATGGACGAGAGCACCCTGGACTCCATCGAGATCGAGCGTGGCGGCACCCGGATCCGACTCTCCAAGACGCCGGACTCCCCGGGGATGAACTCGGTGGCGGCCCCGGCCCCCGCCCCCGCCGCGCCTTCCGCTGCACCCAATCCGTCGAATCCGGCGCCGGCCCCCGCCGGTGAGGCCCGGGGAGGGGAGAGTGGGGAGGCCCCCTCGAACCTGGTGGAGGTGACCTCACCCATGGTGGGCACCTTCTACCGGTCGCCGGCCCCCGATGCGGACCCCTTCAAGCGGACCGGTGATGCCATTGCCACCGGCGACGTCCTCTGCATCATCGAGGCGATGAAGCTCATGAACGAGCTCGAGGCCGAGGTCGAGGGCACCATCCGCGAGATCTGCGTCGAGAACGGGGAGCCGGTGGAGTACGGCCAGGTCCTCTTCCGGGTGGAGCCCGCCTGACCATACCCCGAACCACGCTTCCGACGCTCCCGGCGTCACCTGCGACCCACGGAACGAGAAGAATGCGGTGTTCAAGAAGGTCCTGATTGCCAATCGGGGCGAAATCGCCCTCCGGATCATTCGGGCATGCCAGGAGCTCGGCGTGCAGACGGTCGCCGTCTTTTCCGAGGCGGACCGCGAGTCGCTCCATGTCCGCTTCGCAGACGAGGAGGTGTGCATCGGCCCTCCTCCCTCGGCCGAGTCGTACCTGAACATCCCCCGGATCATCGCCGCCGCCGAGATCACCGGCGCCGAGGCGATCCATCCCGGCTACGGCTTCCTGGCCGAGAACGCCGAGTTCTCGGAGATCTGCCAGAAGTCCGCGCTGACCTTCATCGGGCCCACCCCGGCCCAGATCCGGTCCATGGGGGACAAGGCGACCGCCATCGCCACCATGCGGGCGGCGGGCGTCCCCACCGTGCCCGGCTCCGACGGCCCCATCTCCGACCTGGAAGAGGCGAAGGCGATGGCCGACCAGATCGGCTATCCCGTCATGATCAAGGCCTCTGCCGGAGGCGGGGGTAAGGGGATGCGCATCGCCCCCGACGCCGAGACCTTCAAGCGCCAGTTCGAGGGTGCCCGGAACGAGGCCAGGGCCGCCTTCGGTGACCCCACCGTCTACCTGGAGAAGTGCATCGTCCGGCCCCGCCACGTGGAGTTCCAGGTCTTCGGCGACCAGCAGGGACGGGTGGTGCACCTGGGGGAGCGGGACTGCTCCCTCCAGCGCCGCCACCAGAAGTTGGTGGAGGAGGCCCCCTCGCCCGCCCTCGATCCCGAGCTCCGCGAGGAGATGGGCGATGCGGCGGTGAAGGCCGCCGCCGCCATCGACTACGTGGGTGCGGGAACGGTGGAGTTTCTCCTGGACCAGGACGGGTCGTACTACTTCATCGAGATGAACACCCGGATCCAGGTGGAGCACCCGGTGACCGAGGTGGTCACCGGCTTCGACCTGGTGAAGGAGCAGATCCTCGTGGCCGCCGGCGAGCCCCTCTCCTTTCCCGACGAGCCCCTTCGCCTCCGGGGGCACGCCATCGAGTTCCGGGTGAATGCCGAGGACCCGGCCCGCCGCTTCCAGCCCTCGCCGGGCCAGATCACCGCCTTCCACCCACCGGGAGGTCCCGGGGTGCGCCTCGACACCCATGCCTACCACGGCTACCGGGTCCCCCCCTTCTACGACTCCCTCCTGGGGAAGCTCATCGTGAGTGGGAAGACCCGAGAGGAGGCCCTCGTTCGGGCCCGCTACGCCCTCAACTCCTTCGTCATCGAGGGGATCCACACGACCCTCCCCTTCCTGGCCGAGATCGTCCAGAGCGAGGAGTTCCGGAGTGGCGACGTGGACACCGGGTTCGTCGAGCGCTTCATCCAGGCCCGGTCCGAGGAGGCCAAGTCCCCATGAAGGTGAAAACCTATTTCTCGGCGGCGGAGGCCGAGGGGGCCGAGGTCCACGCCGATGTGGCCGTCGTCATCGATGTCATCCGCGCCACCACGGTGATCGTCGAGGCCCTGGCCTCCGGGGCGGGTGCCATCTACCCGTCGGCATCCACCGAGGACGCCATCCGCCTGGCCAACTCCCTGGGCCGCGAGGACACCCTCCTCTGTGGCGAGCGGAAGGGGCTCAAGGTGGAGGGCTTCGACCTGGGGAACTCCCCCCGGGAATTCACCCCGGAGCGGGTGAAGGGAAAGCGCCTCGTCATGTCCACCACCAATGGCACCCGGGCCTTCCTGGCCGCGCAGCCTGCGGACCGGGTGGTGGCCCTCACCTTTCCCAACCTCACCACCGTGGCCGAGGCGGTGGCCGGCGCCGACACCCTGACCCTCATCTGTGCGGGGAAGGAGGGACGTTTCTCCCTCGACGACGCCCTCTGTGCCGGCCTCCTCCTTCGGGAGCTCGCCTCGGGTGCCCATGGTGAGATCGCCGACTTCGAGCTGAATGACCAGGCCCGGGCCGCTCTCTCCTTCGCCGACGCCTTTCCCACCGACGCCCCCTTCCTCCGCCGGACGGCGGCAGGGGCGGCCCTGGTGGAGATCGGTCTCGACGACGACCTGCACATCTGTGCGGAGCGGGACCGGCACGCCCTCCTTCCGGAGATGCGCGACCGCACCATCCGGCTGGCGCGGGGTGCGGGCGGGTCCGGGTGACCGGGGCAGGACGCGCCTCCGCGCCCGGCGGGTCGCCGAGGGGGAAGTGAAATGGTGAAACCGGAACAGAAGCGAGAGATCGTGGGGGTCGTCCTCCTGGCGCTCTCCCTCTTCGTGCTCCTGGCCCTGGTCCCGGTCCATCGGGCGGGTGAGCGGGTGGTGGAGTGGCTCCCCTCGGGGAACCTCATCGGGGTCGCCGGTGGAGCCTTTCAGGATGGCGGGTGGGCGCTTCTGGGAGGCGGAGTCCTCCTCCTTCCCATCCTCATCGCCCTGGCGGGGCTCCGTTTCGGAGAGTGGATGGAGCGGGACCGGGTCGTGCGGCTTGGCGCCCTCGCCGGCGGGCTCCTCTTCCTCGTCCCCACCTTCCTCCACCTCCTCCCCCTTGAAGCCGCCTGGGGGGGATGGCTCGGCGCCCAGCTCGCCACCGGCCTCCGGGCCCTCCTGGGGACCCTGGGCGCGGGGCTCCTGGTGGTGGTCCTCTTCGCCGTCCTCACCCTGGCCACCTTCGGCTGGAACCCCTTCCGACCCCTCTTCGAATGGACCTGGAAGGGGAGTCGCTCCGGGTGGGATGGCCTTCGGGGCTGGATGGCAGGCTTCCGGGAGTGGCGTCTCCCCGGCAGGGGGGGGGACGGGGAGGCCGATCCGGAGCCGTCGCCGGGCAGGGGGGAGGCACCCTCGGGTGAGGGGGACGCCGTCGAGGAGGAGGCCCCCGGGCCTGCGAGCCCTTCCGACACCGACCTCCCCTGGGACGAATCCCCTGCCCGGGCCCTCATGGAGAAGGCCGGGGGCGATGGGACGGGAGGGCATCCGGATCTCCTCCCCGACCCCCGGGACCCCAGGGAGCTGGCCGGCGACGAACTCCCCGGGATCGAACTCCTGAGAGCACCCGAGCGGAAGGGCCGCCTCGACATGGAGCGGGAGCTCGACGCCCTGGGCGATGTCCTGGTGGAGAAGCTCCGGACCTTCAATGTGGAGAGCGAGATCGGGGGCCGCACCACCGGCCCGGTGGTCACCCAGTACGAGGTGGTGCCCGCCCCCGGGGTGAAGGTGAACCGGATCGCCAACCTCGACGCCGATCTGGCCCTGGCCATGAAGGCCCGGACCATCCGGATCGTCGCCCCCATCCCGGGGAAGGGGGCGGTGGGGGTGGAGATCCCCAATCCGGCACCCGAAGTGGTCCGACTCCGCGAGATCCTCGAGGCGGAGCAGTTCACCCGGAGCCGGGCCGAACTCCCGCTGGGGCTGGGCAAGGACCTCCATGGCAAGCCGTACGTGGCCGACCTCACCAAGATGCCCCACGCCCTGGTGGCCGGGGCCACCGGTTCGGGAAAATCGGTGTGCCTGAACACCATCATCACCTCCCTGGTCTACCGCCACACCCCCGAGACCCTCCGGCTCCTCCTCATCGACCCCAAGATGGTGGAGCTCTCCACCTACGCCGACCTCCCCCACCTCCGGCACCCGGTGGTCACCGACCCGAAGGACGCCGCCGGGGTGCTCAAGTGGGCGGTCCTCGAGATGGAGCGGCGCTACACCCTCCTGAAGGAGAACGGGGTCCGCTCCATCGGCGAGTTCAACCGGCGGCTCCGGAAGGGCCAGACCATGCGGCGGGCCGAGCCGGCAGGCGAAGAGGGGGATCCGGACCGGTGGATCTACGACGACGGGGTCCTCCCCTTCATCGTCCTCATGGTGGACGAACTCGCCGACCTCATGATGGCGGTGCAGTCGGAGGTGGAGAAGCCGCTGACCCTCCTGGCGCAGAAGGCGAGGGCCATCGGGATCCACCTCATCGTGGCGACCCAGCGCCCCTCGGTGAATGTGATCACCGGGCTCATCAAGGCGAATTTCCCCTGCCGCATCGCCTTCCGCGTCGCTTCGAAGACCGACTCCCGCACCATCCTCGACCAGAATGGCGCCGACGCCCTTCTGGGCAATGGCGACATGCTCTTCCTTCCCCCGGGTGAGAGCACCCCCATCCGGATGCAGGGCGCCTTCATCGACACCGCCGAGACCGATCGTCTCATGGGGTGGTTCCGGGAGCTCCGCGAGGAGAAGCTCGACGAGGCCGGACTCCGCCCCCTCCCGGGAGACACCGAAGACGACATCCTCGAGATGGTGCGCGCCGCCGAGGCCGAGGAGGCGGGGACGCCCGAGGGGATCGAGGGAGACTGGGACGAACTCTTCCGCGAGGCGGCCGAGGTCTGCATCTCCAACGACCAGGGCTCCACCTCGCTCCTCCAGCGGAAGCTCCGCATCGGCTACGGGCGGGCCGCGCGCATCGTCGACCAGCTCCACGACGCCGGCGTCGTGGGCCCTCCCGACGGCTCCAAGCCCCGGGAACTCCTCATGACGATGGACCAGCTCGACCGGATGATGGCCGGTGAGGATCCCGAAGGTTGACGACGGACGAGCTTCGGAACGAACGATCCGGACCCGAACCGTGTACCACCCGAGACGCGCTGGACCCCCACCCACCGAACCCACGCCGCCGACGCCCATCATGAAACGATCCTTCCGTTTCGTCCCGATCCTTCCGGTTCTTGCCGGACTCCTGCTCCTGGCGCCCGCGCCCCTGGCCTCCCAGGGGAACGCCGGCGGAGAAGCGCTGGGGATCCTGGAGGCGGCAGCCGAGCGCTTCGGTAATCTCTCCGCCTTCTGCGCCCGCTTCGACCAGGAGATCCAGAACCGGATCCTCCGCCAGAACACCCGGTCCCACGGGGAGCTCTGCCAGGCCCGCCCCGACCGCTTCGCCATGGACTTCGCCGCCCCCGAGGGGGATCGGGTTGTGGCCGACGGGGAGACGATCTGGATCTACTTTCCCAGCACCGATCCGGGACAGGTCTTCCGGAGCCGGACCGCCGTGGCCGACGGGCGCTTCGACCTCCACCGGGAGTTCCTGAGCGAGCCGGGGGAGCGGTACGCGCCGACCCTGGAGGGCACCGAGGTGGTGGATGGCACCGAGACCCATCGCCTCCACCTGGAGCCCCTCCAGCCCTCCCCCTACCGGAGTGCGCGGATCTGGGTGGGAGCGGAGGATCCTCTCATCCACCGGCTCGAGATCACCGAAGACGACGGGCTCGTCCGGGTCCTGGAGCTGAGCGAGATGCGGCTGAACCCGAGCCTTCCGTCCGATCGCTTCGACTTCGAACCCCCTGCGGGGGCGCACATCATCGACCGGGACGGGCGCCGGTGAGCGGGCGGGTCCGCACCCGGGATCTCCCCGTCTTTCCGGTTACCGCCGAGCCGGTCCGGCCGGAGGTGGACCCCGGGGTCCGGCCGGTGGAGCACGAGGTGCCCGCCACCGGCCCCGAAGACGGCCCCCGCATCGGCCTCGTGACCCTGGGGTGCGACAAGAACACGGTGGACTCGGAGCGGATGATGGCGGCGCTGGTGGGCCATGGCGCCCGGGTCTCGTCGGAGGTGGACGGGGCCCAGGTCATCATCATCAACACCTGCGGCTTCATCGCCGAGGCGAAGGAACAGTCGGTGGAGGCGATCCTCGAGGCGTGCCAGATGAAGGCCGAGGGCGAGGTGCGCGCCGTCGTCGCCGTGGGGTGCATGGTGCAGCGGTACAAGGAGGAGCTCTCCGCCGAGATCCCCGAGGTGGACCTCTTCATGGGGCTCACCGAGATGCAGGGGCTCGTTCCCGAACTCCGGGAGCGGGGACTCCTCCCGCCGGAGGGCGCCTCGGTCCCCAACATGGAACGGGCCCTCCGGGTCCTCTCCACCGAGACCCCCCACACCTCCCACCTGAAGATCTCGGAGGGGTGCGACCACACCTGCGCCTTCTGCGCCATCCCCCACATGCGGGGCCTCCATCGTTCGGCCCCCGTGGAGGAACTCATCCGGGAGGCCCGGGAGCTGGAGGCCCGCGGGGTGCGGGAGCTCAATGTGATCTCGCAGGACACCACCTGGTACGGCCGCGACCTCCGCCGGAAGGCGGTGCAGGTGGCGGGGCCCGGCGGAGACCCGGAGCCCACGCCCCTCCTCCCCGACCTCCTCCGGGGGCTCCTGGGCGAGACGTCGATCCCCTGGTTCCGCCTCTTCTACATGTACCCGTCGGGGATCACCCCCGAGCTGGTGGAACTCCTGGCGTCGGACCGACGGATCCTCCCCTACCTCGACATGCCGATCCAGCATGGGTGCGACACCATGCTGAAGCGGATGCGCCGCCCCGAGCGGCAGGCCACCATCCGGGAGCGGACCGGCTGGCTCCGCGACGCCATCCCCGAACTCGTCCTCCGCACCACCGTCATCGTGGGATTCCCCGGCGAGACCGAGCGGGAATTCGAGGAGATGCTCGACCTCCTCCGGGAGATCCGCTTCGAGCGGGTGGGGGCCTTCCCCTACTCGCTGGAGGAGGGGACCCCGGCGGCCGAGATGGAGGGGCACCTCTCCGAGAGCGAGAAGCGGGACCGGCTGGAGGCCCTCATGGAGGTGCAGCGGGAGATCTCCTTCGACCTGAACGAGGCCCAGATCGGCCGCAACGAGACCGTCCTGGTGGACCGGCGGCTCACCGACGACCCCGACCACTTCGCCGAGGGCCGGACCCGGGGCCAGGCCCTCGACGTGGACGGCATCGTCCGCCTCCTCCGTCCCGACATCGGCGGTGACGAGATCCTGCCCGGCGCCATGGTGGAGGTGGAGATCGTCGACGCCCTGGACTATGACCTCATCGGACGCCTTCGACCCACAACCCCCAGCGCCACCCCATGACGACGAATGCCAGTGCCACCGAACTCGCCGATGCCTGGAAGCGTGCCCACGCCGTCCTTCCCGGCGGTGTGAATTCGCCGGTCCGCTCCTTCAAGTCGGTGGGAGGGGACCCCTTCTTCGTGGATCGGGGCGAGGGGGCGTACCTGGTGGACACCCAGGGCACCCGCTACATCGACTACATCATGTCGTGGGGGCCGCACCTCCTGGGGCACGGACACCCGGTCATCGACGATGCGCTCCGGGAGCAGATCGGGAGGGGGACGAGCTACGGCGCCCCCACCCTTGCCGAGGTGGAGATGGCGGAGCGGCTCGTCCGGCTGGTGCCCGGCATCGAGATGGTCCGGCTGGTGAACTCCGGGACCGAGGCGACCATGAGTGCCCTCCGTGTGGCCCGCGGCTTCACCGGCCGCACCCGCTTCCTCAAGTTCACCGGGTGCTACCACGGACACGCCGACCCCTTCCTGGTGGCGGCGGGCTCCGGGGTGGCGACACTGGGGCTCCCCAACTCCCCCGGGGTCCCCGAGGCGGCGGTGCGCGACACCACCCTCCTCCCCTTCAACGACCTGGACCGGGTGCGGGAGCTCTTCGCCGCCGAGGGCGACGACTTCGCCGCCATCATCCTGGAGCCGGTCATGGGGAATGCCGGAATGATCCTCCCCGAGCCCGGTTTCCTCGAGGGGCTCCGGGAGGTCACCGAGGCCCATGGGGCCCTCCTCATCTTCGACGAGGTCATGACCGGCTTCCGCCTGGGGCTCGGCGGGGCGCAGGGACGCTTCGGGGTGACCCCCGACCTTACCACCCTGGGGAAGGTCATCGGGGCCGGGCTCCCGGTGGGCGCCTTCGGGGGACGCCGCGAGATCATGAGCCAGGTGGCCCCCTCGGGACCGATCTATCAGGCCGGGACCCTCTCGGGGAATCCCCTGGCGACGGCGGCGGGCAATGCCCAGCTCGCCTGGCTCGAGGCGAATGACCCCTACGACGACCTGGAGGCGCTTGGAACGACCCTGGTGGAGGGCCTTCTCTCGGCCCTCCGCGACGCCGGGATGGAGGCGTCGGGGGTCGCCATGGGCTCCATGTTCGGGGTCTTCCTCCACCCCGGGCCGGTCCGCTCCTTCGAAGAGGCGAAGGAGGCCGACCTGGAACGTTTCGGCCGATTCCACCGGGCCATGCTCCAGCGGGGCGTCTTTCTCGCACCCTCCCCCTTCGAGGCCGGCTTCCTCTCGGTCCGACACGGGCCGGAGGAAATCGACCATACGGTGCGCGCCGCCCGCGAGGCGGCCCGGGAGGTGATGGATGGGACTCTTTGATCGGAAGCGGAACCGGGAGAGCCCCGGGGGCGGGGCGTGGGTCGCCCTCATGCTGGGGGGGGCGGTGGTCTTCCTGGGCGTGCTCTTCGCGATTCTCCTCATACTCCTGGGCGCGAAACCGGCCCAGGCGCAGGGCCTCGCCGACTTCGACTACGAGAACCTGAACCTCCGGGGCGCCATGGTCGATGTGGGCTACGTCATGCCCCGGGGCGTCGAGAATACGCAATCGGTCGGGGTCCGCCTCGACCTGGGCTTCCTCGGGCCCGGGGTCCGGGTGACGACGGGCTTCAGCCGCTGGTCGTCGGAGCTGGAGCGCTCCGAGATCCGGACCCTCGAGGCGTCGCTGGAAGACCTGGTCCTGGAGCAGACCGGCGAAGAAGTGGCGGTGGACCTGGGTCGGGTCACCCTCTCCGACTTCGCCATGAATGCCGATGTGCACATGATCTGGCACATCCCCTTCGGCCTCCTGGGATACCTGGGGACCGGGGGTACCGCCCACGTCATGCGGGGCGGGGGAGACGCCATCGAGGACACCTTCGTCGAGGACCTCCTGAACCAGATTCGGGCCGGGGTGAACTTCCATGGCGGCATCGAGGTCCCCCTGGGGGCCGGACTCCGCCTCGTGGGGGAGACCCGCTACGAGGTGGTGCAGAGCTCGCCCTACCTCCAGTTCCGCGTGGGGGGACAGTACATCTGGGGTCCCCGGATGACCGGCGAACCCCGATGAGTTCGGTGGGCTGAGGGCTCCGGTGAGCCCGGATTCCGTGGAGGGCGTGCGGGGGCCGGGCCGATGGGGCTCCGGGTTCGGGGCCCTTCCGCTGGCCGGGATCGCCGGGGGGCTCGTCGGACTCCTTCTTCTACCTCCGGTGCAGGGGGGGGCAGGGAGGCTCGGCGTGGGCATTCTGGCCCTTGCGGGACTCGCCTTCGCCGCCGGCGCCCTCCTCCGATCGCGGGACCGCCTGGAGGCGGCCCGTGCGGGCTTCCTGGTGGCCGGGATCTCCTCGCTCCTGGCCCTCCACTGGGTCCCGGCCGCCATGGCCCCCTGGTGGGGTTCGGGTGCCGGACTCCTGGCCGGGATCACCCTCTGGTCCCTCCATGGCGTGGTGGGGAGCCTGGCGTACCTGGCCATGGCGGGGCTCGCCCACCGGGTGCCCACACTCCTCCGCTTTGCCGCAGGCTGGCTCGTGGTGGAGCGCTTTCCGGCCCTCCTTCCCCTCCTTCCCCTTCCCAGGCCCGAGATGGCGGCGCTCCTGGTGGACGCCCCGGGGCTCGCCGCGAGTGTGCCCCTCCTGGGCGGGAGTGTCGTGGTGGCGCTCTGGGCCGGAGTGGTGGCCGTGGGGGTGGAGGCCTTCCGGGGAGGCGATCCCGGTGCCCCTCGGTCCGGGGGTGGGAGCCGGGGGAGGGGGAGCCTCGCTCCGGTGGGGGCCGGGCTCGTCGCCGTCGTCCTCCTCCTCCTCCTTCCCCTGGTCGAGCGAGGGCTGGACTCGGCGGCGGACCCCGGATCGGAAGAGGTCCTCCGTCTCGTGGTGGCGGAACTCCCCCTGGAACGGGCGGCCCTGGTGGACGCCCATCTCCGCCGGGAGAGGGTCGAGGCCGGGGTGGAGGCCGTGGGCGCGGCGCACCTCTGGCCCGAGGCGCTCCTGGCCGAAGTGGACCGGATTCCCGAGGGGCTCCGGGAGCCCGACGGCCCCCCCGAAACGGGGGCCTGGATCGGGGTTCACCGGGAGGAGGAGGGACGACGGTACAACGCGGTGGTGCACCGCTCGGCGGGGGGGACCCTCGAGACCGTCCACCGGAAGCACCGCCTCGTGCCCGGGGTGGAGCGGACCCGGATCCGCCGGCCCGGCCTCCCGGGACGGGGACTCGCACCGGGCCCGCCCCCCGAGCCCTTCCCGGTGGGCCCCCGGATGGGGGGCGCCCTCATCTGTTTCGAGGTCCTCTTTCCCGCCCTCGTGGGACGGCTCCGGAAGGAGGGCGCCACCCTCCTTCTCCACCTGGGCAACGACACCATGCTCCAGCCCGGAGGAAGCCTCCCGAATCTCCGGGACAGTGCCCGTCGGCAGCAGGACGGCCTTCTCGGGCTTCGGGCCCTGGAGATGCGGATGCCCATTGTCCGGAGTGCGATGGGTGGGCGTTCGGGGGGATGGGACCGCCGGGGTCGCCCCCTCCCGGTGGAGGTGGGGGCGCCGGGGCTCGACGGTGCCGGGCCCCGCACCCTCGAGATCCGGGTCCCCGAAGCGGGGGCGATTCCCCCCGCAGCCCATCTGGGCGACCTCCCGGTCTGGATCGCGGCCCTCCTCCTGGGTGCGGGGCTCGTGGGGCGGCGACGGATGGGAGGGCCGGACGGGCCCGGGGAGGCCGTGGGGCCCGGAAGATGAATGGAGGGCGACGGAGAGGCTTCGACCGGGTCCCTTCCATGGTGCTGCGGTGTGCCTTCCGGAGGAACGGTCGCACCGGTGCGGGGTTGTTTCGAACGGGCGGCTCCGCCCCCGGTTCCCCCTCCGATGCGTGGAGGAGACCCATGCGGCTCCGCCCGGAACAGGCGAACCCGAATTTTCCGTCGAAGACCAGGAGAAACCACGATATGGCGACCACCATGGAGACCCTTCTCGCAGGGCTCAATCGAGACCTCGCAGCCGAGTACCAGGCCATCATCACCTACCGCTCCTTCGCCAGTCTGGCCACCGGACCGTACCGGCAGGAGATCCGGCAGTTCTTCGAGGAGGAAATCCCCGACGAGCTCGATCACGCCCGCTTCCTCGCCGACAAGATCGTCGCACTGGGCGGCACCCCCACCACCGAAGTTGCCCCCATCGCCCTCACCCGGAACAACCGCGAGATGCTCGAGATCGCCCACAAGGCGGAGTCGGAGACCATCGAACGGTACGAGGAGCGGGTGAGGATGGCTGACGAGCTGGGCCTCACCGCCCTGAAGGTGCGTCTCGAGGACCTCATCGTCGATGAGACCGACCACAAGGAGGAGATCGAGCGGCGTCTCAAGAACTGGAAGGGTTGAGCGCCGTCCCGACCCCGGAAGTGCGGGTCACCCGAGTCCTGTTGTGGCGTAAACGCTACGTAGCGTTTACGCTACAGTAGCGGATGCGCTACAACAGGGCGCCCCCCTTCCGCACAGGAAGGAAAGGGCCCGAGGTTGAACCCGGAGGGACCCTTCTCTATATTCTTCGGGCTATGCCTGACGGGCCTCGTGCGAGGTCCGTTTCTTTTCGGATCATGGAGACGAGTGATGAAGCAAGGGATTCACCCCGAGTACCGGGAGACCCGGATCATCTGTTCCTGCGGCACGGTCATCGAGACCCGGTCGACGCAGGATACGGAGATCCGTGTCGAGATCTGCTCCGTCTGTCACCCCTTCTACACGGGGAAGCAGCGGCTGGTGGATACGGCCGGACGCGTGGAGCGGTTCAACCGCAAGTACGCCGACAAGTCCTGACCCGGTGGGCGTTCGGACGGCTCCCCCGGGGATGCCGCCGCCCCCCGGTCACTTCCGTCTTCTCCCTTGACGGTCCCCTCCCTCGATGAGCGGCTCCGGCGGCGTCTCGACGACGTCGTCGAGCGTTTCGAAGCGGTCACCATCCAGTTGGCCGACCCCGAGGTGTCCCGCGATCCTGATCGATTGCGGGAGCTGGGACAGGAGCGCGCGGAGCTGGAGCCCGTGGTGGAGGTCTACCACGAACTCCAGGGGTGTGCCGAGGAGCTCACCGGCGCGAGAGAGGTGGTGTCGGAGGCCGAGGACTCCGAGATGCGCACCCTGGCGGCCGACGAGGTCGAGGCGCTCACCACCCGGCTCGAAGAGCTCTCCCACCGGGCCCGCCGCCTCCTGATCCCGAAGGACCCCCTGGCCGATCGTGATGCGGTCCTCGAGGTCCGGGCCGGGACCGGGGGCGACGAAGCGGGGCTCTTCGCCTCGGACCTCCTCCGCATGTATCGTCGCTTCGCCGAGAGACGTCGGTGGAAGGTGGAACTCATGGAGATCTCCGAGGGCATCCCCGGCGCCATCCGCGAGGCCATCGTGACGGTGCGGGGAAAGGGCGCCTACGGGACCCTGCGCTTCGAATCGGGCGTGCACCGGGTGCAGCGGGTCCCCTCCACCGAGAGCCAGGGGCGGATCCACACCTCCGCCGCCACCGTGGCGGTCCTTCCCGAGGCCGAGGAGGTGGATGTCACCATCGACCCGTCGGAGCTCCGGATCGATGTCTTCCGCTCGTCGGGCCCGGGGGGACAGTCGGTGAACACCACCGACTCCGCCGTCCGGATCACCCACCTCCCCACCGGGGTGGTGGTGAGCTGCCAGGACGAGAAGTCGCAGCTCAAGAACAAGAACAAGGCGATGAAGGTGCTCCGGAGCCGCCTCCTGGACCGGGAGATCGCCGCCCGCGAGGCGGAGCGGGCCCGCGACCGGAAGGCCCAGGTGGGGACGGGAGATCGTTCGGCGAAGATCCGGACCTACAACTTCCCGCAGAACCGGGTCACCGACCACCGGGTGGGCCTCACCCTCCACCAGCTCGACCAGGTCCTCGAAGGGGAGCTGGAGCCCGTTCTCGACGTGCTCCAGCTGGCCGATGAGGAGGAACGGCTGGAAGGGTCCTTCCCGGAAGGCGCCGTGTGACCGAGGTTCGTTCCCGCTTCCACGATCCGGTGGAGCCGCCCCCCGAGGGCCGGGCCTGGACCGTACTCCACCTCCTCCGGTGGAGCACCCAGTACCTGGAGGAGAAGGGAGTGGCCGGGGTTCGAACCGATGTGGAGCTCCTCCTGGCCGACACGCTGGAGATGCGGCGGCTCGATCTCTACCTTCACCACGAGCGTCCCCTGACCCCCGACGAGCTGGCACGCTTCCGTCCCCGGCTCCTGGAACGGGCGCGTCGACGTCCGGTGCAGTACATTCTGGGCACGGCCCCCTTCCGGGACCTGGATCTCAAGGTGGACGAGCGGGTTCTCGTTCCCCGACCCGAGACCGAGGAGCTGGTGGAGGCCGTCCTCTCCAGAGTGCGGGAGGGAGGGGCGTCGGAGTGGGTGGGCGCGGACATCGGGACGGGGAGTGGCGCCATCGCCCTCGCCCTGGCGGCGGAGGGGCCATTCCGAAAGATCCTGGCCACCGACCGATCCGCCGAGGCGCTGGCGCTGGCGAGAGAGAACGCGGAGCGCCACGGCCTCGAGGGCCGGGTGGAGTTCCGGGAGGGAGACCTCCTGGACGCCCTCCCCGAAGGGGTGCAGGTCGATGTGCTGGTCTCGAATCCGCCCTACGTGTCGGAAGCCGACTACCGGGCGCTCGAGCCCGAGGTGCGCGAACATGAACCGGCGCTGGCGCTCCTGGCCGGCGACGACGGCCTCCACTTCTATCGCCGACTGGTGGCGGAGGGAGGCCGGGTGCTCCGACCGGGGGGGCTGCTCGCCCTCGAGGTCGGGGCCGGACAGGCCGCCCGTGTGGCGGGATGGATCCGGGAGTCACCGGAGTGGGATGCGCCGGTGGTGCTCCGGGACATGGCGGGGAAGGACCGGATCGTCCTCGCCGAACGCAGTGGTTCGGATGTTTCTCAAAAGCAAGGATCAAGGGATGTCGAAGATCGAAGAGATGGCGAAGGAGCTGGGACAGGCGCTGGGTCGGACCGACGAGTACCAGGCCCTCAAGAAGGCGGCCTCGGGAATCGACGAGGACCGGGAGCTGAACACCCTGCGCAATGACCTCCAGAAGCTCGAGGAGGGGCTGGTGAACCAGCTCCGGGCGGGCCAGGAGCCCTCCGACGAGGAGCGGAACCGGTACGAGGAGCTGGCGGGCACCCTCCAGTCGCGGCCGGAGTACCAGCGGCTGGTGGCGGCTCAGGCGAACTTCGACAAGCTCCTGCAGCGGGTGAACGAGACGATCTCCAAGGGGATCCAGGACGGCTCGGAGAGCCGCATCATCCTCCCGTCCTGACGAAGGCGAGATCGAATGGCCTCTCTAAAGGATCTGCGCGAGCCGGTCTACCGGATCATCGATCCGGTGACCCGGGCTCTCGTCCGGTGGGGTGTGCACCCCAATGCCCTCACCAGCTTCGGATTCCTGGTGACGGTCTTCGCCGGACTCCTCTACCACATGGACCATGTGCGCTGGGCGGGCTTCTGCGTGCTGCTCGGCGGGCTCGTCGATATCTTCGACGGACGGGTGGCGCGCGAGAGTGGACTGGCGTCGAAGTTCGGGTCGTTCTACGACTCGACACTCGACCGGCTCAGCGAGATCGTCGTCTTCATCGGACTGATCTCCCTCTACAACCAGTACGGACGGGAACTCGCAGATGTCTGGATGATCTATGTGATCGCCCTGGCGATGGGGGGCTCCGTCATGGTGAGCTATACCCGGGCCCGCGCCGAGGCGCTCGGGCTCGACTGCAGTGTGGGATTCATGCAGCGGGCGGAGCGGGTCGCGCTCCTGGGCGGCGGATCCCTCTTCTTCGGGCTCATGTGGGACGGGCTCGTACTCAAGGTGATCCTGGTCATCCTGGCGATCACCACGGTGCTTACAGCGATCCAGCGTATCGTCTGGGTCTATCAAAATGCGGCGGGGGTGCCTCTCGACGAGGCCGAGACCCCGCCGGCCAACATTGAGCGAACGGAGTCAATCAGTGAGCGATCGACCAGAGATTAAACCGGCCACCGGCCGCCTCGGAATCCTTCTTCCCGGCTTCGGCTCGGTGGCAACCACGGTGGTGGCAGGGGTCGAGGCCGCCCGGCGTGGCCTCGCGAAGCCCATCGGTTCGCTGTCGCAGTTGAACACGATCCGCCTGGGCAAGCGCACCGAGGACCGGACGCCACTCATCAAGGATTTCGTTTCACTTTCCGAGCTCGATGACCTCGTCTTCGGCGCATGGGACCCGATCCCCGACGACGGGTACGAGAGCGCACTGAACGCCGGGGTCCTGGAACGCCATCACCTGGACCCCATGGAGGACTTCCTCCGTTCGGTGAAGCCCATGCCGGCGGTCTTCGACAAGGAGTACGTCCGGCGTCTCGACGGCCCCAATGTGAAGAAGGGCGAGAACAAGTTCGACCTGGCGCAGCAGCTCCGCGAGGACATCCGTCGCTTCAAGGAGGAGAACGGATGCGAGCGGGTGGTGATGGTCTGGTGCGGGAGCACCGAGATCTTTCTCCGCTCCGGCGCCGTCCACGAGACCCTGGAGTCGTTCGAGCAGGGGATGCGCGACAACGACCCCGGAATCGCCCCGTCGATGCTCTACGCCTACGCGGCCATCATGGAGGGGGTCCCCTACGCCAATGGCGCTCCGAACCTCTCCGCCGACATCCCGGCCCTGGAAGCGGCTGCCATCGAGCGTGGCGTGCCCCTGGCCGGGAAGGACTTCAAGACCGGCCAGACCATGATGAAGACGATCCTGGCCCCGGGCTTCAAGGCCCGCATGCTCGGCGTCGAGGGCTGGTTCTCCACCAACATCCTGGGCAACCGCGACGGCGCGGTCCTGGACGACCCGGACTCCTTCAAGACGAAGGAGGAGTCGAAGCTCAGCGTCCTCGAGCACATCCTGCAGCCCGAGAAGTATCCCGACCTCTACAAGGATCTCTACCACAAGGTGCGGATCAACTACTACCCCCCGCGGGGCGACAACAAGGAGGGGTGGGACAACATCGACATCTTTGGGTGGATGGGATACAAGATGCAGATCAAGGTCGACTTCCTCTGCCGGGACTCGATCCTCGCCGCTCCCATCATCCTCGACCTGGCCCTCTTCCTGGACCTGGCGTCTCGGGCGGGACAGGGAGGGATCCAGGAATGGCTCTCCTTCTACTTCAAGAGCCCCCAGACCGCCGAGGGTCTCTACCCCGAGCACGACCTCTTCATCCAGCACCGGAAGCTCAAGAACACCCTCCGGTGGCTCGGAGGTGAGGAGCCCCTCACCCACCTGGGACTCGACTACTACGACAGCGAGTGAACCGTTGAGCGACTCCGGTGCCCGCGGCGCTCCACTCCCGGAAGGGGGGGAGCGTCGCGGCCTCTTCATCGTGGTGGAGGGGGTCGAGGGGGCGGGGAAGACGACGCAGGTCTCCCTCCTCCTCGACTGGCTCCGGGCGCAGGGCGTTCCGGCAGTTCGTGCCCGGGAGCCTGGCGGAACCCCGGTGGGAGAGGCGGTCCGTGAAGTCCTCCTCGAGAGACGGGAACTCGATGTGGGACCGGAGTCGGAGCTCCTCCTCATGCTCGCGGCCCGGGCCGCCTTCGTCCGCGATGTGGTGGCGCCGGCCCTCCGGGAGGGGAGGGTGATGGTCTCGGACCGCTTCGACTTCTCCACCTTTGCCTACCAGGGGTATGGCCGGGGCCTCCCCCTGGACCGGATCCGGGTCCTGAACGACTTCGCCACCGGCGGACTCCGCCCCGACCTGGTCCTGGTGCTGGACCTCCCCGCCGGCCAGGGACGTGCGCGCCAGATCGGGGCCGGGAAGGAGGAGGACCGCATCGAGGCGGCGGGAGTCGACTTCCTCGACCGGGTGGCCGCCGGCTACCGGACCCTGGGGGCCGAGGAGCCCCACGCAAGGCTCGTCGACGCCACCCCCGAAGTGGAGGTGGTGCAGGAAGCGCTGCGGCGGATCCTCGTGGACCATTTCCCGGAACCCTTGGGCGCCGGACGGGGTTCGACAACGACGGAACCCTCCAACCCCCGAACGGACGCGCCATGAGCTCCCGACGTGCACCCCTTGGACCCGGAATCGTACTCCTGCTGGCCCTCATGGCCGGTGGGTGGTTTCTGCAGCGGGGGGTGGCCCAGGAGCAGAACGTCTACCTCCAGTCGCGCCTCTTTCAGGAGGTTCTCGACCACATTTCGGAGCGCTTCGTCGACGAACTGGATCGGGACCAGCTCTACGACTTCGCCATCGAGGGACTCCTGCGGGAGCTGGGCGACCCCAACTCCGCTCTCCTGAGCGGGATGGATTACGAGAACTTCCGGATCCAGACCGAGGGGGACTACGGGGGGGTCGGCCTCGAGATCATCGAGCGGGACAACCTGGTGACCGTCGTCGGACCCATCCCGGGCACCCCCGGGGCGCGGGCCGGGATCCGTGCGGGGGACCAGATCGTCGAGGTGGATGGCGAATCCATCCGTGGATGGACGAGCCAGGAGGCGGTGCAGGTGCTTCGAGGGCGGCCGGGCTCCGATGTGGAGGTGAGGATCCTCCGGCCCGGCATCGAGAACCCCATCCCCTTCACCCTCACCCGGGAACAGATCCAGCTCCGTTCGGTCCCCTTCGCCCGCATGGTGGATGACGAGATCGGCTACATCCCCCTCGCCATGTTCCAGGAGAACTCCGGGCGCGAGGTGCAGGCGGCGGCCGACTCTCTCCGCGAGGCCGGGGCCACCCGCCTCATCCTGGACCTCCGGGGGAATCCGGGAGGGATCCTCTCGCAGGGGATCGGGATCAGTGATCTCTTCCTCCCGGGCGATCTGCCGGTGGCAGAGACCCGGGGCCAGAGCCGGGAGCAGAACGAGGTGATTCGGACCTCGGCAGGGGACCGCTTCGAGGGGATGCCCCTGGTGGTGCTGGTGGATCGCGGGAGTGCCTCCGCTTCGGAGATCGTGGCGGGTGCGCTCCAGGACCATGACCGGGCGCTGGTGGTGGGTGCCACCACCTTCGGGAAGGGATCCGTGCAGACCCTCTTCTCGCTCTCCGGCGGGAATGTCCTGAAGCTCACTACCGCCCGCTGGTACACCCCGGCCGGGCGCTCCATCGAGCGACGGACCACCCCCGGTGAGCCGGCGGAGGCCGAGCCCATCCAGGAGGAAGGTGCCGAGCCCATGGATCCGGTTGCGGCTCCCGTGCCCCGGAGTGTCTCGCTGGGGCTCTTCGGGGAGTATGTCCTCTCCCCCGATACCGCCGGCCGGCCGGTGGTGGAGTCGATGGCCGGGCGCTCCCTCTACGGGGGGGGCGGCATCGTGCCCGACCTCCTGGTGAACCCCGACACCCTCACGGTGGAGGAGCAGCGGGCGGTGCGAGCCATCTTCCAGGAGGCGGGGACCTACACCACCGGGCTCTTCAACTTTGCCGTGACCTACCTGCAGGAGAACGAGGGCACCGGCGAGACCTTCCAGGTCACCGACGAGGACCTGGAAG
>SLSF01000214.1 GCA_007130605.1 Gemmatimonadota bacterium | reverse complement strand
TTTGGGAAACAAACTCCACAACCGTCGCTCGTGAGAATCGACGGTTGTGGAACCAGGAGCCTATGCGGCAAACCAGAGCGCAAGCGTTGAGAAACGAGTCGTCCAGTGTGGAGCCAGGGGCCCTTCGGCCCTCCAGGCGCCGCCCCCATGAACGAAGAGTCCGAAAACGCCGACCGATTCGGCGCATTTTCAGGATTTCCGTCGATAATGAACGAAAAGTCTGAACGGGCGGTCTCGTCCCCGGAGCCCGATCTGGATTTTCGTCGATCGTGAACGAAAAGTCCGAACGGACCGATTTTCCGCTGGCGTTTTCAGGATTTTCGTTCATCCGCAGCCTCCCTCGCGCTGGGTCCGGGGCATCCAGGGTCCAGCCCATGCAGGATGGGAAAGGAACCCGTAGACACTTCGGCCATCGCCGGACCTCGATTCCGCGGGGTCGAGGAGCTGAGGCGGGGACGGAGCCGTGTGGCGCTTACGCTACAAATTGCCCCCCACCCTCCTCTTCATGTAGCGTTTACGCTACACTCCACCCTCCGCACCAGCCCGGACAGTAGCGTTCACGCTACACGGCCTGAGAGGTGGTCGAAGCAGGGCACTCCTTGGCCGAACGGTGTATGAAGTCGACATGAGAATCTTTCTGGCGGTCCTCGTGGTGGCCCTGGCGGCCCTCCCTTCCAGCGGATCCGGGCTGTCTGCACAGGCACCGGAGCAGGCAGAGGCACCGGAGAGGGATTCCCTCCAGGTCCTCGAGGAGCTGAAGGCGGAGCAGGAACGCTTCGAGGCCTATCGGGAGAGCCGCATTCCGGTCTCGCGCGCCCGGACAAACACCAGTTGCGACGCCCGGATGGGTCGCATCTGCGTCTGGTACGGTGGGGCCGACGAGGCGAACTTCCCGCCGGAGCCGGTGGAGACCGGCATGGCCCGCTCGGAGCTCGTCCGGGCCCTGGCCGACGGACTCCGCGACTTCAGCGACCCCTGGATCCTGGGCCAGCTCGTGCATTATCTGGCAGAGGCCGAGCGAAGATCGGAGGCGCTGGGAGTGGCGGAGTCGTGCGGCCTCGTGCCGGACGAGGCGTGGTGGTGCGCCGCGCTCGAGGGCTACGTCCTCCACCTGGATGGCCGGTTCGTTCAGGCCGAGGCCCGTTTTCTGGACGCACTCGGGCAGATGCCCGATCCGGAGCGCGCTCGGTGGAGTGCGCCCCGCTTCGTTCTGACCCCGGACGCGCTGCAGGAGCTGGAGGCCCTCGAACCCATGGAGCGGGAGGCCCGGGTCGACCTCCTGTGGAGGCTGTCGGACCCCCTCTTCCTGCGGGAGGGAAATGACCGGTGGACCGATCACATGGCGCGCCTGGTGATCGTCCGGAACCGGGCCGAGGCGGCGAACCCCTACACCATGCCCTGGGGAGAGGACATGGCCGAGTCCCTCATCCGGTACGGGCGGCACATCGGATTCAGTCGAGTTCGGGGTGAGACGCCCCTGGGGCCGACCCTCGAGGACGGCCGGAGGCTGGTGGGTCACCATCACCCGGGAAGCCGGGGATACCTCTTTCCCGAGGACTTCCTCGAGGCACCGGCCGAGGTCCCCCCGGAGAGCTGGGTCACCGCACCCCGGGATGCCCGCACCTGGTACGCGCCCCCCTACGCCCCGGACCTCAGGGCCCTGGAAACCCAGGTGGCCCGTTTCCGCAGGGGAGACGAGCTCCTGGTGGTGGGCGCCTACCGACCGGTCCCGCCGGAGCTCGACGCCCTGGCCGGGCTCGTCCCCGATCCGGACCCGGAGCCCTCGGATCCCTTCCGCACCCCACCCGCCCAGGTGGAAACCGCCGGTGGTGGAGCGGGCGACCTTGAGCCGGACCCTGCGGAGTTCCTGGGTCCGGTGGAGGTGGGGCTCTTCCTGGTTCCCGAGGAGGGAGGCGAGATCCGTTCCGTGCGGGGCACCGAGCCCTCCGGGGTCCTGACCCTTCTGGCCCCCGCCGGCCGTTGGGTGAGCAGCCTGGAGGTCCTCGAGCCCCAGCAGCGTCGGGCCTGGCGCGCCCGCCAGGGGGTGATCCAGCCCCTGGTGGAGCCGGGGACGGTGGCCGTCTCCGACCTCCTCCTCCTGCGACCCGACGCACCCTTCCCCGAGAGCCTCGACGAGGCAATCGACGACGCCCGTCCCGGCATCCGCGTGCGTGCCGGAGAGGCCGTCACCGTGGCGTGGGAAACCTATGGGCTCGAGGTGGACGAAGAGGTCCAGGTCACCCTGGGATTCACCAGTGGCCGGCCGGGCTTCCTCACCCGCGTGGGAGAGTTCCTGGGAATCCTCGAGCCGGACCGACCGGTGGAGCTGACCTTCCCCGTGGCCGGTCCCGACGAGGTCCAGATCCTCTTTCGGGCGGTGGAGCTCTACCTTCCCGACCTGGACCCCGGCGAGTACACCCTCCATCTCCGGGCCGAGCTTCCGGGCCGGGAGCCCGCCCTTGCCAGCCGCCCCATCACCGTGATCCCCTGATGTCCTGAGTCAGAGATTCAGGACACAGGACGGATGTTGAAGAAGGGCAGCGACCACCGGGACGGGGTCCTGCACTGTCGGAGAGGAGGAGCGTTCACCGCACCGCCTCAGCTCCGAGGCCGACCCGCCGTGGACTCGGCTTCGGCGTGGTCGGCTTCTTCGTCGTCTGGACCGGCACCTTCCCCCGTCTCTCCTTCGTCCACCAGTTCGGCCGGGTCGATCTCTTCCTCCTCGCCGAATTCCTGGTCGTCGGATCCGTCGGGGGTGAGCTCGATGGTCACCGGCTTCGTCTCGAATGCCTCGAAGGAGAGGGGCGCCGTTCGGCTCGTCCCTGCCGCGGGAGCAAGGAGGAGATCGGGAAAGGTCCCCACCCGGATGTTCATCCGCTCCACGCTGTCATTGTAGAAGGCGCGAGCGAGCGCGATCTTGTCCTCGCATCGGGTGAGCTCCTCCATGAGCTTTCGGAAATTCCGGTCCGTCCTGAGCTGAGGATGGTCCTCCGTGAGGGCGAAGATCCGCTCCAGCGAAGAACTCTGTTCATCGATGACCGCGCCCACCTCCGCGGTCCCGTCGGGGCCCCCCTCGGAGGCCCGGGCCGGGTTGGATCGAGCCTTCACCACCGCATCGAGGGTGTCCTTCTCGTGTTCGGCCGCCGTGCTCACCACCCGGGCCAGCGCCGGAATCAGGTCGTGACGCCGCTTGAACTCCACGTCGAGCATGGCCCACGCCCGGCGCGCCCGATTCCGGAGGTCCACCAGGCCGTTGTACACCGTCGTGAGGTAGAGCGCCAGGATCACGGCGCCGACGACTCCCATGGCCAGGATCACCCACCCGAGCGCGGCGGTGAGCGCCTCACCGAAGGGGAGGCCCTGGGTGTTGATGGTCCGCACCACCGGGGCGAGCCCCGCCAGCAGCAGCGCCCCCAGGAAGGCCCCCCGGGCCTGCCAGGCGTACTTTCGGATCAGGTCGTCTTCGCTCTTGGCCGACACCAGGAAGATCTCTCCCGATTCGCCGCAGGCGATCTCCGGCTCGACGATGTCCTCTCTTACCCGGGCGGTGCCCAGCACATAGGTGGGCTCCCCATGGGGGATGATCTCCTCGGTGAAGCGCCGGCGACCCGTCGACCGACGCACACCCCTCCGAGGGCCCTTCCCGTAGTAGAGGGGGTTGGAGCGGCGGCACGTCTCGCTGAAGGCACGCACGGCATGGAACTCGGCGCCCTCCGGATGGACCCGGATGCGCCCGGTATCGTCGTGGAGTTCGAAGGGTTTGAATTTCCGCCCCGAGGCCACCGTCCTCCACTCGCGCTTCGTCCGGGTCTTCCCATCCTTGTTCCGGACCGTGCGCTTGTACTCCTCCTCGACCTTGTAGCTGTAGTAGACCACCTCCTTCTCGCTGAGAAAGGCCGTGAGGGGACGCTTTGTCCGAGCCGTCCCCTTGAGCTCGTTCAGCCCGATGGTCACCCCCTTGCACCGGGAGGTGGGAATGTTCTCGATGAGGCGCTTCCGAAAGAGGGCCCGACAGCCCAGGATCAGGAGGATCAGGGCCCCGGCGGCGATGAGGAGGGGGAGCCCCACCGCCTGCATGGTCGAGGGACCGTCCTGGCGCAGCACGAGAAGGAGAAGAGGATCGAGGAGAGGCGTCGGCATGGAGCATCCACCTGGGTCGGTCGGCCGTCGCGATGGTCATCGATGGATCCGGAAGGGCGGATCGGCCGGCCATCCGCCGTCCCGGTCGGAGGGGGTCCGAGGAGCGCTCCGCACCCGTCCAGAGCCCCACTCGCCGTCGACGGTAAGGGCTATTTGCCCCACGCTGCAAGGATCACCTTCGAGTGGGGCAATGAGGGGAGCCGCGCCAACCCCGCTCCAATGGCATACGCGATGGGATGCACCGACATCCGCCAAGAGGGCTCTGTCCATGACAGAGTGGTCGGACCCCGCCGCCCTCCCCCACACACGAAACGACCCGACCACTTGCACAACTACGCACCTCTTCGTACACTGGCCTTTCCCGCACGGGGGCACCGGGTGTGGGCGTTCGAAGTCGCAGCGGCAGGGCCCTCCCAGGGCCAGGGGCACCCCGAAGCCGGGCAGAGCACCCCCCGCTCCCATCAACCTGTCGATCCTCACTCGGAAGCACTCCCATGAGACATCGCCGCCTCTGCACCACCCTCCTCTACGGAATCCTCATCCTGGTGGCGTGCGATGCCCCCGCCACGGACGAAGAGAATCCCCTGGAGGGCCTCCCCGAGGCCTCCCTCACCGAAACGCTCCGCCTGGGGGGTGCCGACGCTCCCGAGGCCGAGGCCTTCGATGTCCCTCCGTCACTCGCCGTCGACTCGGAAGGCCGGCTCTACGCCCTCCACCGGGGGCGGGCGCAGGTGGCACTCTTCGATCCGGAAGGCTCCTTCGTGCACTGGGTCGCAGGCGCCGGGAGCGGGCCCGGGGAGTTCACCATTCCGGTTCGGCTGGGGCTGGTGGGGGACACCCTCTGGGTGGGAGACGGGGTGAGCCAGCGGATCTCGCGTTTCGGACCCGACGGCGCCCACCTCTCCACCCGGACCGCCCCCTGGGACTTCGGGATCCCCATGGGCGCCCCCCAGTCCGAAGGGGGGTACCTGGAGGGAGGCCGGGTCTGGGCCGAGCCCACCGCGCGCCCCCTGGGCATCGAGGGACGGATCGATCTCCCGGTGCTGGTGGGGCCACCGGGACTGGCCACCGCCGACACCCTCTTCCATGTCCGGGTCCCCCGGCGAAATCTCCAGGGACTCTTCTGGGCCGCCTTCGAGGTCCCGCCCTACCACGCGGTGGCTCCCGACGGATCGGGGATCCTCCTGGCGGAGTGGGATCCGGCCTCCCCGGCCACCGTGGAACTCCGCTTCTTCGATCCCGGGGGCCAGGTGACCAGGGAGGCGACCCTCCCCGTTCCGGTACGGCCCATGACCTCGGAGCGACGGAATGAGGCCATCGAGGAGGGAACGGCGCAGATCGAGGCGCTGGGCGAACGGCTCCGGGAGAGCGGGTTGGCCGAAGCCGGGATCCCCCAGCCGGACCGGTCCATCACCGAGGCCCAGCTCTACCTGCCCGAGAACGTTCCCCCCATCCGCCGGGTGCAAGTGGGTCTCGACGGAAGCTGGTGGCTCCAGCTCGCCGACGACATGGAGGCCGGGCCCTGGCTCGCCCTCGATCCGGAGGGCATCCCACGCTTCACCCTTCACCTTCCGGACGAGGCCACCCTGGGGCTGGCGCGCCTCGACCGGGTCTGGGGCATCACCACCGACGATTTCGATGTGCCGCGGGTGGTGCGGTGGGAGCTGGAGGTCCCCTGAGGGGCCGCTGGAGAAGGGCCGAGACCACCGGGACGGGACCCCGGGGCGTCCGGGTGGGAGGACAGTGGGAAGAGAGATCCCTTTCGGAACGGTGAGACGTTCGGATCCCGCCTGAACCCGTCCCCCTACGGACCGGGACGGTCACGGTCCTCCGGTGGCCGGCGGTCACGGTCCTCCGGTGGCTGGCGGTCGGGGTCCTCGGCGATCTCCCGCAGCCCCTCGAGCCAGGCGGTCCGGGAAACCCGCAGGGTGCGCCGCAGGGTGCCGCGCAGAATGAAGGGGAGGAGCCCCCACCAGCTCTCCTCGGTTCGGACGAGGGTCCGTTCCGGGGAGGCCTCCTCGAGGGTCCAGCGCTGGTAGCCGCGTCCCCCCGGAGTCCGGAGAGTCCAGCTCAGGCGACGCCCGGGATCCACCTCGTGGAGGATGGAACTGACGCGCATGCCGTCGGCCCGCCAGCGGAGCTGGATCCCCGGCGCGGGATCCTCTCCCCGGAGCGAGGCGAAGTCCATGCCCGGATGAAAGCGGTACCAGTGCTCCACATCGACCAGGTGCGCCCAGATCCGGTCCGGGGTCGCGGCCACCTCCACCTCGAGGCGGAGCACCACGGGGGCATCGGTGCGGAGTTCGAGCAGGGTCCGGGGATCCAAGGGGAGTTCAGCCCTCTTCCTTGTCCTTCTTCGGGCCGATCCGGGTGCCCCGACCCACCATGTAGCCGGCGAATCCGCCCGCCAGGAAGGTGCCGCCGAGGAGCACGAAGCGAGGCATTTCCGGCGACCAGAGGAAGATTTTCGTGACCACCATCTCCTGGTTCTGGATGATCAGAACGAAGACGAGGACCACGAGGATCACCGCCAGCGAGAGGCGCACCTTCTGCATGTCCATCGGCAACTCCTGGGAATGGGGATTGGCGGGGGCCCCTCGGATTGGGGGCCGTTGTGGGGTGCATGTGGGCCCATCCGGCCGCAGGGCCGGCGAGAAGATGTCGGCGCCACCGGGACCGGAATATGCCGACCTCGGGTCAGGACTCCAGGTCGGGGACCGCCGCCGACATCTCCCGCCCCACCTCCTCGGCGGGACGCATCCGGTCCAGGTCGAGCTCGAAGTCCGGAGCCGGCGGTGCGGTGAGCTTGGCACTGAACTCCCGGATCTCCCGTGGCGAGAGGCCCATCTCGCGAAGGGCCTCGTCGTCGAGGGCGTCGACGCCCGCCTTCACCCCCACCCCCGCCTCCCCCCTTGGTTCCAGGAGGGTCGAGAGCGCCATGAGCTCCCCACGGCTCATGGGGTGCCCGGTGAGGTCGTAGTCGACCCACGCCTCGTAGGAGAGGGGCGCCACCCGCTTCACGATCCCCGCCATGACCTCGGCGAAGGCCCGGATCTCCCACTGGGCGTGGGGGTCGACCCGGAGGGTCAGGAAGTGAAGGAGGTTGTGGAGGTCGATCTTCCAGTACCACTGGGTATAGGTGGAGAGGGGAAGATCGATGCGGGCGATCTCGCGGGCCACGTCCTCGCCCAGGAGCCACTCGTAGGTCTCCGCCGCCTCCTTCCGCCCCCGCCCCCACCGGGCCACCGCCTCGTCATGGAGGGCGGCGTCGGCCGCCCCCGCTTCGCGACCCTGTTTGTTCGATGCGCTCTGGTGCGCGAAGTCCCCCCGGTCCGGGGTGTAGAAGAGGAGGGGCATGAGGGAGTACCGTCCGCTGTACTCGTTCACCGAGGCGGTCCGGTGGCGGATCCACTGGCGGGCCACGAACATGGGCATGGCGCAGTGGAACTTGAACTCCACCATCTCGGAGGGCGTGGTGTGCCGGTGCCGACGGAGGTAGCGGACGAGCCCCCGGGTCGCCGATTTCTTCCGGGTGCCGTAGCCATAGCTCACCCGGGCGGCTCGCTCCACATCTTCGTCGGATCCCATGTAGTCGACGAGGGAGACGAAACCGTGGTCGAGAACGGGAAAGTAGCCCCCGAGGATCTCCTCGGCGGCCGGATTGGTGGGGCGGTGGGTCTGCGGCATGGCGGGGGTACGGGGTGGGAGTCCAGGAGGATCGAAGTGGGTCGGGGCGAGCGGAGATCAAGGTCGGATCCGATCCGATCCGGGCACCGCTCTTCGAGTGAATTAACCCCGATCCCGCCTCTCCGGCAACCGACAGGTGGAAGAGGGTGGAGCCCGTCACGGGTGACGCTCACCCCGCCCGATGGTAGATTCCGCCCGGTACCGGTGCGGAGCCCGGCTTCGCATCCCCGACCCCACCACCCGTGCTCCCTCACCCCCGTCGCCACCCATGAACGACCTCCTCCTTCGTGCCGCCCGCCGCGAACCCGTCGAACGCACCCCCGTCTGGTTCATGCGACAGGCCGGTCGCTCCCTCCCGCGCTACCACGACCTGAAGGGAGACCGCGACCTCCTGGAGGTGACCCGGGACTCCCGGCTCGCCGCCGACATCACCATGCTTCCCCTGGAGTACTTCCCGGTGGACGGAGCGGTGCTCTACGCCGATATCTCGACGATCTTCGTGGGCGCCGGGATCGAGGTGACCATCGAGAAGGGGCTCGGCCCGGTCCTTCCCCATCCGTACAACACCCCCGAGACGATCCGGAGCCTCCAGCCCTTCGACCCGCGGGATACCCTGGACTTCGTCCTCCGGACCCTCCAGATCCTCAAGTCCGAACTGGACATCCCGGTGCTCGGCTTCCTGGGGGCGCCCTTCACCCTCATGACCTACATGGTGGAGTCGCCCCGCACCCGCGACCGACACGGCACCAAGGCGTTCATGTGGCGGCAGCCCGATCTCTGGGACGAGCTCATGTCGTACTGGAGCGAGCACCTCATCGACTTCGGGGTGGCGCAGGTGGAGGCGGGGGCCAGTGTGATCCAGCTCTTCGATTCGTGGGCCGGCGCCCTCCATCCCGACGACTACGAACGCCACGTCCTCCCCTACTCGACCCGGATCCTCGACGGCCTGAAGGCCGCCGGCATCCCCACCATCAACTTCGCCACCGGGAACCCCGCCCTCCTCCCCATGATGGCCCGGGCCGGAGGGGACGTGATCGGGCTCGACTGGCGGGTCCGCCTTGACGAGGCGTGGGAGATCGTGGGGCACGACCGCGGGGTGCAGGGGAATCTGGATCCCATCGTCCTGACCACCGACCCCGACACGGCGGTGGCCCGCGCCGACGAGGTGCTGGCGGCAGCGGCCGGCCGCCCCGGCCACATCTTCAATGTGGGACATGGCCTGACCCCCCAGGCGAAGCCCGAAGTGGTGCGGGCGGTGGTGGAGCATGTCCATGCGTCGGGGGGCACCCGCCGGGAAGGGGATTGACGGTGGAAGGATGCTGAAGATCGGGAGCGGCCACCCTGCGGACCCGATGACCCTTTCACGGGTACCCGCCGCCGTCCGATTCCGTCCCCATCATCCCCCGGACCCACTCCATGACAACGACCGCGATCCTCACCCTGAATTTCGGGGAGCCCTCCGATCCGACCCCCGAAGAGGTCATCCCCTTCCTGGAGCGGATCTTCTACACCAACAGCTCCCTCGAAGCCCACGAGACCGACGAGGAGAAGCGGGTCCGTTCCCGCCAGCTAGCCGAACGTAGGGCTCCGGGCCTCATTGCCGAGTACGAGGAGATCGGCGGCTCTCCCCTGAATGGCCAGGCCGACGCACACGCCCGTGACCTGGCGTCCGAGCTCGCCCGCAGGGGGTTCCCCGTCCGGGTCTACTCGGCGTACCAGTACACCGCCCCCCTGGTCGCCGACGTGGTGAAACAGGCAAGGGAGGACGGCATGGAGCGACTCATCGGACTCCCCGTCTACCCCCTCTGCGGCCACTCCACCAATGTGGCGGCGCTGAACGATGTTCAGGCCGCCATCGACGCCCTCGGGTGGGAAGACGTCGCCTTCGAGGGGATCACCGGATGGCACCGGCACCCCGGCTACCTCGAACTCCGGGCCGACGCCGTCCGGCGCACCGTCCGGCAGGCCGGTGTCGACCTCAGCGCCCCGGGCACCCGCCTCGTCTTCTCCGCCCACGGCACCCCGAAAAAGTACCTGGACGAGGGGAGCGGCTACGCCCGCTACGTCGATGAGTTCTGCGAGGAGATCGCCGGCCTTCTCGGGGTCGACGACTACGCCCTCGGCTTCCAGAACCACTCCAACCGCGGCGTGGAGTGGACCCAGCCCGACGTGGAACAGGTCATCGAGACCATCGACGCCGACACCGTGGTGGTGGACCCGGTCTCCTTCATGCACGAGCAGTCCGAGACCCTCGCCGAACTCGACGACGAACTCCGCGAGGAGGCCGAGGAGCGTGGACTCGCCTTCCACCGGGTCCCGGTCCCCCACGACGACCCCCGCTTCATCGGGGTCCTCGCCGACCTCATGGAGCCCTTCATCACCGGCGAGGAGAGCCCGGTGGGACTCCGGTTCGGGCCCTGCCGCTGCCGGCCCGCCGCCAATACCCTCTGCCTGAACGCTCGTCCCCGCGAGGAGGCCGCCCCTCGCCCGTCGACCGCCCTCGAACACCCCGCCTCGTCCTGACGCACCTCGCGGCACCGAGCGCACCGCCCCGGTTGAGGCCCTCCAGATGATCCTCCATCTCCAGATGGTCATCGCGGCGCTGGTGATCTCCATGGACACCTTCGCGGTGGCCCTCGCCCTGGGGACCCGTACCCAGAAAGGGGACCGGCAGCGGATCGCGGTGGCCTTCGCTCTCCTCGGAGGCGCCACGCCGGCGGCCGGACTCCTCGTCGGCCAGGTCATGAGCGGCTGGATCGGTACGGCGGCCGGCTGGCTCAGCGCGGGGATCCTCATCCTCCTGGCCCTCTGGCTCCTGGAGCAGGCCCGCGAGAGTCAGCCGGGTCGAGTTCCCCCACCTGCCCAGCCCCTCTCCTCGACCCTTCGGGAGGAACTGGGGCCCCTGCCCAACGAGGGGCGAGGCATCCGTTTCCGTCCACCGGTGACGGGGCTGGTCCTCATGTCGCTGGGTCTCAGCCTCGACAATGTCCTTCTGGGATTCGGCTTCGGGCTCCGGGGAGGCGGTGCCCTCCTCCTGGGGGTCCTGGCGGGACTCTTCATCTTCGCGTCGACCCACCTGGGCCTTCACCTGGGACGGCTCGGTCGCCTCCGCTTCGGTCGCTGGGCGCTGGCCGGTGCAGGCGTGCTCCTCCTGGTGGTGGCCGTCGGGATCCTCATCGGGGAGGTCTGACGGGCGCCCTCGGAGGCCGCGGTGCGTTCGACCCGCCGCCTCGATCTGAGCGCCGCCGCCGTGCCAATGGGTGTCGGCGGCGCTATGCGAGCCGCTCGGCGAGCGCCTCGGCCCGCTGGATCCGTCCGGGAATCCCCACCCGCGACTCGTAGTTCGTGCAGAGGTGGAGGCCCTGTGGGAGTTCGAGGCCATCGAGGGCGATCCAGCTCCGATCCCATGACGGGATCCTCGTCCGCCCCACCGCCAGGACCCGGGCGTCGCACCCGGTCACCTCACGGAACTCCCGGGCCGCGATCCGACCGATCTCGGCATCGTCGAGCTCCAGGAGTTCGCGGTCGTGCGCCCCGCCCAGGAAGGCGGTGTGGACATCGCGCCGGCCCAGCGCCGAGGCGTTCCAGGTCACCCCACGGGTGCGAAGGGCCTCTCCGTAGGCCACCTGGTAGCCGAGTCCGTGAAGGGGACCATCGGAGGCGAGCATGACCATGACGAGTCCATTGTATCGAAGCTGACGCAGCCGCCCGGCCACATCCGGGACCGAAGGATCCAGGAGGTCCGCCGCGGCATCGGCGGGCACGGTGAGCACCACCGCCTCGAAGTGGTGGCTCCCTCCCTCGGTGTCGGTCACTTTCCAGCCCCCTGCCTCGCCCCGGGTGATCCGGGTCGCACCACACCCCACCTCCACCCGCTCCCGGACCCGCCGGTGCATGGCATCGGTGAATTCTCGCATGCCGTCGACGAAGGAGACCGCCGGAGGCGCCGCGCTCCGGTTGAAGGCTCCACGGATGAAGGCGCGGAGAATGCTCCGGCGAATCCCCAGGCCCCGCAGCGTCCCGGCCAGGGCGTGCCGAACATACATCTCTTCCGGGTCGGAGCCGTAGAGCCCCCCGTAGAGGGGTCCCATGAGGTTCTCGTAGACCTCGCGCCCGAACTTGCGGGTGAGGAAGCCCCCGATGGTCTCCTCGGGCCGGGGGCCGCCGGTGAGCGGCTCCATGAGAAAGCGGAGCTTCGCCCGTGCCGAAAGGAGGTCGGTCCGGAGGAGTTCCGAGGGCCGGAAGGGGACCCGCCGGAGTCGTCCTCCCCGAAAGACATGGAGCGGATGGTCGGGAGGCACGACGACGGTGCGGTCGTCGAGCCCCAGGCGGTCGAGCATCCGACGGACCGGGGGAGTGACCCTCGTGCGCTGGGGGCCCCAATCCACCACCCGCCCCTCCACACGCTCCGACCGGATCACTCCACCCACCTCCACCTCCCTCTCGAGCACCCGGTGGGAGATGCCCCCCTGGTCCAGCAGGACACTGAGGGAAAGGCCGGAGACTCCGGCGCCGAGGATCCCGATCATCGATGGGGCCGGAATGGGGGTGGAGGAAAGGGGGCGCGCCCGGACCGGGTCCGTGGACGCCTGGAGAGGGCGGGCAGGAAGCCCGGCGTTCCAATTTCCCGCAAATCATCACAACTTTCAAGGACTGGAACCCTCCCGACCCGACCCCCGGAGCCCCCTTGTCCCACCCACTCTTTTCCGAAGCCTGGGCCGATGCCCTCGCCCTCACCATCGACCGCAGCGCCGCAGAGAGTGGAGAGGTCGGACTCTGGGATGGCACCGTGCTTCTCACCGACGGGGACGAAGGTGTCCGGCTCGATCTCGCCGAGGGCCGGTGTCGCGATGCCCGTCCCCTCCGCACGGGGGATCACGCAGATGCCCGGGTGGTCTTCGGCGCCGAGCGCTCGGTATGGGCTCGTCTCATCGAGGGAGAGCTTGATCCCATGGAGGCGGTGATGGCTCGCGAGATCCGCCTCGAGAAGGGCTCCTTCCTGGAGCTCCTCCCGCACATCGACAGCGCACGCCTCATCTTTCGTTCGGTGCGGGAGGTGGCAGACGCAGGGGAGCTGTGACCGCCTCGATGCCCTCACGCCGGGCCAGCGCCGCAACCACCCAGACACTTCCGCCATAGCTCGCCACCCCTTCCGGGATCCCGTGGGAGCGGAGCATGGCGTCATTCATCCGGGTGGAGGCCTCCCCCACCGGCCCCCGACTCCGGAGCCAGTACTCGCGAATGGCGTCCACATCGCGCTGGACCCCGGGGTATCTCGACTCGATGAGCGTGGCGGCACCCTCGGGGTCCAGGGGGATGAGGGTGGCGAGAAACTGGCGCTGCAGGAAGAGGGTTCCCGAGTAGCGGATCCGTGGGTCCTCTGCCCCGATGGTGACCAGGTAGGCCAGGACATTGGCGTCGGACTCCCGTGCCGTGCCCCGCTGGTGGGCCATCTCGTGGGCGAGATCCTTGGGAAGCTGTGCCCCGGGCAGGTCCGCCATGACCAGGGCTTCGCCGGTGTATGGAAAGTACATGCCGGCGATCTGGAAGGGGCGCACCAGGGGGGTCAGGAGGAAGACCTTGGGCGCACCGTGGGGGCGGGCGACCCGATTCCTGAGCCCCCACCCCTCCCGGGCCTTCTCCCACGCGGCCTCCAGTTCCGGGAGGAGGGAGTCGAGGGCCGGACGGGGGGTGGGCCCGCCCAGGTCGGGAGTGCCATGCACCTCGAGGTAGAGCGCATTGGTGCGCTCCACCAGGACCTCCGCCAGCTCCCGCAGCTCCTCGGTGGGCACCGGCCCCCGCTGGGGCAGGTCCAGCCGGTCCTCCACCCCAGGCCGGGCATAGTGGATCCCCCAGAGGAGGTAGAAGAGGAAGAGGAGAATGCCGAGATCCTGGGCGAAGCGGAGCCCGCCCCGGAGCGCCAGGCGCCCGGGTGCATCGACGCGGCCGCGGTACTCGCGAACGCCTCCCACCAGACCCACCACCTGGCGCCCCACCACCAGCGCCACCACAAATTCGGCGAGAGAGAAGGGGATCCACCCGGTGGCCAGCGAGAGGAAGCGGGGGAACTCGCCGATGGGGCCTCCTCCCACCCAGCGCTCCGCCCCCTCGGGGGACCGGGCGAGCCCCCGGTAGAGGAGCCAGCCGGCGATCCCGAGTCCGATCCCGACGAGCCTTCGACGAAGGCGAAGTGGGGGGAGTTCCGACGACTTCAAGTCGCCCCCATCCGAGTCGGGTGCGTGGGTGAAGGAGTGGATCCACAGGGGCGGGGCATGCGGTCTCCGGTTCGGTGGTATAGATTGGCCCCGGCTTTCCGACGGTCCCCGTGCCGGATTGCCGGGGACCCCCGCTCCCGAGGGGAGTGTACCTCGGAGGGGCTGCGACTCTCAATATCCTTCATTCTGCACGAGGATCCATGCGCCGCACATTCGCTGTACAGCACCTCGGGCTCGTCTGCTTCTTCGCCCTCCTCGCACTCCCGGGACTTGCCGTCCCCAGTGGAGCGGCGGCGGTTCAGGACAGTCAGAGGATCGATGTCGTCCAGCTCCTCGACGACCAGCGCACCCTGGCCCACGACTCCATGGAGGGGCGTCGTACGGGCACCGAGGGGAATGAGCGCGCCCGGCGCTTCCTCCTGGACGCCTTCGAGGAGCGGGGCTTCGTGCCCCCGGAGTGGCCGGCGAGCCAGCCCTTCGAGTTCACCGGCCGCCAGGACGAGCAGCGCTACGAGGGGCTGAACATCCTGGGCATGATCACCGGGACGGTCCACCCGGATCGCTACATCGTGGTGACGGCGCACTACGACCATCTGGGGGTGCGCGATGGCGAAATCTACAATGGCGCCGACGACAACGCCTCCGGCGTCGCCGGCATCATGGCCCTCGGCGCCTGGTTCCGGAGCAATCCGCCCCGCCACTCGGTGATCCTCGTCGCCTTCGACGCCGAAGAAATGGGACTCCAGGGGGCTCGTGCCTTCATCGCCGATCCCCCGGCCCCCCTGGATCGCGTGGTCATGAACATCAACCTGGACATGGTGAGTCGGAGCGAAGTGAACGAGCTCTACGCCGCCGGCACCTACCACTACCCCTTCCTCACCCCCCTGGTGGAGGAGGTTGCCGAAGGTGCCCCCGTGACCCTCCTCATGGGCCATGACTCCCCCGACCTCCCGCCGGGCGACGACTGGACCATGGCGTCGGACCACGGCCCCTTCCACCAGGTCGGAATCCCCTTCATCTACTTTGGTGTGGAGGACCATCCGGGCTACCATCACCCCTCCGACACCTTCGAGAACATCACGCCGGAGTTCTATGGCAGCGCCATCGAGACGATCCTGGATTTCGTGATCCTCGCCGACCGCCGGGGTGAGCGGATCCTCGAGTCCCGGGGCGGAGGCTGATCGCCCCCACCAACCCGGTATTCGGCCCTCATCTCCGCAGGAGGGGGTTCCCGCCACGGGCCGGTATCACCATCTTCGAGACCCGATTCCACACGTCACCTGCATGAGGAGTACCGCGACCATGTTCGACGGCCATCCCCGCATCCCCACCCCGACGAATGAGCCCATCAAGGGATACGCCCCCGGCTCTCCGGAACGTGTCTCCCTCGAGGCCCGTATCCGCACCATGTCGGCCGAGACCGCCGACTGCCCCATGGTGATCGGAGGCCGGGAAGTGCGAAGTGGAGAGACCTTCGTCCAGCGCTCGCCCCACCGCCACTCCAACGAGATCGCCAAGGTCCACGGAGCCCGCCGCGAAGATGTGGAGGCGGCCATCACCTCGGCCCTCTCGGTGGCCGACGAGTGGGCCGCCATGTCGTGGAAGGACCGCTCCGCCATCTTCCTCAAGGCTGCGGATCTCATTGCGGGACCCTATCGGGACGCGGTGAATGCGTCGACGATCCTGGGCCAGTCCAAGTCGGTGCAGCAGGCCGAGATCGATGCGGCGTGCGAGCTGGTGGACTTCCTCCGCTTCAATGTCCACTACGCGGAACAGATCTACGGGGAGCAGCCCATGTACTCCCCCGACGCCACCTGGAACCAGCTCGACTGGCGCCCCCTGGAGGGCTTCGTTCTGGCCATCACCCCCTTCAACTTCACCGCCATCGGGGGGAATCTCCCCACCGCCCCGGCCATGATGGGGAATGTGGTCCTCTGGAAGCCCTCGGAGAAGCAGGCGCTGAGCGCCCACTACACCATGGAGGCCTTCCGCGAGGCGGGAGTCCCCGACGGTGTCATCAACCTCCTCCACGGCGATGGAGCGCGGGTGGCCGACGTGGCCATGGCGCACGAGAACTTCGCCGGACTCCATTTCACCGGCTCCTCGACGGTGCTCAAGTCGCTCTGGAAGAAGGCCGCCGGGAACCTCGACCACTACCGCACCTTCCCCCGGATCGTGGGCGAGAGTGGCGGTAAGGACTTCGTCGCCGTCCACCCCTCGGCCGACGCCGCGCCGGTGGTGGTGGCCCTGGCACGGGCGGCCTTCGAGTACCAGGGGCAGAAGTGCTCCGCGGCGTCCCGGGCGTACATTCCCGAATCGCTCTGGCCGGCCATCCGCGACGGCATCCGGGAGACCGTCGCCGAGATCACCATGGGGGATGTGGGCGAGGACCTCTCCACCTTCATGGGCGCCGTCATCGACGAGGGCGCCTTCCAGAAGCACCGGGAGGCCATCGAGCAGGCGAAGGCCGATGGACTCGAGGTGGTGTGTGGCGGGGGCACCGACGACTCGGTGGGATGGTTCGTCGAGCCCACCGTCCTCCGGACCGACGACCCCCGGCACGACCTCATGGCGCGGGAGCTCTTCGGCCCCATCCTCACCGTCTACGTCTACGAGGACTCGAAGTGGGAGGAGACCCTGGAGCTCGTCGATACCACGAGCCCCTACGCCCTCACCGGGTCGGTCTTCGCCCACGAGCGGTCCACCCTGGTGGAGGCGTCGAACCGCCTCCGGAACGCCGCCGGAAACTTCTACCTGAATGACAAGCCCACCGGATCGGTGGTGGGCCAGCAGCCCTTCGGTGGGGCCCGCTCTTCGGGAACCAATGACAAGGCCGGCTCCTTCCTGAACCTCCTGCGCTGGGTCTCTCCCCGCTCCATCAAGGAGAACTTCGTGCCGGTCCTCGACTGGACCTACCCGCACATGGGCTGAAGCCGGCACGCAGGGAGCGGAAAATGGCCGGGGGCGCAGCAGATGCGCCTCCGGCCGTTTTTCCGTCCATGGGGTGTGGGGGGTGCTTGTCGCCCGCTTCACACCCCGCCCACTCCACAGTTCCGGCGGTCGTCCCTCGGCGCACCCGTCGTGGTGCCGGTGCGCCGGTGGTGGTGGTGGCCGTTTCAGAGGCTCCAGACCAGGTGGCGTCGGTAGTCGTGGAGAAAGTACCGGATGAGGTCCTCCTTCGTGGAGTTGGTCACATCCTGGTGGAGGGGTCGGTCACGCAGATGGATCTCGGCCCGGTACGTCTTCCCCTCGGGGTCGCGGAGCGGGGCCACGGGAAAGGCGAACCCCTTGTTGCGATACGCCTTCACCTTCACCTCGTAGTAGAACTCCTCCTTCCCATCCTTCATCACCCGGATCGAGGCCATCCGGTCGCTGTGCTCCACCTCGACGTCGCGCTCATGCTCCTGCAATTCGCCGGCGAGTTCCTCGAAGGCGGGCACCACCACGTCGGAGATGAACCCCCGCACCCGGCTCGGCCCCTCGGGCTTCGATCGACCCTCTCCCTCGGCCGCGGCCAGGAGCATCTTCAGATCCCTCTTCCAGTCACTCATCCTCTCCTCCATTCAGTTTCATGTGCAGGACGTGGCCCCCCCATGCCCGATCCGCCCGAACCGGGACCGGAGAGCCCCGTCCCGGCAGTCCCTGCCTCCGTTCAGACATCCGCAGCCAGACCTCACTCCGGAATCTCCTCGACTTCCGGACCTTCTCCGGACACTCGCTTCCGCGCCGGGAAGACCTTTCGGACCCGACTTCGATCGGTGCTCTCGCTGCGCAACGCCTTGAGGAGTGCGATACACATCACCACCAGGACCGCGGCGAAGGGGAGCCCGGTGGCGATGGCGGCGGTCTGGAGCGCTCCGAGCCCTCCGGCCCAGAGAAGCACCCCGGCCACCGCTCCCTCCAGGAGCGCCCAGAAGACCCGCTGGACCTTGGGTGGATCAGGATTCCCGCCGGACGCCAGCATGTCGATGACCAGCGACCCCGAGTCCGACGAGGTGACGAAGAAGGCGATGATCACGATCATGGCCAGGATCGAGGTGACGGCTGAGAGCGGGAAGCCCTGCAGGAGCGCGAAGAGCATCTCCTCGGCTCCCACTCCTGCGATCCCCCCTTCTCCGAAGACTTCCCGGTAGAGACCACTGTTCCCGAAGGTGGTGAGCCAGAAGGTGGTGAAGGCTACAGGCACCAGAAGGACTCCGCCGATGAACTCCCGGATGGTCCGGCCCCTCGAGACGCGGGCGATGAACATGCCGACGAAGGGCGACCAGGCGATCCACCATCCCCAATAGAAGAGGGTCCAGGTCCCGTGCCACTCCCCGTCTCCCCAGGCATCGATCCAGAAGGTGTTGCTGACGATGGACGAGAGGTAGTTCCCGGTGTTCTCCACCCAGTTGTTCAGTATGAAGACGGTGGGCCCGACGGCGAATATGAAGAGGACCAGGATCACCGCCACCGACATGTTGAAGTTGGAGAGCCGGCGGATCCCCTTGTCGAGCCCCGCGACCACCGATCCGGTGGCGATCAGGGTAATGACGGCGATGAGGCCGAGCTGCAGCCCGGTGGCATCTTCCAGCCCCAGCCCGAAGAGGTAGTCGATCCCTGCCGCAACCTGC